>CAJXCR010000001.1 GCA_913051825.1 uncultured Halieaceae bacterium
GGAGTGTCCCAGCCACCTAGGTTTGTCCCATAAACTAATCGATCTTTGCCAATAAGATCAACTAATAGATTCTCGGCCGCATTTCCCTCGACGTGGCTATCAAACCACAGCTTCTTTAGTTCTGATCGAAAGCCATTTTTCTTGACATGATCGGGCGCCCATTCTCTAACTTTACAAAGCAGCTCAAATTTTTCCCAAAGAAGAGCTATAGCGCCACCCCCATGCGAGATACAGATATCTAGTTTAGGATGTCTCTTAGTTACCCCTCCAAGAATAAGCGTTGCTATCGCAAGTGTTTCTTCATAAGCGTATCCGAGAAGAACGGTCAAATCAAAGCGCTCAAGACGAGCGTCATCAGGACCTTTAACCCCACCCGTAGAAGCAGGATGTAAAAAAAGTGGAATATCTAGCTCCACGAGAGTTTTATAGAAATCGTCCAGTATAGGGTCATCCAAAGTAAATGGGAGATCAGTTCCTGTGCTAATCGCTGAAAAATTTAATTCCTTAGTTGCTCTTTCTGCTTCTTTGCAGGCTGCGACTGGATCTTGCATTGGTAGGGCTGCAGACCCTAAGAAGTAGTCTTGGTTGTTTTGAACTACTTTGGCCAAATTATCGTTTTGTATCTGGCAATATTCTGTAGCGCTTGAAGCATCAATTTTGTGGAACATAGTCAAAGGGTTGGGAGAGAGCAATTGCAGATCAATACCTAAATCTTCCATGAAATCAATCCGCTGTGAAAGGTCCATAAAGATTGTTCCCCGATAATCAATTGATTGCATCTGATAATCACCAATTTCGAAGAATGGTACGTTTTTATCGTTAACTCCTAGTCGTGGACCATATTTTCCTGCAGCGCCAAATGTTTCCTCTAATACGATATGAGCATGTGTATCTATTACTCCGTATCGACCAGAAGGGTCGTGTTTTTTTGAATCAGTCATTTAAACTATTTTCTTGTCTTTTTTGCATGTCTGCAAATACCGGTTTACCTATAAAATATTATTTAACTGTAATTTTCTAAAGAAACGCTTTTTTAGCTACTATACTAAGAGACTGCAAGTTAATGCGACCTGTCTAAAGCTAAGATAGGATAAGTAATATGTATACCCGTTCAATTGAAAAAGTCGACTACAATCTTCGAGGATATTTAACACTATGAGTTGCAAATATCTGTTTTTGGTATCAGAGCGCTATGCTTTTCCAGTGATGAGACCGATCCAAGAGGAAATTATTAAAAGAGGAGATCGAGTAGCTTGGTTTTTTGATAGAGAAGATTGCGCTCAATATTTACTTGATAATGAAGAACGTCTTGAAGATCTAGCTGCTGTGCTGGCTTATGATCCCATCACAGTCTTTGGAGTGAGTGATTTTATATATGATTTTTTCCCTGGCACTAAGGTTATGTTATTCCACGGATTTAACGCGAAACCTCGGTCTGATAAAAATGTTCATTTCCGCCACGCTTGGCATTGCTATGATTTACTTTGCACGCAGGGTCCTGATACCACGGCGGGTTTCACTAAGATACAAGAAAAATATGAAAGCTTTGAGGTAGTTGAAACCGGATGGCCTTCTTTTGATATGCTCTCAAAGGCCGTGCCTCAAAAAAATAGTAGACCAAAAATACTGTATGCCTCGACTTTTAGTCCTAGTATGACTTCAACAAATAAATTATTTGATGAGATTAAACGTCTCGTAATGTTGGATACGTGGGATTGGATTATCACGTTCCACCCTTTAATGGCATCCGAAGTCGTAGAGAAATATCGGACGCTAACTATGTACGATAACGTAGAATTTCTTGAAGGGGATAACAATTTTGTAGCTTTAACGACAGCCGATGTCATGTTGTGTGACACATCTTCAATTATTGTTGAATTTCTTTATCTAGATAAGCCAGTGGTGACCTTTAAAAATCGGATACCTGGCCCACATCTGATAGACATAGAGAGACCCGACAGCCTGCAGTCTGCGCTAGCCGAAGCGCTAACTAGACCAAAAGATTTGATGACAGAGATTACTAAATTCATAAATCACCATAATCCTTATCGTGACGGAGAGTCTTCAAAAAGAGTAATGGATGCGGTGGAGCGACTTAATAGCGGACAGATTCAAAATTTGAAGCCGCAACCGCTTAATATTTTGCGTAAAATGAAATCAAGATTCCGCTTCGGATATCCTTTATTGAATGGACTTTTTCGAAATCGCAGAGGATGAATCTACTTGGTTAAGAATAGAAAATTAGCATTTATAAAATTAAAACTTAGTATGAGAATTAATTTTCACTTTTTTAAAAAGGTGTTTCTCGATTATCAAAGCAGTCTTGTGATTAATTCCTAGGAACGCTTGATGAGTAGAATCTTAATATTAAGTCTTTGTCTCTTTGAGCTGCTGTTTTGCCATTTTTCTTGGAGTGCGACGATGAGTGAAAAAGGATTATCTTCTCCTAAGGTAGTTTTGATTATTGTAGATGGCATTCCTGCAGATACTATAGAAAATACTAATACTCCGAATATTGACTCCATAGCATCCAGTGGCGGATATACTCGAGCTTATGTGGGCGGAGAAAAAGGAGGAGATTCAGAAAGCCCTACCGTATCGGCGGTGGGTTATATGAGTTTATTAACAGGTACATGGGCTAATAAGCACAATGTATATACGAATGAGGTAGAGAAACCAAATTATGATCATTGGGATATTTTTCGCATTGCAAAAATGTCCAATCCAAAATTAAAGACCGCTATTTTTTCTACATGGACTGACAATAGAACTAAATTATTAGGAGATGGGTTGCGCGAAGCGGGAGGCACAAAACTAGATTACTATTTCGATGAACTTGAAATTGATAAAAGTCGTTTTGAAGTTGATTCAGAGAGTGATCGCATTCGAAAAATAGATGACTTGGTAGCAAATAGGGCTTCAGAATATCTCCTTAGTAATGCTCCCGATCTCTCTTGGGTCTACTTGCAACATACAGATGATATAGGCCATCAATACGGGGATAGTGAGCAATTTTCCAAAGCTGTAGAGTTAATGGATTTTCGAGTCGGAAAAATTTGGGAAGCGGTGAATGTCCGTCAGAAAAATTCTCTAGAGGACTGGCTTATTATAGTCACGACAGACCACGGTCGAAGTTTGTTCGGAGGGCGAAATCACGGAGGACAATCAGACAGAGAGCGCACTATTTGGATAGCTACAAATAGTAAAAGTTTAGCACCTCGTTTTTATAGATTACCCGGTATTATTGATATATTGCCATCAGTTAGTTTGCACATGCGCTTTGATATTCCAGAGGATATATCTGCTAATCTAGATGGTGTCTCTTTCTTGGAAGTTTCACCGCTGTGATGAAATGCTTTGGGTTTCTGTCAGAAAACTGTCTTCAATACATCTATTCCAACATCTATGTTTTCTTAAAAGTTCTGAACGAGATCTTTATTTTAATAATATTGGTAGTGTTTAAATCAGAAATTGGATTGGAGCTAAGGTGATAGATATAACTAATCCGCGTGCGCATGGCATGTGTGGCAATCGATTGGCTCGTATAGGCGAGCACCTCAAGACACGTTTTTTAGATTGTGAAAAAATCCCTGGCTGTCAGGTTTTAGTAGCGCGTCGAGGAGAAGTGCTTTATCACTATTTGGGAGGCCTTCGTGATAGAGAAAGAAAAAGTCAGATGACTGAAGACACGGTTTTTCGAATTTATTCTATGACGAAACCAATCACATCAGTTGCTCTAATGACTCTTTTTGAGCGCGGTATGTTTTCACTTGAGGACCCGGTTCATCGTTATATACCTGAGTGGTCTAACTTGAAAGTTAGATCAACTGGTTCTTACCCAGATTTTCAAACGATTTCTTGCGATCGATCGATGACTGTGCGTGATTTGCTTTGTCATACTTCCGGGCTCACGTATGATTTTTTAAACGCGACTAATCTTGATGCCGCTTATCGTGATCTTGGTGTGGCTCGTCCGCGTCCAGGTTATACATTAAAAGATATGATTGATCAGTTATCATCTCTTCCATTGGAATTTTCTCCAGGGACTCGTTGGAACTATTCGATTGCTACTGATGTTTTGGGTTATTTGATAGAAGTAATAAGTGGGCAACCTTTCTCAGAATATTTGCAGGAAAATATATTTGAACCGCTAGGTATGGTCGATACTGGCTTCAATTTGCGCGATGATCAGCGTGATCGTTTTGCCTGTTGTTACGAGCGAGACACCAATAAAAAATTATTGTTGCAAGATGATTCTCAGGATAGTGAATATCAAGATCGTACCTATCACTCTGGGGGAGGAGGCCTTTTATCAACACTGCCAGATTATTGGGCTTTTTGTCAGATGTTAGAAGCCGGCGGCGTCTATAACGGTAATAGAATAATTAGTTCTCGAACATTAGCGTACATGACGCGAAATCATTTGCCTAACGGTAGCGATTTGTCAGTTCACGCGACGGGTAGTTTTAGCGAAACTGCCTATCGCGGCGTTGGTTTTGGTTTAGGATTTGCTTGCAAGGTCGATCCAGTCTTAAATGGAAATCCTGCATCTTTTGGCACTTATTACTGGGGTGGGTTAGCTAGCACTTTGTTTTGGATAGATCCAGTAGAAAAACTGACAGTAATCTTCATGACTCAATTAATACCTTCGAGTACATTCAATTTTAGAGGGCAGCTCGAATCTATTGTTTATGGTGCATTGGAGTAGTTATCTGGAATTAATTAGGTAGTATTAGATACCAGCTAAAAATATAGCCAGCCACAAGTAACGAGCCCAAGCTGGAAAATAGAAAAAATCGGAATGTGCGTTCTTTTCTTTGAAAAGCTTGCTCAGCTTTCATTGATTCGGTTTGTTGCATATAGCGACCTAATTCCAAAAAGTTTCGATTAGGCTTCTATAATAATGATAACCATTCTCATTTGCAACTTAAATATAAATTGTTTTGATTTTAGCTCCCTTTATCGGTTCCGCTATTTATAAGAATGTGATCTGCATGTTTTCCTATAAATAAACGACGAGAGATTTTTGAGGTGCTTCGGGATTAATCAGATCTACACGTTTCAATCGAATCTTAAATTTCTCTTCCTGTTTCAACAAAATGTGTTTGCACCTAGCCGCATAAATCTGTTGTTCCTCTCTATACCAAACTATAACGTGCATATTCGAGGTTACGTTTATTTCATCGACATTTTCACCTGAATTTATTTGAATATTCCCGATGATATGCGAACATCGAGTTAGATGGTTTTTCGATGATGATCGAGGATGAACAAAGTTTCTGCGCCTGATTTCCATCATGACTCTATCGTCATATATATGTGAAACATGATTGAGTGGATCTTTTTGAGTTTCAGAGGCTGGCATCCAATATTTACCATCCTCGGTGAATAGATCGACCCATTTATCGAGGTCTGGTTGATCTAGGTAAGATGACTCTAGATAAAGAAAAGATTCTATTTCCTGGAGATTATGTGCAGACATCCTATAGATTACCCGTCATATAGTTCTTCCACGCGCCAAATTGTGTTCGCATATCTAGATCGCTTGTTCCACCGCCAACAACGCGATCCCCAAGTTCTTTGTCCCGGCCATACTGCCGATGATATTCGATCCAATCACTACCCGAAGATACTAGCCCTTCTTGCATTCTCCTATAAACTTCGAGGTCGTCTGGTCCAACCATTCCCATAGATGAATTTATAAGTCTAGAATAGAGAACTGTTCTTTGAAGCATTTCCTCGGGAGCACCTTTAAGTCGAAATGACCAACTTTCTACAACAAAACGATCCACGCTAATAGGTCTAATAACTCGAATATTCTGTATTGCACACTTGATTGTCAGTGAGGGGTAATACAAAACATTGTGAGTGTTAAATGAATAGATTTCACGAGTTCTTTCCTCACCATAGGCTTGCATCATAGCCTCGTGATATGCGGGGAAAACAGTATAGTCAGCGTGAATGCTCGTTTTTCCACCATCGTAGTGATGTCCAAAAGGAAAACCAGTAATGCCAGAATTTTCGAAGTTTGTGTAGGATGCCCCGAAAGGCGGAATTATTTCCGCTTCGCTGCGATGTTCAGTCGCCTCTTCAGGCAGCGTTTTTATATAATCTTCTGCTGCTTGTACGATAGATTGATGAACCACCATCGGATGCATCGTGTCATTGAGATTCTCTAGAATAAATTTCCAGTTGCATGGGTGATCATAACGAAGGATACCCCCTGCCAATTCTACTTCACCTTCTGGAGCACGATCACACAGGTTGTCGATGCACTCGATTGCGCCTCCGAGCCACTCCTTTAATGGTGGAGTGGAGCTGGAAAGCGTCGCAAAAACGAATCCCCGATAGCAATCACTTTGTGCAAGAGGTTGAAGATTATTACAACTACCTTTAACGTCGAAGCCGGTATCCTTATAACCTTCTTCGTTAGGAATGTTGAGAATTGATCCATCAAAATTATAAGTCCACCCGTGATAACCGCAGCGCAACGCGCCTCTGACGTTACCATTGCGCTCTTCGACTATTTTAGCACCTTTATGGGCGCACCGATTATGCAGTACATGGATGCAGTCTTCTTTGTCGCGGATCATTAAGACCGGTTCACGATGATTGATATTAGTGGTAAAAAAATCTCCCGATTCTGGTATCTGAGATTCATGCCCTATAAATATCCAGGCCTGACCCCAAATGCGTTCCATCTCTAATTCAAAAATGCTTGAGTCAGTATAAACACTCTTATGAATTCGAGTCGGTTCCACCAGTTCGTCAATCAGCTTATTTGATTTTGCGTCCATCACTTCTAATATCCTCTTGCGGTGAGGTTTTCTTCTAAGGGCGAGTCGCTTCTCGATCCTATTTATACTATATCAATCCAAACAAGGTATTATCTATAAACTTAGGGAACCAAGACTTGCACCACCGCATACCATCAAGGTCTGACCTGTAACAAAGCTATTTTCAGGGTCGTTAAAAAATAATACTGCTCGAGCTACGTCATCAGGTCTTCCTACACGTTTGACCGGTATGCTGGCAGCGAGCGAATCTATTTTAGGATCGCCTTCCGGCATTACTTCATGGAACATTTCTGTTGCTTCGATAGGTCCCGGCGCAACTGTATTTACAGTGATGCCAAATTCACCAAGCTCAAGTGCCCATGTCCTCGCCATACCCATCATTCCAGACTTGGTAGTAGCATAACTGGTTCGGGTTTGAAGCCCCAGGGCAGCTCGTGACGTTATGAGCACAATACGGCCAAAGTTATTTTTTTTCATTTTAGGAAGAAACGCCTGAGTTAAGCTGATTGCAGTGCCGATATGAACTTGTGCTAAATAGTCAAAATCATTTAGTTGCACATCACCCAGCAATGCCGGCCTAATGAGGCCAGCGTTATGAACAAACCCGGTGACCTCGTGTTTCGCTGCAATCTTCTCTGCTGCTTCAGAAGTTTCATCTCTGCTGCTCAAATCAACTTGCATATTAGAAAAAGACTCTCTATCGATCTCTGCTTTTCGCCGAGACAAATTTATAACCTTATAGCCCGCATCTAGAAGTGAGAGACATATACAAAGTCCGATTCCAGTGCTACCTCCAGTCACTACGATAGTCTTGTGCGGAGTAGACATGTCAAATTCCTCCATCTCGGAAAGCCGGTTTACTCAAGCCCATTCGGGCAACAATTTGTTGTCGTGTTTCTCTTGTCTGAGTATCAGTTTCTTTGGTGGTAGTAATCAGTATTGAACGCATAGAGCAGTCATAGTGGGAGAATACTTTAACTTGAGTTTTCTCGGAAACATGGAGCATTTTTCCGTCATCAAATGCTTCAACGTCCAGATGCGTGAAAACTATTGGTCCCTGATCCAACGCGACGGTAGCGACAGGCCAAGGTTTCTGGCTTGTGCGGCGCTTAAAAAATTCCCAGAGACTATGAAAAAGGGCGGTTTGACTAATGATATGACCTGTACCTACTGCCTCGCGCCATACTAAATTATCCTTAAGGCATGCCTGACATACCTCTTGCGAAGGATATTGAAACCGGTTGCAATCGATACAGTATTGTAGTTTCAGAGATCTGCCTAGATTAGCTGCAGAGAATGCTTCGCCTAAGGGTGTTCGGTTTTTTGGAGGTCTGGCTCTGGCGCGCAAAGAAGGTCGATTATACTTCAGTCTGCTTTTCATGAGTTCGTTAGTGGTCATATTTTTGGCCTCGCGAGTATAGCTGCCCCAGAACAGAGTCCTCTATCATAATTAATCATCCCGAAGCCACTGATGAGTCCAACTTTAGCTCTGGGAACAGAATTATTAACCGCTTTATCAGTAAGCTGCCGCAGAGTTTCATTTAGGCCCAAATATCCTGCCGCTGCACCTGCCTGACCTGCAGAAAGCTGACCGCCATTAGTATTGTGGGGGAGTTTCTTACTTAGTGTACCGCTTCCATCAAATCGCATGTCTGTTTCTTGTACGAACACTCGCGCATCCCCTTTTTTACAGAAACCAAGATCTTCAAGTTGCAACATGCTTATAACTGGATAATCGTCGTAAGTTTGCACTAAATCGATTTCGTCTGGACCCACTTCTGCGGTGTCGTATAGAGCTTCGGCAAACTCCGTCCAGCCACCGCGTAATTGAATTTCATCGGTTGGGTGTGCATTGTGGAGTTCTTGTGCCGAGCGTATCACGCAGTAAGGTTGCTTGAGATGACGAGCGCGATCTTCACTCATCACTAGAAATCCTTCGCCTCCTGCGCATGGCATTACGCAGTCAAATAAGTGAAGTGGGCCGGCAATCTGACGAGCTTTCATATATTCGTTTAGCGATAGCGTTTTGTGACCTAAAAGAGCAGGACTATAGTGGTTAGCATTGTAACGTTGATCGAGAGATATCCGCGCAAAATCTTCTCGAGTGGTTCCATATTTTTCCATGTAGTTTTGAGTGATGAGAGAAAAGGCGGTATTAGGTCCTCCTGCGCCGTAAGGGAAAGAAGCATCGATAGTAAATCCACTAAATATTGAAGCCTGATGTTCGAATGATCTGTGTGCTGCAGCGTCCCCGCCTATACAAGCGATGATTTCTGCGTCTCCACATTGGATAGCTCGAGCAGCTCGACGCAGTGCGATGATGCCCGAGGCGCCCCCAAATGGAAATTGTTCGATCCATCTGGGAGTTATTTGGAATTGTTGAGTAAGTGTTACTACCGAGTCTGATCCTAGTGAAAAGCTCGTAACAGCAAATCCATCTACATCTTCTTTTTTTACGCCTGCATTATCGATGACCGACTGAAAGGTTCGTCCAATAAACCATGCGGCTGAGCGAGCACTTTGGCGAGAGTAGCCGAAGCTGACTGGGCTCAAAAGAGCTACGCCATCATAATTTTTCATTAGTTTTGGACTCGTTTCTTTAGACGTCGTGTATCAAAAAACTTCCCATTTTCTAGATATTCTTTGGCGAGAGATTTTACTTCTGCTCGTTTCGGTTTGTTAGAAGAGGTGCGCGGAAGTGATTTGCAAAATATCACATAGCCTGGAACTTTAAAGTAAGCCAAAGTCTTTAGGGCGTGATTCACGATTTCATGTGCGGACTGTTCGTTCGCATTAAGCTTTGTTTTAGGCACCACGCATACCGCGACTTCTTCTCCACGAATTTCGTCTGGAACAGCGGTGACAAGCGCCTCTAAAACCCCTGGTGCTCCTACTAAGCCCGCTTCCACTTCAAGCGCAGCAATATTTTCCCCAGATCTTCGAATGACATTCTTTCTTCTATCTACAAAATAGAGGTACCCATTTTCATCTTCTCGAACTACGTCCCCAGTATTCAGCCACCCATCCTGCCAAATTTCCTGAGTTGCCTCCGGGTTTTTAAAATATCCACTAAAAAATCCTCTTGCAGGATTATCTCCAGTTGTGCGAACCCGAAGTTCTCCTGGCTCTCCTAAACTGACGACTTGTTTTTTTTCATCAACTAGTTGATATTCGAGCCAGGACTTTGGTTTTCCAAAACAACAAGTCCCAATATATCTGGGTTCATGATTTGCAATTATACTTCCTCCCGCTCCCGATTCAGTCATGGCCCAAGCTTCTAACAGTGGAAATCCAAATCGCTTCTCAAAGATCTCGTGGTGTTTGGGATTTACTCCAGCGCCGAATCCAAACTTGATCTGTCTGCTAAAATCATCATCGGCCGATTCTGGCTGCTCTAATAATATTGCGGGCAATACTCCTAAATAATGAAGAATAGTGGCTCTAGACGATTTTACGCTTTGCCACCAGGTCTTAGGGTGAAATCGATCTAGCTGTATGATACAGCCTCCACTCATAATCATTGCCATTGAAGAACAGGCCATAGCATTCATGTGATTAAGTGGAAGGGGTGTTAGGAGCCTTTCTTGCCCGCGTTTCAGTTCCATTAACCCTCCGATGGAGTTATACCAATACCCTGCATACAAGAAATAATTGTTATCTAGAATACAACCTTTCGGTTTTCCTGTACTACCGGAAGTATAAAGGAGGGCGCATTCTGTCGATCCAGATGGCATATCGCTGTTTTGGGGAAATGATTTTGCTATTGGTATGTCAGCAGAAGAATCCGTGCAGATTACTGGAGGGTTATTCTTGATATTTTTGCAGATTTCTTGAAGTTCGCTCTTTTTGTGAGGTAATGAAACAACCAGAACAGCCTCTCCATGTTCCAGAAAGTATGCAATCTCTCCCGATTGCATATCAGGATGAAGAGGTATAACCGAGCAACCAATCTTGTTTAGTGCAAGCCAGTGACAAAAAAAATCGATTCGGTTTTCTAAAAAAAGACCGACTCGATTATTAATCTTGTATCCGGCATTTTCATAATTACTTGCTAGAGAATCGATTTCCTCTAGTGTCTTTTGATAAGACGCGTCAATGCTTCCGGTATTGTAAGGAGCTGCAGTATCTGGAATGTGTAAGAACGGGTGGTTTCCGAATTCTTCGCAAGTGGAACTAAATGCTTTATATACAGTGTTAGAATTCATTATCCAATTTACATCTCGTCGCAAGTGACACCAGTTTTTATTTTACCGCCGTTACCTCGATTTCAATTAGAGCTTCATCTTCAACCAGCGCAGATACTTGCACGACCGACATTGCCGGAAAATTTCTGCCCATAATTTCTCTATATATCTTGCCAACTTCACGCAGATTATTTACATAAGCTGCTTTGTCCGTAAGATACCAAGTCATGCGAGTCATGTCTTCTGGAGTGACTTCAGCGGCATTTAAGACCGCTTTTACATTTTGTAGAGTCTGGGTTAATTGCCCTAAAAACTCTTTAGAGGGGAAGTTTCCATTAATATCCCAACCTATTTGACCTCCCAGGAAAATGATTTCCTTTCCAGATGCTGATACACCATTCGAGTATCCCTTGGGTTGTGGCCAGCCTTCCGGCAAAAGTTGTTTATGCGGCATATAGTTATTACTTATGGGTGCTTATTCTTGCATCATATTTTAAACTTAAAATATAATCTACTGTCTTACCTCTTTTTGTTAATTGTTTTACTGGTAAGATCATAATACGCACGCCTTAAAAAAAGGGAACTTGATTATGAGTAAACTAGCTATAGATGCTTTGTCGGAAGCTTTATTAAGCGGATCATTAAAGGTTGTTGATCTAACCGTGACGCTAGATGCAGTCACTCCAACGTTACAGCTTCCCGAAGAGTTTGGATGGGGTAAGTCTTGGCCATTCAGTAAGGAACTGATTTCACGTTATGATGAGAAAGGTCCGTTCTGGTATTGGAATAATTTCAAATGTGGTGAGCATACAGGCACACACTTTGATGCTCCCATCCATTGGGTAACGGGTAAGGATCACGAGGATCATGCAACCGATACACTACCACCGGATAGATTTGTTGGACCAGCGGTGGTTCTGGACGCTACAGAGCAGGTGAAATCAAACTCGGATTATCTTCTGAGCCTTGATTTTATTCGCTCCTGGGAAGCAGAACATGGAGAGATACCGGCCGGTGCCTGGGTCCTGTACCGTACAGATTGGTCAAAGAAAGCAACGCCAGAAGAATATCTCAATATGCAAGAAGATGGTGGTCATACTCCTGGTTGGGATCCAGAGGCTGTGGCATTTCTCGCTGAAGAAAGGGACATTATTGGTGTAGGAACAGAAACCGTAGGTACTGATGCTGGGCAAGCTCCTGCGCAAGAACCAAGTTTCCCTTGCCACAATATAATGCATGGTGCTAACAAATGTGGATTGGCTAGCCTCTGTAATTTGGATCAACTTCCAACAGTTGGGAGTGTGCTAATTGCAGCACCACTAAAAATCAAGGAAGGCTCGGGTAGCCCGGTTCGAGTGATTGCCTTAGCACCTTGCGACTAACGATATGGCAGAGAGATCCTTTGAACATGAAGTTCAGAAGTTAAAGTATTCTCATGGAGAGATTTTTAGAGGAGAGGGTATTTTAGCTGTTACCAAGGCACTTTTGCAGTCAGGTGTCTCATATGTAAGTGGTTATCAAGGATCTCCAATATCACATTTAATGGATGTCCTAAATGATGCTCAAGGGATCCTTGGCGAATTAGGAGTGCATTTTGAGGCAAGCGGCAGCGAAGCTACCGCGGCAGCGATGCTTAGTGCATCTATTAATTACCCGTTGCGTGGTGCAGTAACCTGGAAATCCACTGTTGGAACAAATGTCGCTTCCGATGCGCTAAGTAATGTTGCTTCATCCGGTGTGACCGGTGGTGCAATGGTAATTGTAGGTGAAGACTATGGGGAAGGCTCCAGCATCATGCAAGAGCGGACTTATGCTTTTGCCATGAAGGCTCAGATGTGGTTGCTTGACCCTAGACCAAATCTTACAAGCATTGTTGATATGGTCGAGAAAGGTTTTCAGCTATCGGAAGCCAGCAATACGCCCATTTTTTATATGATGCGGATTCGAAGCTGTCACGTAACTGGGGAGTTCATTGCAAGAGATAATGTTTCACCTAGCTATAGCAATGCCAAGCCTGTTACACCCAACCGAGAAGCAGAAAAGATAATTCTTCCACCAAATGTTTATGAGCAAGAGAGAGAAAAAATCGCTAAGCGTTTGCCAGAAGCAATTGAGTTTATAAGAAAAAATAAGATTAACGAGTTTTTTGAAGGTAAGTTCTCACAGGTTGGCGTTATTGTTCCAGGAGGAACATACAATACGTTAATTCGAGCACTGCAGCGGCAAGGCTTGTCGGATGTCTATGGAAATAGTGATATCCCGATATATGTAATGAATGCGGTTTATCCTCTTGTGCCAGATGAGATTATCAAATTTTGCGCAGAGAAAACTAAGGTGCTTCTTCTTGAAGAGGGTCAGCCAGAATATATTGAGCAGGGTATTCATACCATCTTGCGGCGCGCAGACGTCCATACCCGGTTATTTGGTAAGGATATTATGCCGATGGCTGGTGAGTATACCGGGCAAGTAACGTTGCTCGGCTTGGCGAGGTTTCTTGAACAAGATAGCGATGGATCGATACCAATAGAAATGTCATCTAAAGAAGTGTCGACCTTGCAGTCGACTCTTAGTGACGACGATCATAACTCGCTATTAACCAGTCTTCCTCCTCGACCTTCGGGTCTGTGTACCGGGTGTCCAGAAAGGCCGTTGTTTTCTGCCATTAAGCAAGTCCAATCAGAATTGGGACCCTTTCACATAAGTTCAGATATAGGTTGTCACTCATTCGCGACACTTGCGCCCTTTAATCTTGGTAACACAATTATGGGTTATGGCTTATCTTTAGCTAGTTCATCTGGTATTCGACACAGTTTGCCTCACAAGGCCATCAGTATTATGGGTGATGGAGGGTTCTGGCATAACGGGTTATCGAGTGGTGTGACTAGTGCAGTTTTTAATAAACACGATGGAATTTTGATAATCATTGACAATGGATATTCTGCCGCGACTGGCGGTCAGGATATACCTTCTTTTGTTGATCCAAATACTATAGTAGCCACAACAATCGACGCTGATTCAGCTGATAGAGATGATAAACAGCCGATAGACGAAGCTTGTCGCGGAGCGGGTGTGAAGTGGTTGAGAACAGTGAGTACTTATAGTATCGAGCAAATGAAAAACGTGCTTCGTGAAGCTCTCCAGTCGTCAGAGCCAGGTCTTAAGGTAATTATTGCCGAGGGCGAATGTATGCTTAATCGGCAGCGTCGAATCAAGCCATTGCTCAAGCAATCTATTGCAGCAGGCAAGCGAACATTGCGAGCACGTTTTTATGTGGATGAAGACACTTGTAATGGAGATCATGCGTGTATTCGTTTATCTGGCTGCCCCTCATTAACGATTAAAGAAAATCCGGATCCTTTGAGAGAAGATCCAATCACTTATATTGATAATAGCTGTGTTGGGTGTGGTGTTTGCGGTAGCAATGCTCATAGCGCCGTTTTATGTCCATCTTTTGTGCGGGTTGATCTGGTTTTCAACCCAAGCGTAATTGATAGAGTCGTTTGTAATTTGAGAGAAAAGGCAGTTTCTCTTTTCAGCACCAATTCCGCTGAGAATCAACTTTGACTGAGAGAACAGTTAATTTAGTGGCGGCGGCCTTAGGTGGAGAGGGCGGAGGTGTATTCACTAACTGGCTAGCCGACGTT
Source organism: uncultured Halieaceae bacterium (assembly GCA_913051825.1). GTDB lineage: Bacteria > Pseudomonadota > Gammaproteobacteria > Pseudomonadales > Halieaceae > CABYJX01. The sequence continues at coordinate 14,626 of CAJXCR010000001.1, forward strand.
GCTGAACGAGAGGGTTGGATTTGTCAGACCACTGCTCTTGCCGGTGTCGCGCAAAGGACAGGGGCTACCATTTACTACTTGGAATTTTTTCCAAGAAGCTCGCGTCACGAGGAAATTCCCGTGATGTCTCTATTCCCGGCACAAGGAGACATTGACATTGCGGTAGCTTCGGAGATTGCTGAGGCGGCTCGGATGGTTCAGCGTGGTTTTGTGACAGCTGATCGTACAACTTTGATAGCTTCTGATCATCGGGTGTATAGCATCGGTGAAAAGCAAGGATTGGGTGATTCTACAGCAGATGCCGAACATTTAAGCGAGGTAGCAGGCCGCTATTCAAAAGAATTTATTCATTACGATATGTTAAAACTCGCAAATGATCATGGTGCTGTAATTTCTTCTGTATTACTCGGTGCAGTGGCGGGTTCAGAAGTGCTCCCATTTTCTAAATCTAGTTTTGAAGATGTCATTCGATCTTCAGGTAAGTCTGTTGATGTTAATCTGGCAGCATTCGAGGCTAGTGCAGAGAAGGCTCGATTGAGAGGAGTGGAGGTTTTTACACCAGAATCAAAGTCGTTAGGGGAATTTAAACTTCCTACTGCACAAACAGAAAAAGGAAGAGAGCTTCTAGATCAGATTTTAACTTTTCCAAGCTTACTTCATGAGGTGCTTTATCATGGTGTATCCAAATGCGTTGACTATCAGGATCATGCTTATGCCTCATGGTACTTGGCCCAATGTGAGTCTATGTATACATTAGAAAATAAAACTAACGGGCCGGTTACTATGCAAGTAGCAAGGTATCTTGCGTTATGGATGTGTTATGAAGATATTCCGCGAGTGGCTCAACTAAAAACACGATTATCTCGTGTTGAAAATATTCGTAGAGAAGTTAAGGCAGCACCTAATCAAATCCTGTATATCACAGAATTTTTTAGTCCGCGTATAGAGGAAATGTGCGCGATTATGCCGAAAGTGATTGGTGATAGGATACTAAAATCTTCTTTTGCTAAAGCAGTTTTAAAGCTTTTCACAGGTGGAAAAAAATTGCGGACGGACGGAGTTTTTGTATTTGTTTTGTTGCGCATACTAGCTAGTTTCCGTGTTATACGCCGATCATCACTGGGCTATGAATATGAACACAAGATGATCCATAGATGGTTAAGTTCTGTAATGAATGCCCTTGCCAAAAAAGATTCGGTAAGAGCTTTGGCACTGGCGAGATGCGGCCGATTAGTTAAGGGTTATGGAGAAACTAGGCATCGAACCACTTCACAGTTGATGGATATAGTCGATAAAGGAGCTAGTTTGCCTTCAGAAAGGATAGAATTGTTAAAGTATGCAGCATTAGATGATGACACGGGTGAAGGCCTTGCAAAAATGTTTGATAGCGTGGCTTGAGTTCAGTTTTCCGGATCTTTTTCTGCCAAAATGTCGGCGGTGAAGCTCATAACCAATTCGTTATATTGGTTAAAAGCTTCATTACGGCTTCGAATAATTCCCCATTTATTTTTAATTGTCTTGTCTAGTTTTTCAATAATTTCATGAGTGAAAGTTATTGTGTGTCCTGGGTAAACCTCTTTGTGCCAGACGAGGTCCTGCAGTCCTAAGCCAGCTCCATTTCGACGTCCATCCTGAACGCCTTCTGCGAAACGCTCCATGTACTTCACCATCATGCGCATCCATATAGAGGTAATCTGCCAGCCAGGAACGATTAATCCCTTATAGATGGTGTCTCGAGCTTTCAAGGGATCTGTGTGATAAACCTCAGGCGCGTATTTCTCTCCAAACTCTATAATTTCTAATTCACTAAAAGTGTGTGATCCAAACACGTGGAATTCGCCGACGGGAATATCTTCGAACCAACGGTTTCTAATAAAGGTTTTATCTTTCATGATCTTCGCTATTTATAGAAATCAGGAAGGAATTGGTAAGTGTTGCAACAGATTCGTTTTTCTGATTTCTGACCCAAGCTTCGGCAATAATGGTGCCCGTTTTAGGCAGTCGGCTTGTCGCTATTTTTTCTATCAAATTTACTTTTACAGATAGTGTATCGCCCGCGAAAACAGCTTTTTCCCATCGTAATTTTTCTACGCTCGCTAGACCCATCATCGCAATTTCTTCAGCTCTAAAGCGGTCAGAGATCATTCTTAGCGTCAACGCGGATATCTGCCAGCCGCTGGCGCATAAGCCCCCAAATATGGAAGCTTCCGCGGCGGAGGGATCTAAGTGATAGGGTTGCGGGTCGTATTTAGAAGCAAATTCTATTATGTCTTCTGAATTGATGGTCAAATTGCTTTCGCTAATGAAAGTGTCGCCAACGCTCAGATCTTCCCAGTAGATAGTCATGTGCTGTCTCGCCAAAATTTAAAGATGCTGCTATAGCTCTAATACTATGATCGATTTCTTTTTATTCAGTATCAGTCTTGTTTTACCGCATTGAGTATATTAAAAATAGACCATCACTTAATGGAGGATAAACCAGTGGATGGAACTACAGCTAGAGAAATTGATGTAAATCATCCCATTTCCATTGCCGCAACAATTTATCTTTCGGTGATTGGAGCAGCGGTTTTTATTGTTCAACCGGGCTTTGTTCAAGGGTTAGTCACGTTGTTGGGGTTCGATGAACAGCAAGCTGGATATGTGGCTTCTATCGAGGTATGGGGGATCGCTTTGACCTGCGTTTTTCTTGCTATGGGAGGTCATCGTTTTGGTTGGAAAGGAATTCTAAGCTTCTCGATAATTCTTTTTTTTGTTGGAAATATTCTTTCTGTACTTACAAGTCAAATAACAATTTTTTCTTTACTGCGCTTTATTGCTGGAGTGGGGGCTGGAGGATTAGTAGGCTTAACTTTTACTATTATTGGTCTGACGCGCTTTGCAGATCGTAATTTTGGCTATTTGATAATGGCCGTTCTTACTTATGGTGCTTTAGGTCTTTGGGCTATGCCAATGCTATTCGATTCAATTGGCTTAGATGGAGTGCTAGTGCTGTTTGCTTTATTCGGTGCAAGTGGCTGGTGGTGCCTTAAATGGATACCAAATTCAGGCCAAGAACAGCTGCAGGTCGAAGCAGATGCGGTAGATTTAGGCAGAGTGGTTCGAATTGTTGCCGTGGTCGCCATGTTCACCTACTTTTTTGCCCAAGGAGTTATATGGGCTTACCTTTTTCTGATTGGAGTAGATGGTGGTGTTTCAGAACAGGGCGTGGCTAACGGCTTGATGGTTTCTCAATTTTTTGGCATTGCTGGGGCCATGGTGCCGGTAGTGTTTGGGATTCGATTTGGAAGAATCTTACCACTAGCAGTGGGAATTTTGGGCGGAGCGGCGATCTTATTTTTATTGCTCGAGCCTTTTAATGCTTTTCTCTTCGCCTTGATCGTGTCTGTATATAACTTTGCTTGGAATACGACTCATCCATTTCTTTTGGGTGCGATGGCCAGCTTTGATAAGAATGGGCGCGTGGTTGTGTACGCCGTGGCTGCACAAATGCTTGGTTTGGCGACGGGTCCGGCAGTTGGAGCTTTGGTGTTGGGGGAGGGTGCTTATGTCAATGTGGTTCTGACAGGAATTATTCTGTTCGGGATTTCTTTTCTTCTAATATTACAACCACTTCTGATTCATCGTCGGATCGTCAATTTGGGTTAGGTTTTTCCCATTCGGGCGCAATCAGTCTTCGTCTTCCGTCGATCGATTTTGCTAGGTTTGGTGAGTCCAGGTTTTCTCTATCCCAAAGCTCGCAAGTCACCTGCTTATGTTTTTGGTCAAGGCCCTCGCAGTAATTGCTATACATACACAAGCGCACTTCATTCCCAAGCCCTAACCTAACTTTTTCAAACCAATCCGGGTCAGCTAGTGATTGTCTTGCAAAGCCTATGATGTCCGCTTGTTTGTTTTTAAGCACATCTTCGGCTTGTGTGAAATTAAAAATACCGCCTGCCATGACTACGGGGATTTTTATATTGTGGCTACGCAAAGTATCTCGAATCAATTTTGATGGATTAATATTTCTGCCAAAAGGACCTTGCTTATCGGATATGTATCCAGGCATACATTCGTAACCGCTGCGGCCAGTGTAAGGATAAGCTGCCCAGCCAATTTTCGGTTGTTTAGCGTCATCAAATTTACCGCCTCTGGAAAGTGATAAGAAATCCATGCCGGCCTTTGCGAAGGCAGTGGCGAAGTAGCGGGCATCTTCAATTTTACTGCCATCTTCGATGATTTCATCACTTAGAAATCGGCACCCCACGGCAAAATCCTTCCCGGTGTTTTCTCTAACTGCTCTGTAGACATCAAGAGGGAGTTTGATTCTATTTTCTCTCGATCCACCGTAACCGTCATTCCGAGTATTGGTTGCCGAAAGAAAAGAAGCCATGGTATAGGCATGCGCATAGTGAAGCTCGACGCCGTCGAATCCTGCTTGTTCCGCACGATGTCCAGCATCAGCAAAAAGCCGCGGAAGGGTTTTTGGTAAGTTGGCTATATCTGGGATATGTGTATCGGTAACTCTTTCCCGTTGACCGAATTGCATGTCTTCCCATTCCTTTGCAGTAAGAACTGTGGCCAGCTCGTCAGAATTGAGTTCAAGTAATTTTTCTCTAACCGCATTTTCATCAGCCACATCCATAGCCATGTGTTTTCGATGATTTGCTGTTATTGGTAGAAATCGAGTTAAATATTTTTCAGGATCTGGTCGTCTTCGAATATTGAGGAAGTCGATAATCTGAATAAGTAGTCGAGTTTTGCCCTCGCTCGCACTGTGCACTCTGTCAGCGAGTCGTTTAAGCCCAGGAATATATCTGTCATGGCCAATTCTAAGCAAGGGGCCGCTGGGTATGTCTCTTATTCCTGTAGCTTCTACAACGATTGCTCCTGGTTTTCCTTTAGCAAAACGTTCATACCATTCAAGTACGTCCTCAGTTACTTCGCCCTGTTCATTAGAGCGCCATGGAACCATAGCTGGAACCCAGGTGCGTTGCTCAAGGGTCATTGGTCCAACGCGGAGATTGGAATATAACAAACTACTCTCTGCTTCACTTGAGGTGGGCCAATTCTCGCAAGTGGGGATGTATTTAATTCGTTCTTCGGGTTTCCACATAATGTGAGGTTTTAGTTGTGGAGATAAGATATTTTAAGTTTAAAATATTGGATCAGTCAATACAGTGTTTTTAACCTTTAGCAATAAGTTCATGAGCTGCTTTACATCATCCTGATCCAGTTGCCCAAGCATCTCGATCACCCAGCGCTCGTGTGCTTTCGCTATGGTCTCAAATTCATTGCGGCCTTTTTGAGTCAATGTGACTATAAAAGTACGTCGATTATTGGGTACCTGACAGCGATCAATCAGACCCTCATCGACTAACTGAGCAGCAATACCAGAAATATTGCCTCCAGAGACCATCATTCTTTTTGAAAGTTCTCCCATAGTAAGGCCATCTGGAGCTCTTTCTAATTGTGAAAGAAAATCAAATCTAGGTAGTGTCATATCGAAAGAAAGTCTTAACTCATCACGAAGCTTCTTCTCAATGAGACTCGAACAAGTTAACAGTCTAAGCCACAGTTTGAGGCTGTGGTGGTCAGACTCGACTAGACGTGTTTCATGGTCGGTGACAGAGCTCATTTTTTACGTATCATCACTGGTATCTCTAATATTTTAAGCTTAAACTATTTAATTCGTGATTCAATGCTGCGGGTAAGCACGATTGCTTAATATTCCTTCAGTATACGATTTGGATGGTGCATAAGCATCATTAATTGATAGATAGCAAGGAAGTCTGATGAATATTGTTTGCTTGGGTGGAGGTCCTGCTGGCCTTTACTTTGGGATCTCCATGAAACTTAGAGATCCTCAACACACCATTACTGTATATGAGCGGAATCGTCCGGGGGACACATTTGGTTGGGGAGTTGTTTTTTCTGATCAAACAGTTGATAACCTCATCGCAAATGATCCGGATAGTGGAGAATGGATAAAGGATGAATTTATCCATTGGGATAAAATTGATTGTTTTCTCAATGGAGAAGTGGAGCGTTCAGATGGTCATGGTTTTATAGGCCTTGGCAGGAAAAGAATGCTTCAGTTACTTCACAAGCGTTGCGAAGAGCTTGGAGTGAAATTGGTTTTTGAGCATGAGTTTGAAGCCGAAAATCTGACTACGCAGTTCCCGGAAGCAGATCTCATTGTCGCAGCAGACGGATTAAATTCTAAGATTAGAAATGCGGATCTTGATATTTTTGAATGCACCGTAGATGTAAGGCCGAATAAGTTTGTTTGGCTCGGCACCAAGCAAAAATTTGAAGATGCGTTCACCTTTATTTTTGAGGAAACTGAGAAAGGTTGGATTTGGGCGCATTGTTATCAGTTTGATAATGAGACATCTACATTCATAGTCGAATGCAATCCCGATGTTTACGATGCCTATGGATTTGAAGAGATGAGCCACGCCGAGAGTGCAGAGACGTGTCGAAAGATTTTTGAAAATTATCTAGGTGGAAATAATTTATTAAGTAATTCTGAACATGTCAGGGGCTCTGCCTGGATAAATTTTCCATTTGTGCTGTGTCGGAACTGGGTAAAAGATGATCGTATTGTTTTGATAGGAGATGCGGCTCACACGGCTCACTTTTCCATAGGGTCTGGTACCAAACTCGGATTAGAGGACGCGATTTCTCTTGCGGATCATCTCCATAATTCCCCCTCTGTTCCCGCTGCTTTGAAGGCGTACCAATCAGAACGTGAGATCGATGCGTTGCGACTTCAAAATGCCGCTCGAAATGCCATGATTTGGTTTGAAAATGTTCCCCGCTATGCACACGCGTTTGATTTGAAACAATTTAACTATTCGATGCTTACTCGGAGTCAACGTGTTAGTCATGAAAATCTAAGGTTAAGAGATAAAACTTGGTTGGAGGGAATGGAAAAGCATTTGGCGAGTAAAGCTTTTGAAGTTCCCCCGGAAAAACCTGTTCCTCCAATGTTTCTCCCTTTTAAGCTGGGTAATTTGGTTTTAATCAATCGAGTGGTGGTTTCGCCTATGTCCATGTACAGCGCCAAAGATGGTGTTCCCGATGATTGGCATCTGGTTCATTACGGCTCTCTTGCGAAGGGCGGCGCGGGACTTGTGTTCACAGAGATGACGGATGTCTCGCCTGAAGGACGTATCACACCAGGCTGCACAGGTATTTGGAACGATGCACAAGAAGCCGCATGGAAGCGAATCTCAGATTTTATTCACGAGCATACCGAAGCAAAATTTGCACTTCAGTTAGGACATGCAGGTCCAAAAGGTGCCACGAAAGAACCTTGGAATTGGGATCCCAAGATACTTGATGAGCCCCTTAGTTCAGATGAGGAATGGCCATTATTGTCAGCTAGTGACATTCCCTTCGATAGTCATATGCAGATTCCTCAAGAAATGACTCCAGATCAGATGATGGAGATCAAAGAGCAATTTGTCGAATCAACAAGGCGTGCTGATAGGGCTGGCTTTGATCTTCTTGAATTTCATGCAGCACACGGTTACTTAATCTCTGCTTTCATCACACCGGTTCTAAATCAACGAAAGGATGAGTACGGCGGTTCTCTTGAAAATCGATTAAGGTATCCCTTAGAGGTTTTTAAGGCTATGCGTGCTGTCTGGACTGAATCAAAACCCATGTCGGTGCGAATCTCGGCACACGACTGGATGGGTGAGGACGGGAATACCGAAGAAGATGGAGTGCTGATAGCAAAGGCCTTTATAGATGCCGGTGCCGACATTGTAGATGTGTCGAGTGGACAGATTTCACATCAAGCCAAGCCGGTTACCGGCAGAATGTTCCAAACACCACTGTCAGACAGAATCCGCAACGAAAGCGAGGTTGCCACCATGGCGGTTGGAAACATCTACGAAATTGATCATGTCAATAGCATAGTGGCAGCAGGCCGGGCTGATCTCGTATGTCTCGCGCGGCCACATTTAGCCGACCCAAATTGGACACTTCGATCTGCCGCAGAGCAGGCTTATAGTGGAGAGGGAGTGGCGGAACAACATCAATATTTTCTAGGGTATCGGCAGTTGGAAATCAATCATCAAAGAAAAGTGGCTATGGATAGTTCAAATTGAAACATGCAGTAGTGACGGGTTCAGGAAGTGGCATAGGTGCGTCAATTGCTGTCGCACTTGCCGAAAATCATTATTGCGTCAGTTTGATGGGGCGCAGAGAAGAGGCGCTTGTTAAGACCGCGGGCATTATCGATTCTGAGGATACAGAATGTTTAGTGGTAGATGTCACGAATGAGCAAAGCGTGACCGCCGGTTTTTCTAGGGCAAAAGAGCGATTTGGAAAGGTAGATGTGTTGGTTAATAATGCGGGCGTTGCGCCGACCGCACCTTTCCACAAATTAAAAACTAAGATCTGGCAAAATGTATTAGACACAAATTTAAATGGCGTCTTTTTCTGCACGTCACAAGTTATCGATGATATGAGATCATCTTCTGGAACCATTATTAATATCGCCAGTACCGCATCACTCACAGGATACGCATACGTGTCGGCGTACTGTGCTGCTAAGCATGGTGTTTTGGGTCTTACTCGATCGCTTGCATTAGAAACCGCGAAACTTGATATTACCGTTAACGCAATCTGTCCTGGCTACACCGAAACCGATATGATTCGTGAAGGTATCGCTCGGATAGTGGAAAAGACGGATCGAACCGAGACAGAAGCCTTGGCTGAATTCACCAAGAACAATCCTCAGGGGAGGCTTATTCAACCTGAGGAAATAGCAGAGACTGTTTTGTGGTTGTGTTCATCTAAAGCACGCTCTATTACCGGACAAGCAATATCAATTAGCGGCGGAGAAACGACTTAATGCAAACAACTAAGATGACAACCTATCAAGCAACGCATTTTTTATGGGATGTAGAAGGATCCGTGGCTACGATCACGATGAATCGACCGGAGCGGAAAAATCCGCTCACCTTTGAATCCTATGCTGAACTTCGGGATTTATTTAGACAACTTGTCTATGCGGAGGATATTGATGTCGTTATCTTCCGTGGTGCGGGTGGAAACTTCTGTTCCGGAGGTGATGTGCACGAGATAATTGGCCCATTGACGAAAATGAGTATGAAAGAGCTAATGGCATTTACTCGAATGACCGGAGATTTGGTAAAGGCGATGCGTGCGTGTCGGCAACCGGTGATCAGTGCTGTTGAAGGAGTCTGCGCCGGTGCTGGAGCAATCATTGCGATGAGTAGTGATCTTCGTTATGCGAGCTCAGACGCAAAGGTATCTTTTCTCTTTAATCGAGTAGGTCTGGCAGGTTGTGATATGGGTGCTTGCGCCATCTTGCCTAGAATTATTGGGCAGGGCAGAGCCAGCGAGCTTCTTTATACCGGACGATCTTTGAAATCAGAGGAAGGAGAGCGCTGGGGCTTCTTTAATCTCGTGAGTGATTCGCCCTATGAAGATGCTTTGAACATGGCCAAGCGAATTGCAGAGGGACCCACGTTCGCGAATGGAATTACCAAAACCCAATTACAACAAGAATGGAACATGTCCGTCGACCAGGCCATTGAATCTGAGGCGCAAGCTCAGGCGATTTGTATGCAGACAGAAGATTTTGAGCGCGCATACAAGGCCTTTGTCAATAAACAAACACCGGTTTTCGAGGGAGACTAGATATGCCGGATCGTAGCTTTTTAGAGTGGCCTTTTTTTGATGAAAGCCATAGGGAGCTAGCGGATGCAGTTGATATTTGGGCATCAAAAAATCTAACGCAACTGACTGAAAATGAGCATCAGGATCTTGATGGGACCTGTAAGCGAATTGTTGCTGAGCTCGGCAATGCTGGCTTTTGTGGTTACGCTGTGCCCAGAAGTGGTGGTGGGATTCTCGAAAAACTAGATGTGAGAAGCCTGTGCTTGATTCGAGAAACGTTAGGGCGACATCATGCATTGGCCGATTTTGCGTTCGCGATGCAGGGTTTGGGTAGTGGTCCGATCTCGCTTTTTGGAACGCCTTCACAACAGGAGCGATATCTACAACCTATTGCGACGGGAAACGCGCTTTCTGCTTTTGCGCTTTCTGAACCTGAAGCAGGTTCAGATGTGGCGGCTATGGCAATGTCGGCTGAGCTTGTTGGTGAAGAGTATGTACTTAATGGTGAGAAGACCTGGATTTCTAACGCGGGAATTGCGGATCGATATACTGTATTTGCAAGAACAGGAGAAGCCCCCGGAGCCAAGGGCATAAGTTGCTTTATAGTTGAATCAGACACACCGGGCTTAGATGTGAGCGAACGAATTGATCTTGTGGCGCCGCATCCCTTAGGTACCTTAAGCTTTCAGGATTGCAGGATTCCTAAAGAAAATTTGATAGGAGAATCGGGTAGAGGATTTGGGATCGCTATGGCGACATTGGATGTCTTTAGGTCTACGGTTGCTGCCGCTGCTTTGGGTATGGCTCGTCGTGCTATGGATGAAACGTTAGAGCATGTATCTCAACGCAAACTCTTTGGAGGCACATTGTCTGATCTTCAATTAGTGCAGGGCAAATTATCGGATATGGCTGTTGCTGTTGATACTAGCGCATTGTTGGTATATCGATCCGCTTGGACTAAGGACTGTATTGCAGATAGGGTCACTCGAGAGGCTGCCATGGCAAAACTGCATGCAACTGAATCTGCGCAGCAAGTTATTGATGCTGCCGTTCAGCTTCATGGAGGAAAAGGCGTTACCCGAGGAAATGTGGTCGAATCTCTCTATCGGGATGTGCGTGCACTGAGAATATACGAGGGAGCTTCTGAAGTGCAGCAGACAATTATTGCTCGACAGGCTTTGTCGGGTTTTTAGACCATGCGAATTGCTATTCTTGGCTTATTGAGTGTTTGGCTAACACTCGACAGCAGCCAGGCTAGCGATTGGAGCACGCACGGTGCTGGCGATTTTGAGCAGCGCTATTCAACTTTAACTAATATACAAAGGAAAACGATTGCTAGTCTCGGGCTTGCTTGGGAGCAGTCTGCACATTCTCATAGGGGCCTTGAAGCCACTCCCATTGTAGTTGACGGAATCATGTATACCACGAGCACCTGGTCTCGGGTGATGGCTCTTAACGCTGTCACTGGTCAGGTCTTGTGGACATATGATCCCGATGTTCCCAAATTTTGGGCAAAGCGTTTGTGCTGCGACGTGGTAAATCGAGGTGTTGCAGTAAGTGATGGCAATGTTTTTTTTGGCACGCTTGACGGGCGCCTGATTTCACTGGATGCGAAGACGGGGAAACCAAGATGGGAAATAGACACACTCATCGATCGGGATATGTGGTATTCGATCACGGGCGCACCAAGGGTGATCAAAGATCTCGTGATTATTGGAAATGGTGGCGCCGAAATGGGTGTTCGTGGTTACGTGACGGCCTACGAAAAACAGACTGGAAAACAACGGTGGCGATTCTTTACCGTGCCGGCTTCACCCGATGGTCCATTTGAACACCCGGAGCTAAAAGATGCCGTTCATACCTGGAGCAAGAATGATGTTTGGACTGGCGGAGGTGGAGGTACTGTATGGGATTCGATGGCATACGATCCGCAGTTGAATCTGCTCTATGTTGGTACAGGTAACGGCTCGCCATGGGCCAGGCACCAGCGTAGTCCTGATGGTGGCGATAATCTTTACTTGGCCTCTATTCTTGCTTTAGATCCGGATACTGGTCGCCTCGTCTGGCACTATCAGACGGTACCGGGAGACAGTTGGGACTACACGGCTACGCAGCACATGATTCTAGCTGACCTATCGATAAATGGCGTCATTAGGAAGGTGCTCATGCAGGCGCCCAAAAATGGATTTTTTTATGTTTTAGATCGTGCCACGGGTGAACTGATATCAGCCGAGTCTTATGTGTTTACGAACTGGGCGAGTCATATCGATCTGGAGAGTGGGCGTCCTGTCGAGACAGGACTTGCTGACTACAGGTTAGAAGATCGTCTGGTATTTCCCGCCGCCTCTGGGGCTCATAACTGGCAACCCATGGCATTTAGTCCCGAGACAGGTCTAGTGTATTTTACCGGCAGGGAATCAGGATGGGTTCATAGCAACGCGGACGACAAGTGGTTTGCCTTGGGCGCCGAGAATATAGATGAACTAATTGGAGAGCAGAAAATTCCAGAGGAGATCGGTTTTCTTAAAGCATGGAACCCGGTGACTCAACAACTTAAGTGGGAGAAGGTTTTGCCCAATGTCTGGAATGGGGGTGTCCTTGCTACTGCCGGAGGTCTCATTTTTTTTGGGACTGCCACAGGCAAATTCTTGGCACTTGACGCTGCAGATGGTGCCGAGTTGTTAAGGTTGGATGTAGGGACAGGAATTATTGCTCCACCGATTACTTACTCGGCAAATGGGGTGCAATATGTCGCGGTGATGGCGGGGTGGGGAGGACCGGCATTTAACACGTTAGCGGGTAACGAAGCTTTGCTTGAATATGAGAATGCTGGTCGGATACTTGCCTTTAAGTTGAAAGGCGCTGATGTGCCACTTCCGGAAAAAATTGCTCCGCGGGGATCAATACCGGAGCAAGCCGAATTAACAAGTGACGAGGATATTTTGGAGGAGGGCCGAATTTTATATGTGCGGTTCTGTGGTTCATGTCATGGTGTGTATGGCAGTGAGCCAATGTTGCCAGATCTTAGACGGATGTTGCCTCATACTCATGAGCTTTTCGATTCCATCGTGCTCGATGGACTGTATGAAAGCCGTGGAATGGCAAGTTTCGCAGAGGAGCTTGATGAGAAGGAGGTGTTCTCAATACACGCGTACATAAACCACCTCGCAAATACCACTAGGAAAGCGAACTAAAAAACTGTTGTTCAGAGATTGAAAAACAGTGTACAGCGAGTGAGGTCGGATAGTTGTATTTCGATATCGATTATTGGTGGCGTGTCGTGCGTCATGTATGGAGCCTGAGTGAGTGGGATGGGCGCTGGCGCATGCTGGCTCGTCTGCTTCTGTGGATTCCACTGCGTACACTGTTCCACGGGCTATTTTTCTTGCTCGACTACCTTTTATTTCCGCGGTTGTGTTTTCAGAAAGTTATCCAGCCAGTTTTCATAATAGGACATGCTCGCAGCGGCACGACTCTAATGCATCGCTTGATGAGCGCTGATGGTGATCGATTTAGCTATTTCCTCTACTGGGAAATGTTTTTCCCATCACTGCTGCAGAAGAAAATTATTCGAGGAATGGGTTGGTTAGATTCCAAGATGCTGCGCGGTTTTCTGCACAGAAAATTGCAGGAATGGGATGACAAAACGTTTGGACCCGTTCGTCACATGCACAACATAAGCTTGTGGAATGCCGAGGAAGATTGCTTCGCCATGGCTGGTGCCTTTGTCTCCCAGCAGTGGTCGCTGGATATCCCAATGATGGACGTAGTGGACTTTTTCCATCTGGATCAGATGCCGTCCAAACGCCGTCGCTGGTTACACCATTACAGAGAGTTGGTAAAGCGCCAGCTCCTACTCAATGGTGGGCATAAGACACATCTCTCCAAAAACCCGGTGATGAGTGGCTGGGTGGAAGGATTGATCGAGATTTTCCCAGATGCCCGTTTTGTTGTGATGATGAGAGATCCCACCGAGTGCATTCCCAGTTGTTTGAAGCTAGTGCAGTCAAATTGGATGGCAAAAGGCTGGAATAAAGAAGATTATCAGAATTCCCTTGATATTCTCACGGGTATTTCCTTTGAACACTTTCGGCATCCTCGTGAAGTATTAGCCATTCATTCAACGACACCACAGACTGTGGCGGGTTACCGGGAATTAATAAGTGCCCCTAGGGAGACAGTGCATGCAGTGTACGCCGCTCTGGGTATGGAGATACTGTCAATCTATGACAGCTGGCTCCGTGCACAAGCTGAACGAGAGAAAAAGCACCACAGCAAGTTTGAATACAGCTTGGGAGAGTTTTTCCTGAGCGCAGAGGAAATTCGCGACCAGCTCCCAGAATTTTACGAACTTCATCAATGGGATACGCTGGCTACCAAAGAGGAGACGCCAAATGCCTGATAATGATATCGACGCTATCAAGCGAGATTTGCACGATAGTTTTGATCGGATGATCGACAATCTCCAGGCCGCGAGAGATGCTATCGATACACCTGAGCTTTCCCCCGCGCCTGCCACCGAGCGCAATCTGGCTGAGGGGTATCGCTATGTACTCGGATTCCTGCTGGGAAGCATAGAGCGTGCCCTGTCGGATCCGCTGTACCCGCGATTTCGCCGTGCTATCCAGCCTACGAATCGCTCTACCATCGATAACAGTGATGCGGTCTACCTCGGTGCAGAGATCGACGGCAATTACAGCTACACCATCAGAGGCAAGGGGCTGGACAGCCGGCACTGGAGGGGAGAAGCGTCTGCCGCGGGCCTCCGGGCACCGCAGTACGTGATCTTCGAGCTGGCCAGTGGCTATGCCGGCGACTCCGGTGGCTTGCAGGAGATGATACCTGGCACGCGAATCAATACCAGCACCCTGGATTGCCACGACCTGCAGGTCAACAACGACGGCAGTTTCGAAATCCTGATCGCGCCCGAAAAGCCCGAGGGTTTTACCGGTAACTTCATGCTGAGCCGTAAGGAGAGTCACGGCAAGGAGTACGTTGGCCGCCATCTTACCTGCAGGGAATTGTTTCACGACTGGGCCAATGAAGACATTCTTGATCTGGAGATTTTGCGAAACGGTTGCGAGTACGAGCCAAAGCAGCCTATCGATTCCGCCGGCGCGGTCGCCTTGATGGACAAGGTAGGGGAGCTGACTAAAAACCAGGTGCACTTCTGGAATGCCTTTTACACGGTCACTCTGGAGACCTACGGCAAGGTGACCGGCATGCCATCCATTGGCCATCCCGATCGGCAATTTATGCCCATCAACGATATGAATCCGCCCAATGCACTTGGGCTGGCGACCGGGGGAGGGCAGAGTACAAATATTTACTCTGGTGGTGTGTATCAACTGGACCAGGACGAGGCGTTGGTGCTGGAGTGTGAGCTGAATGAGATGCCTAATTTTATGGGATTTCATCTCTCCAATCTCTGGGGTGAATCACTCGATTTTGAGAGCTATCAGAGTAATCTCAATATGCATATGATGGACCAGGATGCAGATGGTACATACCGCTGGGTTGTTGCACACCGTGATCCGGGGATGTCGAACTGGGTCGATACAACAGGATTGGATCATGGCTACCTTACTATGCGCTGGTCCTATTCCACTCCGCCGCCGAAAGAGGATTGGCCTACGCTCAAGGTGCGGAAAGTGGCCTTTGATTCAATCGGCGACGCTTTACAAGACGGTATCCGGCAGGTTAGTACAGCGGAGCGGGCAGAGAATATTCTTATGCGGCACCGTCACGTGCAGCGTCGCTATCGTCAGTACTGAGGGGGTGGCATCCTGGTATTAATAAAGTTTCTTTTACTGAGTGTATGGAAGTCTGAGTTTCGGTAGGTGTGGGCTGGATCGAGAATATTAGTGAGGTCATTCTACGACATGACATGTTATTTTATATGATGAGCTGGATTCTTTAGTCTGGTTCATTTGAATAACAAAATAGTTTTATAAGGGAGGTGGTCCTATGTTTGGTGATTTAACTGGAAAGGTAGCGATCGTAACCGGTGCTGGCCAAGGCATTGGTGAAGGGATTGCAAAGGTATTTGCGAAACACGGCGCCAAGGTTGTTGTGGCTACGCGGACGGCCGAAAATGGGCAACAGACGGTAGATGATATTGTGGCCGACGGCGGTGAAGCATTACTCGTGCAATGTGATATTGGACAGCACAGTCAGGTGATCGATGTTGTTGAGCAAACCATAAATAAGTTCGGAAAAATCGATATTGGTATACACAATGCAGCGGTCTATCCTCTGCACACGGTAGAAGAGTTGAGTGATGAGGTGTTAGAGGAAACCTTGTCTGTAAATATGAAGGCCGCTGTCTGGTTGACTCAATCGTGCCTCCCCCATTTTCGTTCTCAGTCCTGGGGCCGACTGATTTTTACCTCTTCAGTGACAGGTCCGAGAGTGGCGATGCCTGGTACATCGCATTACGCCATGTCAAAAGGTGGGATGAATGGTTTCATTAGAACCGCTGCTCTGGAGTATGCACGTGAAGGAATTACGGTGAATGGAGTTGAACCTGGATACATTCTGACTGCCGCTATGTCGGCTCTGGGTAGCGATGAAGAGTTAAAAGAAATGGCGAACTGTATTCCACAGGGACATTTGGGTGTGCCAGAGGATATCGCATACACGATGCTATATTTAGCATCGGATCAAGCGAGCTACGTTACCGGGCAGACTATTGTTGTAGATGGTGGATCTACGCTGCCCGAAAGTCAGGTAGTGATGGATGGATTTTATGGTGGATAAGCCATTACTCGACCGGCGATATGCTGCCATAGGCGAAAAATCCCCCCTTTTCTATGACGAACCATTGCATCTGGTCAAGGGAGAGGGAGTCTGGGTTTATGATTCAGGCGGAAAAAAATATCTCGATGCATACAACAACGTGCCACATGTTGGACACTGCAATCCGCGAGTGGTTCAGGCTGTCACGGATCAACTGGCGACCTTCAACAGTCACACCCGTTATCTGCATGAAAATCTAGTTTCCTATGTCGAAAGATTAACCTCAAAATTTTCTGATCCTCTCGACATGATGATTTTAACTTGTACGGGAAGTGAAGCGAATGAAGCGGCTCTCAGATTGGCTCGCAATCATACCCGCGCACAGGGCATTATCGTGACTAATTGCAGTTATCACGGCAACACGGAAGCAGTTGCGGAATTGGGTTTTGCATTTATGCCAGAAGCTAAAACTACTCAGAGAGTTCTGGGTTTTACGCCACCATGCACGTATCGCATGTCGGATCATGACGTTTCGGTTGAGATCTATCTGCAAGAGATTAGGCAGGCTATTACCCAATTTAAGGAACGAGGTATAGGGCTTGCAGGCATCTTGCTTTGTCCAGCCTTTGCCAATGAAGGACTTATCAATAGTCCGCCTGGATTTGTTCGTGCAGCCGTTGATTTAGTTCGAGCTGAAGGCGGTCTCTTTATTGCTGATGAGGTGCAGGGAGGATTTGGCCGCACGGGGAAATGGTGGTCTCATCAATGGGAGGATGTGGTCCCGGACATCGTTACGTTAGGAAAACCCATGGGCAACGGTTATCCGTTGGCTGGTGTGGTTTCATCTGCAGAATTGGTGAATGAATTTAGTGAATGGGGTATGTATTTTAATACGTTTGCGGGAGGTCCTGTAGCCTGCGCGGCGGGGGCAGCCGTTATGGACGTTATAGAGCAAGAAAGTCTTATTGATAGAGCGGCAGAGGTAGGAGATTATTTAGCACAGAAGCTAAGATCGCTGCAGGGAAAACATGAAATTATTGGCGACGTTCGACACAAGGGTCTAATTTTTGCCGTAGAACTGGTCACGAATAGAGCAGAAAAAACTCCTGCAACCAAGGAAGCAGGTAAGATCGTTAACGCGATGTGTCGCGAAGGGGTGTTAATTAGTCGTATCGGAACCCATGACAGTGTGCTTAAGGTTCGACCACCCATGGTGTTTGAGAGAGAGCATGCAGATTTATTGATTGAGAAACTCGATACTTGTATATCAGAAGGAGGTAACTAAGTTGACTGATTTCTATACGCTGGATGACCAAGGGCAGGTGGCTGCATTGAAGCAATTTTCCGAAACTGCACTCAGCCACTGGAGTCTCGAAGGAAGTCAACTCTCGCTTATAAAGTACAGAGAAAATGCAGTTTTTGAAGTACTTACCAGTGAGCAGAAGCGATATGCACTTCGAATTCATCGGTATGGTTATCACTCGGATGAAGAGCTTGATTCCGAACTGCGCTGGATGAAGGCCCTTCAGGAAGCTGATATTGATGTTCCAAACGTGGTGCCGACAGTCGATGGAAATCTGTTTGTTTTGCTATCCACGGGCGATGTTCCCGAGCCTAGGCAAGTCGATCTGTTTGAGTGGGTTAATGGCGAGCAATTGGGTTCGATTGAGCACAGCCTCAACGATGTAGGTCAGGTACGCAAAACGTTTGAAATTATCGGACAACTTGCGGCACGTGTACACAACCAGGCAGTGCAATGGAAAGTGCCGGCCAATTTCACGAGGCATCGCTGGGATGTTGATGGCTTGGTCGGAGCTGATCCATTTTGGGGTCGATTTTGGCAGTTAGATGTATTGACGGATGATCAGCGCGAACTTGTTCTTCGTGCTAGGGATCGTGTAGAAAAAGATCTGTCAGATTATGCAGAGAAGTATAAAGATAAACCTTATTTTAGTTTGATCCACGCCGATCTTGTAGCGGAGAACTTGTTGGTTGAAGGAGATACGGTCCGGCTCATTGATTTTGATGACGCAGGCTTTGGTTGGCACTTGTTTGAGCTTGCCACAATTTTATATTTTGAGCAGGGAGAGGACTATTATGAAGAGGCATTTTCAGCATTGATTAATGGTTATCGCATGGAAAGAAATTTGTCGGATGAACAGCTGGGTTACATGCCGCTATTTTTTCTCGCACGCAGTTTTACCTATCTTGGTTGGGTTCACACCAGGCCCGAAACTCAAACCGCTAAGGAGCTTGCTCCTATGCTCGTGGAGAAGTGCTGTAACCTTGCGCATGCATACCTAACTAAACGTTGATCGTGAACGCCTAACCAAGAAAATCTTTCAGGGTGAAGCATGTGATTACAGTGGGGAGTGGTTAATGATCTTAATTAATGGATCAACTAAATTTGTCCGTCTTTTAATTGTTTTGACTTCAATCGTTTCTATAGAGCTTTTTGCGGCTGATCTTTTAGTGATCAACGCAGATATAAGAACCTCAGATCCGCTTATGCTGTCAGCAGATGCCATTGCTGTAAAAGATGGAAAATTTCTCGCGGTAGGTACTTCCTCAGAAATTTTAACTCTCAAAAGTAAGAACACGGAAATCATTGACGCGCAAGGTAAAACAGTCTTGCCAGGTTTTGTAGACAGTCATACCCATTTGAATTCGGGTTCTAATATGGTCACTGGTATTAATCTAGCGGGTATAGCAGAGAAATCTATATGGTTAGATATGATTGCCGAGAGAGTTAAGTCCATGAAGCCCGGTGAATGGTTGTTAGGAGGGCGTTGGGATTATACCCTCGAGAATAAAGGCCTACCCAATCGATGGGAGCTAGATCAGGTTTCTCCCAATAATCCTGTTGCGCTTATGGATATTGATGGTCACTCCATTTGGATCAATTCGTTGGCAATTCAAGAAGCGAATATCAAAGCGAACTCAAAGGTTTCAATAGGTGGAAAAATACTTATTGAAGAGTCGAGTGGAGAGCCAAATGGAATTTTGCTGGAAAGCGCGCGCGAACTTCTTTGGGATGCCCCTAGTTACGTGAGGGATAACGAAATCTCTATAGAAAAGATAGAACGAGTTTTGAGCTATGCCAATTCATATGGCATTACCAGTATTCACGACATGTCCACCCTCTCTGACCTGGATAAATATAAAGATTTAGCCATTAACAAAAAATTATTTGTTCGAATTTTCTGGGGGGAATTTTCTAAGTATAGCCAAGATGAAGATAGCACTAATAATGAAGAGCTACTAAATCAGCGCATCGACACTTATAAGTTCTATGACACGGTTCGTGGTCCTTTGATTAAATTTGGATTCATCAAATACATGGTCGATGGAGTTCTCTCCACTTATACGGCAGCCTTAGTAGATCCATATTCTGATAGACCAGACTTCACGGGCGATGTGTTCTATAAACAAGCAGAAATAAATAAATTGGTTAAGCGCGCTAATGACTTTGGGATGCCCGTTGCTATTCATGCAATCGGTGATAGAGGAGTTCAGATGGCGTTGAATGCATTTGAACGCAGTGGTAATACTACGTTAGCAAATCGGATTGAGCATGTTGAAATCATTAAACCTGATGACATTCCTAGATTTAGGAAGCTAAATGTGACCGCCTCGATGCAGCCTAATCATGGGACAGGTGTGATAGGGAAATACATTACCCCTAGAGTAGGTGTTGAAAGAGAGAAATATGCTTATGTATGGAATGAATTCCTCAAAGAAGGAGCACGTTTAGTTCTTAGCAGCGATTTTGCGACGTCGCCGTTCTCACCTTTAATTCAGTTGGCCGACGCAGTATTTAGAGAAAGCCCAGATGGCTCGTATGAGGGGTCTTGGTATCCAGAACAGGCGCTAACTTTTGAACAGGCCTTGCATGCCTACACCCAGATTGGCGCTGATCTTGCCGGGTGGGGAGATCAAATAGGCAGTATCAGTCGTGGAAAGTACGCTGACTTCGTAATCCTGGACCGAGTTCTTTCGAAACCGGTTGGGCGAGAATTAAAATCTGCTAAAGTCGATAAGACGTACTTTGCTGGTCAACTAGTGTTCTCGAAGAATTAAACCTTTGTATTAAAAATTGGAAAAATTCTAGCAAGGTTTCTTGAACTTTTTTCTAGGCCTTAGACATCCTACAGAGCTGGTCCCACGACGATTGGACTGCCATCACTAAATCTTGAAAATCGAAATCGACTGAGGTCAAATTCTGCCTTTTTCCCCTGGACTAGATCGGCCATGATCTTTCCAGCGCCTGGACCAATTCCAAAACCGTGCCCACTGAATCCAGAAGCAAGGAATAAACTTTTGTAACCCGGTATTTCGTCCATTACTGGCACGAAATCGGGAGGCGCATCAATCATTCCTGCCCAGGCTTCGGCGATCTCTGTCTTCGCAAGTAGCGGCAGATGAGTAGCCATTTCCGTTTTAATTTGGTTTACCACCTTTGGATTTGGAGTTGGATTGAGAACCCTTGTCCTCTCAAAAGGTGTGACTTCATCCGCATGCCATTTGCGTGCAGGGAATAACCTCTTTGTCAGACCATCCGTCAATCGAAACCTGAGTCCGGACCACGTTACTTTAAGTGTCGGGAGAAAATCGGTGAAATAGCGAAGGCTGTCAGCGCAGAGATAATGATCGAGATAATTTCCTAGCGATAGCGTGAAACCTCCATCCTGACGACGCCTGAAAGAAAACTTTTCGGAGCAAGCACCGCCTAAAAATCCGTCTGGACATGGTTTTGTGCGCGCTACCGTGCCTTTCACCAACAATTGGGGAAAGGTTACATTGATGTTTCTCAGGAATGTTGAGGACCAAGCACCCGCCGCACATACTACCGCCTTAGTGCTAACCGCTCCCAACTCTGTGACAACCCCGGATATAGCACCTACCTCAGTCTCGATTGCTCGTACCGCACAATTCTCGACAATCTTGACGCCTTTTTTTTGAGCGGCCTTCGCAATTGCCGGTACGGCGGTAAACGGTTCGGCTCGACCGTCACTGGATGTATACATCCCTGCTTTCCATGGGTGTTCTGAGTGATTAAGACTTTTACCCACCTCTGCTGGGCTTAAAATTTGCGTAGCAAGTTGATGTTGTTTAGCGACCTCCATCCATTCCTCAAATTCTTTCTCGTCTTTTTCATTGTCGGCCAGAAAAAGCAAGCCTTGCCGGGTGAAACCGATATCTTCACCGATCTCCTTTCTAAACTCTTCCCAGATATTTAAGGATTGCGTGACAATGGGCAGTTCTGCTTCGTCGCGTCCCATCTGTCTTACCCAGCCCCAATTTCTTGATGATTGTTCGCCTGCAACACGACCCTTTTCACAGACCAGTACTGAAACCCCAGCCTTGGCTAGAAACCAGGCTGTGCTGATGCCAATTACTCCTCCTCCTATAATCACCACGTCTGCCTGATTTGGAATTGCATCGTTGAAGGTGACGGGAGAATCATCAGATAGCATTGGCATTTTTCGTATTCCTTTGCGCCCTTTCGAACACAGCGAGCTCAACTAGAAGAGATAACAATAATCTTTTTATTGAGTCTGACACATAATTGAAATTAATCTCTACTACTACTGGCTTTAATAGATCAGCTGAACTAAGATCATAACTAATATTTTATGGATACTGGGAAAGCAAGACTACCCTTAACAAGTCTGGATTATATTTTGAGTTTAAAATATGATTTAGCTCTAATGGAATTTATAAAAATAAAAAACTTAATACTGGGGGAGATTATGAAATTCGTTAACAGAAGCAGAGTGTGGGCATCTTGCCTGCTCCTTACTTTCTTTGCCGGGTTGATACACGCGTCCGTGCTTGAAGAAGTGGTAGTGACGGCTCAGAAACGTGAACAAAATATGCAGGATGTGGGAATTGCGGTCACTGCGTTGTCAGGGGATCAGATGCAGCAATTGGGCTTTGATAATACGATTCAAATTACCGAGCAGATACCGGGTCTTCAAGTTCTCAGTTTTACTCCTGCACAGGTCGTTTTCAATATCCGAGGAGTGTCTCAGAACAACTTTACCGACAATAACGAAGCGCCCGTCGCGGTGTATGTAGACGATGCTTATCTTGCGACAATGAATGGTCTAAGTGGTCAGTTGTTTGACATAGAGCGGGTAGAAGTATTGAGGGGTCCGCAGGGAACATTATTCGGTCGTAATGCGACCGGCGGCGTTATTCATTACATGACCAATGGTGCCGATTCCGATGAAACTAACGGATATATTCAAGGGACTATTGGAGACTACAGTCGAAAGAGTCTAGAGTTTGCGGTAGGCGGTGCGTTTTCCGAAAATGCGCGTTATCGATTTGCCGGACGAACTGCTGAGATGGATGGCTATATGAAGTCCAGACCCTTCCCCGAAGGGAATCCACTTCCCCCCAGCGGTGTAGATCTGGGCGGCGAGGATGGTCGTGCTGTCAGAGCAGAGTTCCAGTTTGATCTTAGCGATGATGTTTTGCTAACGCTCGAGTACAAGCACACCACGGATGACAATGTGCCGACCGGCGCCTATGCGTTTCTCCCTTACGGCGATGCTTCTCAGGCTTATATACCTCCAGAGTTTCAAGATTTTGTGAGTAATGTCATTTTGGGAGGTGCTCCAGCTGAAGACGCGGTGGGTTTAAGCCTTGAGGACTTTACCTCAGCTGTCTTTTTCTGTGAAAGTCAACTTGATTGCTTCGCTCCCGTCGATGGGGCAGGAAGAACTATCTGGTCCGGGGATCATCCTAACCCGATGGAGCATTATTCCGATTATCCAGGCTATATGGACCGTGACACTGACAGTGTCAGCATTAAGTTGGATTGGGATTTAGCGAACGGTATGAATCTGACTTCTATCACGAACTATTTTCAGCTTGACAAGTTCTATACAGAGGATGGTGATGGGTTGCCGGTGCCGATTATCGAATTCACTACCGTAGCTGATTTTAAGCAATTCTCCCAGGAACTTCGAATTTCAGGGGAGTCCGACAGCTTTAGATGGGTAGCCGGAGCTTATTTGCTTGATATGGAGCTGGACGCGGATGTCCTAACTCGTGGAGCGCCGATAGCCGGAGTTGCCGCTAGTCTCGGTTTTAACCCAGATGATTTAACTCAGCCGGGTGTTGCACAGGACTACGTCCTGGAGTCAGAAAACTGGTCTGTCTTCGGTCAGGGAGAATGGGATATCTCTGAGCGGCTGACCTTTATTCTCGGTTTGCGGTGGTCTCAGGATGACAAGGAAATGGATTACGTCAGCAACTTTTCTGACCCAGATACAGGGGTCTATGTCCCTGCTCTATTTGATTTGCAAAGGGATGCAAATGCGGCGGGAAGTGATGTCTATGAGATCGATTATGGAGACTGGGCGGGTCGTGTCCAACTGGATATGAATTTGTCTGATGACACGTTGCTGTATGCGTCCTATAACAGAGGTATCAAGGGAGGAAATTGGGCTCCTTCGGCAAGCGCGACCCTTGACAGTTTTCGGCATGATGAAGAAATTCTGAAGTCGTATGAGGTAGGTTTGAAGATGGATTTGGCTGGTGGCAGGGCGCGGTTCAATGCGGCGGCGTTCTACTATGACTATGAGGGTTATCAAGCCTTTACGTTTTTAGACGGCACGCCTAGTGTGACCAACGCCGATGGAGATACTCAGGGGCTGGAGCTTGAATTAGTGATGATGCCCAATGAGCACTGGGATATTTCACTCGGAGCGACATTCCAGGAATCGAGTATCGATGGTGTTAAAACGCCTCAGCAGCAGACCACGCCGGTTGGTTTTCAGGTCGTTTGGCCGATTAAAGAGCTCGATGATGTAGAGCTGCCCAACGCGCCAGAGTTTGCAGCCAATTACATTGTGCGCTACAACACTGATATGTTAGGCGGTAACGTCGCACTTCAGTTGGACGGAGCGTTCTATGCCGAGCAATATGTGGAGATTAGTAATGCCGCTGGTGCTCTGCAGCCTGAATACAGCGTCCATAATGCGCGGCTTAGCTGGATGGCGGGTGAGACAGGGTTGCGACTTACTGCTTGGGTCAGAAACTTGACTGATGAGCATTATGCAAAGTACCGATTGGATCTGGGTATCCTCGGCGCGACGGGTAACTATGCACCACCGCGTACCTATGGTGTGACAGCTGGTTACCATTTTTAATCGCAAAACTTAGATCCGATAGTTTATCGGATGCTATAATTAATGAAGAGCCACCGTAGTTTAGTGGCTTTTCTTATCTTTAGAGAGGACAAATTCAATGCTTCAGTGCGATATGATTATTGGCGGAGAAAAAATCTCTGCGACAGATTCCTTCGATGTAGTTAATCCAGCTTCGGGTGAAGCATTTGCTTCGTGTCAGCTCGGTACAGCCAGTGATGTAGACGCGGCCGTAGTAGCTGCTCGAGCAGCGTTTCCCGAGTGGAGTGGTATGGCGGATGAGAAGAGAGTGGAGATGATTAGCGCGCTCATTCCAGCCCTCGAGGCGAGAATGCCCGAATTCATGCAGTTGGTGACTCAGGAATCTGGCAAACCAATGGGTGGATTGAATGGTGTCGGTTCAGGAATGGAAGTGGGTGGAGCCATGGCGTGGATTGGTGCCACGGCAGCACTCAAGCCAGCCGTAGAAGTTGCACATGAAGATGATAATGTGAAGATAGAGGTTCGAAGGCGCCCATTGGGAGTCGTGGGATCGATTACACCATGGAACTGGCCGCTCATGATTACGATCTGGCACGTCATTCCAGCTTTAAGAGCAGGAAATACTGTAGTCTTGAAGCCGTCAGAGTATACACCTGTGGCGGTGACTCGGTTTGCTGAACTGGTAAATGAGATACTTCCAGCTGGTGTCCTTAACTTAGTCCTCGGAGCAGGAGAGGTTGGCTCGGCAATAGCGAGCCATACAGGTATTGATAAGGTGGTCTTTACCGGGTCTTCCAGGACGGGTAGACGGGTTATGGAAAGTGCCTCTACCAATCTTAAGCGACTCACCTTGGAGCTGGGTGGTAACGATGCGGGTATAGTACTACCCGATATCGATGTAGAAGCTATGGCACCAAAATTATTTGCTGCCTGTTTTCATAATAATGGACAAACATGTGCGGCGCTAAAACGACTTTATGTGCACGAATCAATCTATGATGACGTCGCTGAAGCTATTGCGGCACAGGCTCGTGAAGTGGTAGTGGGAGACGGATTAGATGAAGAGACGCAACTTGGACCCATTCAAAATCTAGCTCAGCTAGAAATTGTAAAGAGTCTTGCGCAAGACGCAAAAGATCAGGGTGGTAATTTCCTTACGGGTGGGAACCAAATAGATCGCCCAGGTTATTTCTTTGAGCCTACTGTAGTGACGGGTCTTTCCAATGGCAGTCGTTTGGTCGACGAAGAGCCCTTTGGGCCGATCGTGCCTATTATTAAATATAGCGATCTCGATGAAGTGCTTGAGAGAGCGAATGATAGCGAAAGTGGTCTCGGTGGTTCCATCTGGTCCTCGGATCCCGAGAAAGCTGCAGAATTAGTTGCCAGGATGGAGTGCGGTACGGTTTGGGTCAATGACCACGCGGGACTCAACCCTAATGCTCCATTTGGTGGTATCAAGCAGAGCGGTTTTGGAGTCGAATTTGGAGAATGGGGGCTCGATGAGTTTTCCGCGCTGCAAACGGTTTGGCTTTCTAAAGCGTAATCTTCCCAAGAAGTGTCCCGTGTGAGTGATTGACTCACCGGGGCGCTAAATGAAACGTTTCATTGGTCAGGTGATTTCGTGTGCAGCACGTTCACCTTCATGTACCGCTCCCTCCCACATCTGATAACCTTTTAGTTCAGCGTGTGCAAAACCAATTCTTCCATGCCTCTTTCGAATAACATCACTCGCCGAAGGCTTACCATCTTTTCCGAAGAAAAACCCTGGTGGTGTGACAACATAGGCATGGCCTTGTCGATTTACTGTGATACCGGCGATATCCCTTTCAGCATCGAATCCGCCCGGTCCAAACATTTTTGTGAATTGATCGATTACCTTTTTCTCGATCTCTGCATAGCTCATTGAAAACATCTTCATCCGTGCTGCCACACATTGTTCTTTTACTGGGAGCCCTGGCAAACAAAAAGAGTTGTACATGGTAAGTACTGTGGGTTTGCTTGGATCTAACGGCATCGGTTCCTTGCCGTCCAGTATCATTTGACGGCGAAGGGTGGTAAACCAACCAAGGTCATCTCCAAACCATCTAACTGAAGCAACCCCCAGTTTTTCCATAAACTGCCAGTTTGTCAGTGCGACATTAACCATCATCATTGGAGAATGAAAGAACGAATCCATAGCTTTTTTGTGATCCGATGGCAGGTCAGATACTACTCGCTTATTCATGTGCTGTTGTCCTGCCATAATCACATTTTTGCCTGTGACACGGAACATTTGTCCATTTTTAAGATAAGTCACCAACACGCGCTCAGCGCTTTTTGCGTCTCCGTCGTGTCGGACATTCACAACCAGGGATTTCAATCGCATACGGGTGGATTGGCTGGAATGATCGATAGCGCTCCAATTAATTGGATTCGAAAGTACGTCATTGATTGATTGAGTATTGCCAAATATATCTGGAATCAATCTCTGTACGATGTGTCTGAGTATTCCTGTATTTCCACCAGGGAAGCTGGCTAGATAAACATAGTCAGTTGGGTCGCCAATCCCGACAATTGGGTCTCCACCCAGGCCCATGCGTCCAAACGCGCGCCCGAATTGAT
The DNA here is from genome assembly GCA_913051825.1 of uncultured Halieaceae bacterium. GTDB lineage: Bacteria > Pseudomonadota > Gammaproteobacteria > Pseudomonadales > Halieaceae > CABYJX01. The sequence continues at coordinate 41,754 of CAJXCR010000001.1, forward strand.
TGACGCCTGGTTGGATAAAATTAAATGCCTGATAGGCCGATATGACGTCTGTGCCCAGTCCTGTCCCCATCGCTGCCGCAAACGGGTTGAGATATTCATCGATATCGGGGTTATCGATACCCATTTCGTTTATCAGAAATTCCTTATATGTCATGGAATCCAGCCACTCGGCCCAATCCTCTCGTTCCGGTGGTTGTCGATAAACCTCCATCCATAGGAAGTCCTGCTTTGTTTTTTCGTCAATAGGGACATTTTTGAAGCGATTCTTCCAGGGATTAATGGCCATCTCGTGACCTTCATGGAACCACCCAAGATCTTGTGCTTCCCACTGGATATGCATTGGAGAGTAGTTATCAACAGGAATTTTGAGTTTTGAATTTTTGGGGTTTTGCCATTCAAAGTCCATTGGCAGGCCTAGCTCTTCCCAAATAGGACCATACATGCCGATGTTCTTGGCTTTCTCGAGTGGCCAGGCCGCTCCCGTTGATCCTTGAGGTGCCCACAGCTTGTAACCATCAACTTCAAATTCGTTATGTCTAGCCTCACCACCGAAAACTTCATGGTTATCGCAAATTAAGACTTTTGCATTGGGGTGGTCCTTTAGGTAGTAATACGCTGCTCCACAGCCGGCAAAACCAGCACCTACTATCACTAAATCATACTCTTCATCCAGCACAGTCGCATTTTGGACTTGTTTTTTGAAATCACTATTTCTAAAAGCATGGCCTGCGTTTGCTTCTAAATGCGTGTTCCCGTTAGAATTTTTGTAGTCACCAACCCCTCCGGGTCCGGTCCATGCCTTCGTGAGGCCTGTCAGTGGAGCGTTTATAGTTTGCGGGAATTCGCCGGACGGACCGTTAATTGAAGTCGCTTCAGCTTTCGACACTAACCCCGGTGCTTTTGCTGTGAGCAGAGCGGCTCCGCTGCCGACAAGTGATCCGCCGACAAAGTCGCGTCTTGTGATCTTGGAAGACGCGAGTGAACTTGATTGCTTTTTATCTTTATGATCGTTGCGGTCGCTCATAATTAATTCCTGTTCTGACTTATATTTCGAGTTTAATTGAGGTTTTCATCGGTAGAAAGGTCGAACTCACCGAGCACATACATCTCGCCATGAGACCACCACTCGCCGTCAATGCGTTCCCAAAGAAACAACATCTTGAATGTGAACGGTTCTGCATCGATCTCCGGAGGAAAGGTCACGTAAAAGTTAACCCAATCCCATCCAGCGTCTCCATTAACAAAAGTATTGAATGATTCGATCCTGACCAGGGAGGCGATGACTTCTTCATAGATTGGTTGCAATGCCTCACGACCAATATGAGTATGACCCTCCGGATCGGTTGAAATAACATCCTCGGAGTAGAATCTGGTGAGTATGGGTTCAGGATCGTTGTCACGGAATGCCTGCTCTTTCATGTCGTATTTCGCGCGGATAGCTTTCTGAAATTCCTCCAGCGCGACACCATTGTCTTGTTTTTCTTGTGACTCAATATCTTTAGTGCAGGAAATCGTAAGTGCTAGGATGAATAGTGCAACCAACCAAGATATAATTGATTGCATTGATATTTTGTTGAGCGATCTGATTGTTAGCATTTTTCCATTATTCCTTAAAGTATTGATATATAATCCTAGTTCACTTGCTCTATTAAATCCAGTTGCAGGCGAGAAAAGTCTTACTAAAGATTGAGCATATCGGTTATGAGTGCCTTAATGAAAACAGAAGCTACAAAGACTCGAGCCGGCACGGGAGTGCGAGAGCGAGGTGCCGCACGGGTTGATGAAATTATTCAAACTACGAAAAAAATCCTTGTCAATGATGGTTTGGCAGATCTCTCCACCCGCAGAGTGGCGCGGGAGCTTGGTATTAGTATTGGGAATCTCCATTACTATTTTTCTACCAAGAATGATTTGTTGAAAGCTGTCATTGAAGACGTAATCCGAGGTTACGACGAAGAATTTGAGAGGAAGGCAAAACTGTTTCCTAACGCGCCAAGAAAACGAATAGAAGCTTTTGTGCGCTACCTAATAGCTGACGCAAAAAAGCCTGAAGTGCGCGCTTTTTTCTATCAATTGTGGGGCATGTCTGTGCAAAATAACTTTGCGGCTGACTTGAGAGATAAAACTTATAGGCGATTTGTGGATATGATGGTCGACATGCTGGCGCCTTTACACCCGGATAAATCAATCGGTGAATTGAAATCTCTGGCGATGAGTATTAACGCGCCGATCGAAGGATTGCACGTGACCTTTGGACTTGGCAAAGAAATGCTAGAGCAATATCCGGAAATGGATGAGCTGCTTTTCCAGCAAATCATGCGAAATATCGATTACGGATGTAGCAATACTTAAAAGCTCTGTAACTTCTCCAAAAATCCGATAAAAATATATAAAATACTTTATATTCTGCTAAAAGTATCTAAATGTAGAGAAATCCGTTACGAGTAATGCCGTTTTCATTGGCTCAGAGCCATTAATTCAGGATTTTTCGACACCATATTGCATTAAATTCGTCTAAAAATCATTAAAAGTATATAAAAATCATTATATGTTACAAAAATCTCTAAAAAAGATATGAAATATCTGAATTGTTAGTTTCGATTATCAATAATTCGCGTGGCTTTGCCCTCTGAGCGAGGCACCTCGCCGGGAGGGTGGACGTTGATATCCGCAGATATGCCAACATATGATTTGATTCTCTCATTTAGCGATTTCGAAATGTCTTCGGAACTAATTCCCTCAGCGGTATTGGCAAGTTCAACATGAATTTCGATTGCGTCTAGGTGTCCTTCTTTGCGAAGTTCTATGAAGTAGTGTGGTGATAAACCTTGGGTTGCCAATAGATGTTCTTCAATCTGCGATGGAAAGACATTGACGCCTCTAATTATCATCATGTCATCACAGCGACCGGTGATTTTTTCCATGCGTCGCATTACCCTCGCGCTACCAGGAAGTAATTTGGTTAAATCTCTTGTCCGATAACGAATAACTGGCATCGCTTCCTTTAAAAGGCTAGTAAATACTAACTCACCTTCTTCTCCATCAGCACAAATTTCTCCGGTATCAGGGTTAACAATTTCTGGGTAAAAATGATCTTCCCATATCGTGGGTCCATCTTTTGTACTGACACACTCCTGCGCAACTCCTGGTCCCATCACTTCGGATAGGCCATAGATATCGACGGCATCGATGTCTAAACGTTGTTCTAATTCCTCGCGCATCGCATGAGTCCATGGTTCAGCGCCAAAGATGCCTGCACGAAGTGCGAGCTTGTGAGGGTCAACACCTTGGCGTTCCATCTCGTCGGCTAAATTCAGCATGTAGGAGGGTGTTACCATGATGATGTCGGGATCGAAATCTTGTATGAGCTGGACCTGTTTCTCCGTTTGTCCTCCAGACATCGGAATAACGGTACAGCCGAGATGCTCACCTCCATAGTGCGCTCCAAGCCCGCCTGTAAAAAGACCGTAGCCATAGGAAACATGAACAAGATCATTGGCGTTTCCGCCTGCGGCTCTAATCGAACGTGCCACTAATGCTGACCAGTTCTCGATGTCTTTCTTTGTATAGCCCACTACAGTTGGCTTGCCGGTAGTTCCGCTGGAGGCGTGAACCCGAATCACTTGTTCCATAGGTACTGCAAAAAAATTAAATGGGTAGTTTTCTCTGAGATCTGCTTTGGTGGTGAAAGGAAATTTGGCGATATCTTCTAGGCAAGTAAGATCATCTGGATGAACACCATGCGCTTCAAATTTCTGCTTATAGGCGGATGAATTTGTGTATGCGTGATTGAGCGAGCTTTTAAGTCTGTCGAATTGGAGTTGTCTCAATTCATCGATGCTAGCCGTTTCGATAGCGTGTAAGGGTTCTAGACTAGGGTTCTTTTTCATGAAAGTTCCATTCTTATTAGTTATAGGGTCTTGGCCTGAGCTATTATATATTACACAAAATAGCGAATAACCAAACTAAATGTATCATTTGAGTTGAGTTGTAAATCGATGGCGTCACCTAAAACCACGGTAGAAAAACTAGTGACTGGTTTTACCTCGCGTAAACCAATGCGCAGCACGTCGCTGATTATCACAGTTTTCGGGGATGTGATTTCTTGCCATGGAGGCGTGATATGGCTTGGTAGTCTGGTAAAAGCGATGTCATTGATGGGAATCAATGACCGGTTGGTTCGCACTTCAGTATTTCGCTTGGTCAAAGAAGATTGGCTTTGCGCAGAGAGAGTAGGGAGGCGGAGCTACTATAGGTTCACGGCGTATGGGGAGAATGAATATCAACGCGCGGCTAGTCGGATTTACGGCGAGCCTAAAAATCCCTGGAATGGTCGTTGGCAACTCTTGTTAGTTCGAGACATTGAAGAACCAGTAATTAGAGAAAAAGTTCGGCGAAGCTTGCAATGGCAGGGATTTCGTTCGATTTCGCCAGGTGTGTTTGCAAAGCCAGAAAGCGGTGGCATCAGTGTTATGCAAACGCTAGAAGAATTTGGAGTTAAGGATCAAGTTATTCCAATGGAAGCGTCTACATTTGAAGGGACGTCAAAGAATTTATTGAGTTCAATCGTAGCAGAACACTGGCATCTCGAAGATGTCGCAGATCGTTACAAGGTTTTTTTAAGAAGATTCGATGAAATAAACTCGCTTTTGGACGGTGGTATCACGTTTTCTATGGCAGACGCATTTGTAGTTAGAGTATTGTTGATCCACGATTTGCGTCGCGCTATTCTGCAAGATATTCGTTTGCCGGATGAAATCTTACCAGTGGAGTGGCCAGGTAGAGCTGCAGAGAAATTAGCCGCGAATATTTATCAAAAAGTTGGGAGAGAGTCTGTCGAGTATATTAGATCTGAACTTGAAGCGGATAAAGGTTTGATGGGTCAGGTGTCTTCGGAGTTTGTGAATCGTTTCAAAGGAGCATTTTAGTGCGGTGCAATGAAACTAACTAACAAGCAAGTGGAGCGTTTCGAGTCGGACGGGGTTATTCATGTCCCTGGCGCCGTCGATAAAGACTGGATCGACGAATTACTTGAGATGTCTGAAAAAGCGATGTCCACCCATGGCGAATGGATCAATGATGGCAACCCAGGTGCGCAAGCAAACCGAATGTTTACCAGGCGCTACATGTGGAAAGATAATTCGGTGATTGCGCGTTTCCTCAAAGAAGGACCATGTGGAGCTATTGCAGGTCAAGCGATGTGTTCTTCCTCTGCACGTTTTTATTTTGATCATCTTCTGATAAAAGAACCAATGACAGTGGCGCAGACCCCTTGGCATCAAGACATACCATACTGGCCTTTTATGGGCACTCAAGTGTGCTCAGTCTGGGTCGCGCTCACCGATGCGACGGTGCAAGACAGTGCAATGGAGTTTGTAAGAGGATCTCATAGAGATGGGAAGTACTATAAACCAGAGCTTTTTAATGATCGGAGATCTCATCCGAATTCGTGGGCACTAGAGGCCAAAGGTGAGCCCGTTCCCGATATTGAAGCGGATAGAGAGGCATTCGAGATTATCGGTTTTGATGTGGCTGCGGGCGATGCAATTGTTTTCTCTGCCTGGATCTTGCATGGGGCGCCGGGCAATGCTTCCAAGAACCGTCGACGAGTCGCGCTCTCTACTCGTTGGCTTGGTAATAATGCAGTTTGGCAGCCTAAGCCTGGTGCCGATCCGATTGTAGGGGAGAATGACGTTAGTATTTTGGCGGGCAATTATCCTGCGGACGATGATAACTTTCCTGTATTTTGGTCTTCTTAAAAGACATTGCGAAATTGTAGGTTCGGGGAATAGTTAGGTATGTAGATGTCTTGACTATAAATAGACTGATCACTGAAGTTATTCATAAGCAAGCCCTTAGCATTTTTATATCTTCATGGCGGGTATTGAAATCGCCCCCGACATCAGCTGCACAGCGCATATCACAGAGTTTGCGCAAGCCTTTTAGTAGCGCAGGTAATGGTGGCCCACTGGCCGTTAAACCATGACTATCGGTAAGCGCTGCTGCTGCTGCTGGGCGCTCAATAAATTTGGCGACCAACTGCTCATGATGTTGCAGTGCCGTTTTCCCATGAGCCTCGCAGACCTCGAGAAATAGGGCCAAATGGCGTTCAAACCAAGGTCCGCGAGTGACATCTTTTGATGCCTCGAGAAAACTATCCATCAAACTTTTGCAGCGCATGGTATCGCGCAGCACCAACTGATCCTCGGGGCGCATAAACAGGAACTTATCTACGAGTAACTGAGAATAATAAGGATCCTCCGGTCGACACAGCCCGAGCAACAGATCGATCACATTAATGCCAGCAAAATCCCCGGCATTAGCGCCGCGATATTCATGTAAACCTACCCGATGAGGTCGATAGTAGGGTCTGACGGAGTAGAAAAATTGATCGATATCTAGTCTATCAAAAAGTTGCTGATTACTTTCATAAACCTCCTGCAAGGCTGTCTTAGTAGTCTGCAATAGATCCCACGCTAACGGGTGAGAAATACCTAAAGGAAGAATCTGACGCAATGCTTCAGATGCTCTAATAAAGGCAAAGACGCCTCTAGTGTTGAAGTCGATAAAGGTCCTTTCATCCTCCAGATCAGTAAATGTTTTATACAAGCCATTGATCGCGCGATTATGGGTTTCCAAATGACAGGAAGCGAAACGGGGTATTACCCCCAGGGATGCGCCTAACTGCATTGCCAGAGCCGACGCCTCATGCAATGGTGATCTTTTTTCTCTGGAGGGTTCGGTAATTTCATGACGCCTGCAGGCGGCCATATAGAACCCCACGTTTCCAAGTAGCTCAAAACCGCTATCAAATCCCTGGTCGGTGTTGCCTTCAAGCAATAAATCAGCAATCAACGAGGTGCCTTCCGCCACTAGTTCGCTTTTAATATTATCTCCAATACCGATGGTCGATTCGCGCTCGCTAGTACGTGAATATTCATGCTCCAAAGCAGTGTTCATGGCTCTAAAATCACTACGAATCCAGTCATCTAATGCCTGCACCTTCGCTGTCATAACAATGCTGCCTTTGAGGGATTGTGGTGCAAATACTATCAAAACTACCAAAGTATAATCGGTCAAATAAAACCACTTTTTTTATTTATAGTGTAAGATTTAACTACTAAAAAATAAAATAGTAGCTAATTATGCTCAAAATAACTAATAACTTGGATTCGACTGATATAAAAATACTTAATGCTCTGCAGATCAATTCACGAATTAGCAACGCGGAACTTTCCGCTCAGGTAAATCTTTCCCAGACACCTTGCCTGCGACGACTGCGTAAATTAGAACGCAGCGGTTTAATTGAACAGTATAGCGTCAAGTTAAATCAGCATATGCTGGGCATGAACATTTCAGCATTTGTGTTTGTTAAACTGAACAAAAACACCTCAGGTAATGCCGCCGAATTTGAAGCCGCGATAGCTGAATTTACTGAAGTATTAGAGTGTTGTGTGTTGGCTGGCGTGCATGACTATTCACTGAGAGTGGTTGTGGCAGACTTGCAAGCCTTTGAATCTTTCCTTAAAGATAAACTGGCTAATGTGAAACAGGTGGAGAACATAGAATCTACTATGATCCTCAATCAGACCTTGTCTCGTCTCTCACTTAATTTGGGCATTTGACCCAATAAGCTGTTAACGAGGATATTTGGGCGGGCAAGGTTGGTTGTTGTGGTATATAAATTGGCCTCCATTCTAGAGGCGAGTGCGAAAGCGGCAGTTACTTCAGTTTTTTTCGGGGCTTGATGTTTGGGGTTACTGTGAATCTGACGTACGTATTTTGTCGTCAAGCTTTGCCAGACTCTCTATGAAGGTCGCTTGTTCTTGTTCGTCGAATATGGAAAGAAGGTCAGCTTCCCAGTCCTGAGCTAGTTTAATCAACATGTTATAAAGTTCGATTCCACGAGGGGTGAATTTCAACAGAACGCTTCTGTTGTCTTCGTTATTTGGCTCGCGAGCAATAAGTTTTTTTGCTTCGAGCTTAATTAGAGCTCTCGATACTTTCGACTTATCCATAAATGTGCGATCAGGGAGGCCGCGCGATGATATTGTCCCAGCCTGTCCAATGGTGGCCAATATGCGCCATTCAGCTAGGCTTACATTAAAGGGCGCAGCAAACTCGGTATTTCCTGCGTCTGCAACCTTCTTGGCCAATTTTACCAATTGGTAGGGAAGGTAATTTTCAAGTTCAAATTTTTTATCGCTAATCGTCATCGACGTCTTTTAAAAGCTTCTAAGCAAATGGGTGTGTCAAAATATTATTTTAGTTGAAGTTATTTGTCTCTGGGACGATAATATTCTCTCATATGAGAGCAAATAACGGTAGAGTGTCCGCATGAGCATGTCCGAAGATCCGTTTGTTGAGAATTGTTGGTATGTTGCCGCTTGGGCGAGTGACATAAAAGAAGGAGATAAATTTAAACGTGTGCTTCTCGAGAAGCCGGTGGTGATTTTTAAAGGGGAAAGTGGTCGGTATGTCGCCTTAGAAGATCGTTGCTGTCATCGAGGTGCGCCGCTGGCGCTTGGTCGAATAGAGGGTGATTGCTTACGTTGCATGTATCACGGCATGAAGTTCGATCACAATGGAATTTGTGTCGAGATCCCTGGCCAAGATAAGATCAGTGATGTTCATCGAGTCCATAGTTATCCCATTGAAGAGCGAGGGGGATTGCTGTGGATCTGGATGGGCGATCCGGATCTTGCAGATCAACAGAAGATTCTTGATTTCCCCTATTTATCTGACCCAGACTGGAAAGGACATACGGAACGTTCCTATCTGCACTATGATGCGAACTGGATGTTGATAGTTGACAATCTGGCCGATTTTTCCCATCTGGCTTTTGTTCATACCAATACGTTGGGTGGATCAGAAGATTATGCAAGCGAATCAAAAGAGACGGTATATAAGCTAGAAGATGGTTTCCGAATGGAGCGATGGCATTTAAGGAGCGCTCCCGCACCGTTTCACAAAAAAGTGTTTCCGAATGGCCCTGATCCGGTTGATCGCATAAACGATGTAACCATTCGGATACCCGGAGTGATGTTTATGGAGACCTCATTTGGCCCGGTGGGATGGGATCCAGAAGGAGACAGGGAAGGGGTGATTAAATATGCTAACTGCCAGTTCATGACACCCGAAACACGAAGTACAACGCACTTTTTTTGGGATTATCTCCACAATTATGATTCAAATATAGAAGATATCTCGGCTTCGTTGAAAGAAAGCTTAGTGGCCGGTTTTATGGAGGACAAGATATTTATTGAAGAACAGCAAAAATATCTTACCCAGTATGGACGATTTCAGCCTAGGGGTTTGGCATCTGATCGGGCGCTGGCCCACTATCGTAATGTTTGGAACAAGCGACTCGAGGCAGAGCGACTCGCGTATCCTCCGGATAACAGTCCTATCAAGAATGCCGTCCTGTGAGGTGTCATGATTTTAGAGCCCACCCTCTCACCTAGGTTTATTGTCTACATCAGAAACTATTTACTAGACAATGGAGTCGACCCCCAACCCGTGCTCGATAAATGTGGTATTAATTTTCAGGAAGGGGAAGAGAACACACCGCAGGTTCCTCTGCAGCAGATCGCGGATCTTTTTGAAGCAGCCGCCGTTGCAACTGACAATTCGTGCGTTGGATTGCATACAGCTCAAAATTATCATTATGAATCAGCACCGATACTTATCCTTGCCATGCTCGCTGCGCCCTCCGTTGAAGAAGGTATCAGGTGCCTCCTTCGCTATGACAAGTATGCTGAAACGGCGATCGAAACGCGGTTTGTCAGTGACACGGATCCGGTTCATTTTGACGCAGGACTCATTGGCGATGCTGGTCAAAATCTGGATCAGCTGAATGAATATTTACTGGCATTTTTCGTGCAGATTTTAAAGACAGCTTCTCGAAAAGATGTTCCTGTTACGGGCGTTTGGTTCCGTCATGTTAATCAGCAGAATAAGGGAGAACTGGAAAAACATTTTGGTGCATCGGTAGATTTTGGTATGTCCGACAATCGATTATTTTTCCGAAAGGAATATCTTCAGGAACCATTTATTACGAGTAACAATTTGCTGTTTAATATCCTCACTGGTGCGCTAGAAACATTTTTTGCCGTGTCGCCAGATTCTCAAGGGTTCACAGACCTGGTGTCTCGAGAACTAATGCGTCTTGGTACTGAAGGTGGATTAACGATGGGCAATGTTGCTACTAACCTTGCCATATCACCACGAACCTTAAGGCGCAGGTTGTTGGATGAAGGCGTGACATTTCAGGAATTAAAAAAGCTGACTCGGGAAAGGCGTGCTAGATACTATTTGTCTAGTACTTCTCTGAGCTTGTCAGAGATCGCATTTCAGCTAGGATTCTCCGAACTTAGTGCTTTTAGTAGAGCCTTTCGCACTCAGACTGGCGATACGCCGCAAAATTATAGGAAACGTATCCAAGAATCTTTTAGGGGTTAGGAAAAAGTTGTCCACTCAAATCCCTTAGTTACCTAAAGAATAGGAGGCCTAGTGTCAATTTTTAGCGCGCGCTCCATGGTATAAGCAACTCGAAGAACATCCAGATCGCCTTGAGGCTTGCCCACGATCTGTAATCCGACCGGCAGTCCTTTTGAGGTAAACCCACACGGTAATGACAACGCGGGTAATCCAAATAAACTGATGATGCAACAGATCGACATCCAGTCTAGGTAGCTGTTAAGTTTTTGTCCGTTTATTTCATGGACCCATTCTTGCTCTACGTTAAATGGTGATACCTGAGTGCTTGGGAGAATCAAAAACTCATGCTCTTTAAAAAATTCGATTAGTGCCGCATACATTTCAGTGCGTGCGGCGTCGGCTTGCGCTACGTCTTTAGAGGTCAGAGAGAGGCCAGCTTCGATATTTTCAATGACGGTTTCTTTCATTTGATCACGGTGCTTTTCTAGCAGAGCGCCTCCAAACTGGGCGAAGTAGCTTGCCCGTAGCACTTTGAATGCATTCATAGCCTCAGATAGATCGGGTGCGCGGGCGACAACCTTTAAATTACATTCTTCCCAAATTGGCAGAGTGGCTTCGCACACGCTAACAATTTCATTCTCCATCGGCAGCATACCAAGATCTGGTGTCCAGCCAACCTTCAAGTTACTAAAGTCTCGTTCTAAAGGTTTGCGAAAGATTTCAGGATTACTTTGGATTGCAAGCGGATCTCTAGGGTCAAAGCCGACTAGAGCCGATAGTAGCAGAGCGCAGTCAGTTACGTTTCGAGCCATGGGTCCTTCGGTAGCGAGTCGCGCGTGCCAGGCCATCTCTGTTGGCCAGAGCGGGATTCGACCGATGGAAGGTCTGAAGCCGACGACTCCACAAAAGGCGGCGGGATTACGCAATGATCCACCCATGTCGCTGCCATCTGCAATGCATAGCATCTCTGTAGATAATGCAGCAGCGGCACCGCCACTGCTTCCTCCAACGGTCTTGGTTAGGTCCCATGGATTTCGGGTAGCCCCAAAAATAGGATTGAAGGTGTTACAGCCCGTTGCAAACTCTGGGATATTTGTTTTTCCTATTATGATGGCACCAGAAGATTTTATCCGCTCAACAACTAGTCCGTCATGCTGAGGTATGTGATCGGCAAAAATAGGTGAGCCTAACGTGGTGCGAATGCCTTTAGTGGCAGCGGAGTCTTTGACAGCGATGGGAAGGCCATGCAGTGGTCCTAGGTCATTTTTTCTTTGTGCTCGCTCGACATCGGCTTGGTCTGCTAATCGCAGCGCTTCTTCCTTATTAATCAGCGTACAGATAGCATTTACGGAAGAGTTGATTCTATGTATTTGGGAGAGCGTCTCGGACATCAACTCCTTGCAAGACATTCTTTTCTCATCTAAAGCAATAAGGGTTTCGGCGGCTGATAAAGCAGGCATTCGGGAATTCCCGTGAATGAATTTTTTGAACTTACAGTATAAACGAAGTGATTTTTGGCTGCGTAAATATATACTTTGACAAAAAAGGCCACCAAATCCGCATTTTAAAGAAATGATAATTATTGGTTTAAGTCAACTAATTGGCCTAAAATGTCAATTGTTAATTTGATCTGCAAGAGTACTATGGGTGTGTATACGTATGACGCAAAAAAATAAGAGAATTCTTGGGGGGAGTCATGAATAAGTATCTATTCAAAGTGGCACGTGGCATTGAGTTAAGGAGCGTTTTGGCTCTGCTTAGTGCCGGTATATTTACGGTGGGCCTGCAGGCGGCTCAGTTAGAAGAAGTTGTCGTTACGGCACAGAAACGCGTTCAGAGCGAAAATGATATCGGCATTTCGATGACCACATGGACCGGTGATGAAATTCGGGATATGGGCGTGGCATCAGCGGAAGACATGGGCCTCAACACGCCCGGATTGACTGTTAATGAAGCTGCCTCGACGGGGGTGCCTGTCTATACCATTCGAGGGGTAGGTTTTCAGGATTACTCTGCAGGAGCTTCTTCTACAGTGGGAATCTACTTTGATGAAGTTGCGTTGCCTTATGCGGTGATGACTCGTGGTCTGGTTTTTGATGCTGCCCGAGTCGAGGTGTTGAAGGGGCCTCAGGGAGATTTATACGGTCGAAATACGACCGGTGGACAGATTAACTTTATCAGCAACGCTCCTACCGATAGCTATGAAGCTGGGATAATCGCAGGCTATGGTCGCTATAAGACACTAGATCTTGAAGGCTTTGTGAGTGGACCGATAGGTGATGCGGTTAAGGGTCGTCTTGCCTTTAAGACAATTCAGTCCTCAGAAGGTTGGCAAAAAAGTTTGACTGATGATGATGAGCTGGGTGAGAAGGATGTGACCGCAGTAAAAGGTTCACTTGATATTCAGTTAGGTGAAGGTGCTTCTATGCTTCTTAGAGCCCAGTATGTGAAGGATAAGTCTGAAAATAAGGCATCCACTGCCTATGACGGGCGACTAATAGGGAAGCCCGAAGAGTTTTTTTATCCCTATAAGGGTATCGAATCTTATCTAGCGTCCGGAGAGACACCTCCCTGGTATTCAACTGATGACAATGAAAAAGCAGGCTGGACCAACAGTTACACTAGTCCGATCACTGGAAAGACTTGGGATTTGAGGCCGCAACGGGATAACGAGCTTGTTGGAGTATCAGCTAGGATAGATTGGGCGATCGGTGATATGAATTTCACATCGATAACAGCATACAGCGGTTTCGAAAGAGAAGAAGCCAATGACTGGGACGGTGGCTTCTACAACGATTCTAGTAATATAAATACCACTGATTTAGACGTTTTTTCCCAAGAATTTCGATTGAGTGGAGCGACTGAATCAGTGGATTGGCTTGTTGGGGCGTACTTTTCGTCCGATGAAGTAGACGAGTATTACCACTACTTCATGTCAGACTCTATATACGGTGAAGGTTCAGTGGTATTTGGAGTGGCCCCATTTAACTTAAATGGTACAGGCATCTTGACACTCGATACCAAGTACCAGCAAGAAACTGAGTCGCAAGCAATCTTTGGCCATGTCGAGTGGCAATTTGCGGAGCAGTTTCGGTTGACACTGGGTGGACGTTATACCAAAGAGGAGCGTGAATGGTCTGGTTGTACCTTCGTCGCAGACGACAATACTTTAGGGACTTTCTTAAACACTCTATTCGGAACGACGGTGGGGCCAGGTCATTGCGGAACGATTGATGATATCCCAACATCCCCGACTTTTATTCTTGGTCTTTTGGGAACACCCAATGCAAACGATGGTTATGCGGTCTATACAGACACGATCGATACGAGTCGCTTCATGGGTAAGATCGGACTTGATTACATGCCTTCGGACGACTTGCTATTTTACGGCACGATTTCTCAAGGATTTAAGTCTGGTGGCTTCAATGGAGCCAACTCTAACTCGACAACGCAGCTTATTCCCTATAAGGAAGAAGTGTTGACCTCTTTTGAGATTGGTACGAAGGCCACCCTGCTAGATGGTTCCATGCAATTAAATGCATCGATATTTCATTACGACTACGAGGATAAGCAAGAGGCAGATTTCGCGATTACTCTTGTTGGACCTATTTCTGGTTTAAGCAATATAGATGAGTCTACGGTGAAGGGTGCTGAGCTTGATCTTGATTGGTTAGTCAATGATGGATTTAGGCTTGCTCTGAATGTAGCGTGGCTGGATACAGAAGTGGATAAGTGGCGGGCTACCGATCCGGCCAGTGTCTGGCTCGAGCCACTGCAGTATGTTGATGCCTCGGGTTCGGAATTGCCTCAGGCGCCTGAACTGTCATATACCGCTTTGGCCAGCTATGAGTGGTCTTTGGCAAATGGGATGATGATGGAAGTTGCTGCAGATATCAGCTATACCGATGAAACCACCGGTGGTGTGCTGCCTGAGAATGCAACAGAAGATTACACGGTGGCGAATGCGAGGATATCTATAGGGGATGCTGGTGGTAACTGGCGGACTATGCTCTGGGTGAGAAATTTGGCGGATGAAGACTACTATCCGTCGGCATTCTGGGCCGGAAATGGTCCCTTTGGCCGCTCTATGGGTATGCCAAGGACTTATGGAGTGACGTTTAGTTATTTTATAGGGCAGTAGTAAATACACTTACGAACTTGTATTGATCAAAAGGCTCCGCGTTAACGCGTGGAGCCTTTTTTATTGGAGAACGAATCATGATCAATAATCTTCTTGCGCGAATTGTTGTAGCCATCCTAGTTCCTGTTGCGGTGTGGGGTTGTCAAAAAAAGCAAGCTCCTTTACCAGTAGGAGAGATGGCAGACATGATCTTGACCAATGGGAAAATTTATACTGGAAATTCCGATCAACCCTGGGCGGAAGCACTTGCGATAAAAGACGGTCTTTTACTGTCTGTGGGTTCTTCAGAGGAGGTGGCTGGTTTTGAAGGTGATTCAACCCAAGTCGGAGACCTTTTAGGACAAATGGCGATGCCTGGAATTATTGACGCACATGTTCATACCTTGGAAGGGGCCACTAAGGAACTTTACGAATGTAAATTCGCATTTTCATCAGGCCCAGCCGAGATACGCTCCGCTATAGAAGCATGTGTGGCAGCTGATCCTGAAGCAGTTTGGATTAAAGGTGGTCAATGGGGCAGCGATTTTTTTGTTCAAAATCCGATGGAAAATCCTAAAGCATGGCTTGATGAATTTACAGGAGATATAGCCGTCTTTCTCCGAGATGATGCGTATCACAACGCATGGTTTAATTCTAAAGCTTTGGAACTGATTGGAGTCGATCGCAATACGCCAAATCCTCCTGGTGTGAAGATCCTTAAGCATCCAGAATCAGGTGAACCTACTGGCGTGATTTTGGAAACATTTGGTTTTTCTAGCGAAACGGTACCAGACTGGACTGCTGAACAATACCTGGAAGCATCTGTCCATGTGACTCGCGTCGCCAATTCTTTTGGATTGACTGGAGTTAAGAGTGCGAGTGCGACCGACAAAAAGATTCAGGCCTTCTTGTCGTTAGACGCGCAGGGCGGGTTAACCATGAACTACGCTGCGGCACTCGAGACCCCTTATGGACACAGAGAGGAACCGCTAAACGTAGAAGAATTGATAGGTCGGCGTGATGCGATGGGATCTGAGCATGTGGATACTCGTTATGTAAAAATATTTACAGACGGTGTTCCCACAGCAGCGCGGACAGCAGCTATGTTGGCGCCCTATACCAAAGCATCTCCAGATGCTGAATTAACTTTGGGTGAGCTACACGTGAGCGAAGATGTCTTAATCTCTGATGTGGTTGCGCTCGATAGAGCAGGATTTACGGTTAAGATTCATACTGCGGGGGATCGATCTGTCAGAGTAGCCTTAAATGCGATTGAAGCTGCAAGATCTGCTAATGGACTCAGTGGACTTCGCCATGAATTGGCTCATGCTGGATATATTTCCCGAGAAGACATACCGAGATTTGGGCAACTGAGTGCGGTCGCGGATTTTTCTCCATATCTTTGGTACATGTCTCCGATTATTAAATCTGTGGTGGATGCGGTGGGTTTGCCGAGGGGCGGTGAATATTGGCCAACACGAACTTTGATAGAGAGCGGCGCGCCTATTCTAGTGGGGTCTGACTGGCCGGCAGCGGCGTTTAATATGAGCCCATGGATTGGTATTGAGGCTATGGTAACTCGGAAAGATCCACTAGGGGGTTCCGATGATCAACTTTGGGCTGAGGAGGCGGTGACTTTGGAGCAGGCTATCAATATTTATACCCGAGGTGGTGCGGCTGCTATAAGGCGTGAGCATTCTGCCGGTTCATTAGAGGTCGGCAAGTCAGCTGATCTGATTGTACTCAATCACAATATCTTTGAGATCCCGATTGAAATGGTTAGCGAGACCGAGGTTGAGATGACTTTCTTCGAAGGTAAGTTGGTGTTTGAACGTTAAATTCACTTTTTTACTGGAGAGAATTTATATGAATCCAATCTTTGCATTTGTTAGCTGTAGGTTCGGTGTGATTCTCTTCCTTGGATGTTTGCTTTCGACAGGATGCTCCAGACCGGATACTTCTGATGCGAGCGAGTATGCCGAATTTGTTTTTACCAATGGCAGTATTTACACCGGAGATTCATCTAAACCCTGGGTTTCAAGTATTGGCATTTCCGGTGGCAAGTTACTTTATGTTGGGGATGAAATCGGGCTGCGAAAAGTGGTGGCGAGCGAGACGCAGCGATATGATCTTCAAGGTAATGTCGTTTTACCAGGACTTCACGATCAGCATGTACATGCCCTGTGGGGAGGATTGGTTTATTCGGGAGCTGACCGCACAAAATGTGTCATTCCTCAGGGATTGGCAGTTGATAATTTTTTGGAATTACTACAAACATGTGTCTCCAAGGCGACTAAATCAGAGTGGATCACAGGCGGACAGTGGGATGTTTTAGCATTAGGTGTTAATCCGCATCGGGAGTTGCTCGATAAAATTTCTACAGATGTGCCCATTCTTCTCGATGATACTAGTGGGCATGGTGCATGGGTTAATTCGCTGGCGCTAAAAATGGCGGGAGTCGATTCCGAAACAATTGCGCCTTCGGGAGGAGGTGTGATTGAGCGAGACGCCTCTGGTGAGCCCACAGGCGTGCTATGGGAGACGGCAATTGATCTGGTCCGTAATAAAATCCCCTTGACCTCCGATAATATTTTGAGGGAATCGCTAATTTGGTCGTTGAACGAAATGTTGTCTCATGGGATTACATCCTTTACAGAAGCGTCTAACGGATTTGTTGCAGGTTCTTTGAAAGAAGCACAACTCTATTCTGAATTGGCTGGAGAAGGTGTGTTAAAGCAGCGCGCTCGTCTGTGTTTAAACTGGAATTGGTATAGTAGAGATGGCACCAATCTATCTGTCATTGAAAACAGAAAGCAATATATAGGCGGCAGGTTAAATCTCGATTGCGTAAAAATATATTTGGATGGTGTTCCTACCGAAGCTCACACAGCAGCAATGCTAGAGCCTTATGCAAGAACTCATAAAGGATCGAGCGAGCAGACCGACTCTGGTTTCCTAGTGCTAGAGCAGAGCGAAACTAACGAGGCCGTAATTAAGTTTGATAAGGAAAGCCTGTCGGTGAAATTTCATGCGGCTGGTGATGCTGCGGTGCGCTCTGGATTGGATGCTCTGGAGGCTGCTTACAAGCAAAATGGTTCCCCTTCTTTGCGTCACAGTATTGGTCACAGTGGGTTTATCGATAAAACGGATCTCCCTCGTGCTTATAAGTTGAATGCAACATTTGAGATGTCGCCATATCTTTGGACGCCTAGCCCGATAGCCAATGAGCTTGCCCGGGAAGTAGGAGCTGAGAGAGCCGAGCGTGCGTGGCCTGTCCGAGATGCAATAGATGCGAAGGCACTGGTCGTAGCTGGATCAGATTGGGCAGTGGTTCCTTCAGTCAATCCATGGATAGGCATCGAGACGTTAGTCACTAGAGAACAGGTGGGAGGAAGCGAAAAGAGTTTTGGAAAATCACAGGCAATTAGCGTTCTCGAGGCCATAAACCTTTTTACCGTAAATGCAGCTAAGCACATGAACAAAGAAGATCGTTTGGGCCGCATTGCCGAAGGCATGTTGGCAGACCTGATTGTTATTGATCGCAATCCACTTGATA
The DNA here is from genome assembly GCA_913051825.1 of uncultured Halieaceae bacterium. Taxonomy (GTDB): domain Bacteria; phylum Pseudomonadota; class Gammaproteobacteria; order Pseudomonadales; family Halieaceae; genus CABYJX01. Next base: position 59,870 of record CAJXCR010000001.1, read on the forward strand.
TTCCAGCGTCGGAAATCCACAAAATCCAGGTAATCTTAACCATGATTGAGGGGGAAGTGGTCTACCAAAAATAATGTTTCAATTGGTAGACAATCTTCTTATTTATTGTTCAGAGAAGATAGAGTGTCCCCCTTCTCTACAAGATTCTCAAGTAATTTACTTGGTTTCCAGAAGTCGTCCTGGGTGGAATTGTATAGAGCAGTTATTTTCTCGACTACAGTATCGAGTCCAACTGTGTCCGCGTGAAACATTGGGCCTCCTCTCCAAGCCGGGAAACCGTATCCGTTAAGATAAACGATATCTATGTCGCTAGGTCTTGTCGCGATACCTTCTTCGAGAATACGGGTGCCTTCGTTTACGAGTGCAAGTAATAGGCGATCAAGAATCACTTCTTCTGAAATAGTTTGTCGTGTAATTTCGAAGCGAGCAGCGATGTCTTTGAGTAGGGCTTCTACCTCCGGATCGATTTGACGTGCTCTTGTCTCTTTATCGTATTGGTAATAACCTGCGCTCGATTTTTGCCCCAGACGATCGAGTTCGACGAGTGCATCGGGCAGTGCAAATTCAGGTAGTTCTCCGCTAACGAGACCCTGATCTCTTCTTGATCGATAACCAATATCTAATCCGGCGAGATCACTTACTGCGAGAGGTCCCATTGCCAGGCCCCATCCTTCCATTACGCTATCAATTTGTTGCGGCGAAGCACCTTCCAGCAACAGCAGTTGTGCTTGACGACCGTAACCTTTAAGCATTCGATTGCCTACAAACCCATGGCACAGTCCCACCGCTACTGGGACCTTACCGATCTTGCGGGAAAGTTTAATTAGTGTCTGGACAACATCAGGGGCGGTTCTAGTTGCTCTTACAATCTCGAGTAATTTCATGACGTTTGCAGGACTAAAAAAATGTGAGCCGATAACGTCTTTAGCTCGGTTTGTGGAATCGGCCAACTGGTCAATGTCAAGATAAGAGGTATTGCTCGCCAAAATAGCACCCTTCTTACACACTTCATCCATTTGAGAAAAAACCTTTTCCTTAACGGCCATGTTCTCGAATACCGCTTCAATCACGATATCGGCCTCCTTAAGGCTTTCAAATTCTGTACTTGCGGTTATGCAGCTCATGGCTGCGTCCACTTTTTCCTGAGTAAAACGACCTCGTTTCATCGAATTAGCATAGTTCTTTTCTATTATTTGCATCCCGCGGGCAACGGCATCTGAATCAGTATCGATGAGTTTGACGGGAATTCCAGCATTGGCAAAGCACATGGCAATACCACCGCCCATTGTGCCGGCACCGATAACGCCGGCACTGGAAATGTCTCGAGGTTGAGTATCACTAGGGATATCCGGTAATTTTGAAGTAGCGCGTTCAGCGAAAAAGACATGCCTTAAGGCTGCCGATTGAGGTGATGAGCGACACTCCAGAAAATATTCCCTCTCTTTTTCTTGACCAGCGATAATGTCACTTGAACATGCAAGTTCCACAAGTTTAATGATGAAGTCAGGTGCGATCTGACCTCGGGTTTTTCGTGCGACTCGATTGCGATATTCGGAAAACAAGTTTGAGTTCGATGGAGTAGTGACAGATATTTTTCCTGTCGGTCTAACATCGCTATTACTTTGAATTAATTGATTGGCATAAGCTATTGCGCTTTTTTCAATGTCCTCATCCAATAAGTGATCTATGAGTCCCATTTTAAGTGCTTTTTCAGCATTAATAGGGTTGCCTGATACAATCATATCCAGCGCATTCTCAGGTCCTACAAGCCGGGGTAGTCGTTGTGTTCCCCCTGCACCAGGGAGTAGGCCAAGTTTTACTTCAGGTAAACCAAGCTTTGTGCCTGGTATCGCACAACGATAATGTCCGGCCATTGCCAGTTCTAGCCCTCCACCTAAAGCGTTTCCGTGAAGCGCCATCACGATGGGTTTAGGGTGATTTTCCATTCTAGTGATGATGTCCGGTAAATGCGGTGGCACAGGAGGTTTGCCGAGTTCTGTGATATCTGCACCAGCAATGAAGGTTCGACCTTTGCACATTATTAGAAGAATCTTGCTGTTATCACCCAACGATTCTTCAAGCGCATCTGAAATGCCTTGCCGGACCTTCTGTGACAGTGCATTGACTGGAGGATTATTAATCGAAATCACACCAATTGATCCATTCTTGCCGTAGCTGACAGGAGAGTCGCTCATTTTTACCTCTTATTTTCTATGGAGTAGCCAACCAAACTTTAAGCAACATTTTACCTTGAATGAAGCGATGTTGTTATTTTTGAAGTGTTACATAAATGTTGCTATACATCATAATTTATGTATCATATTAATCAACTAAGAATAACAAATTAAGTGAAGCGAACATGAAATTAAAGAGTTATCTAGCAGGGGAATGGCGCGAGGGATCTGGCGAGGGAAGAGCTGTTTACGATGCGATAACTGGTGAACAGGTGTGTTCGGTCACCAGTGATGGACTAAATATTTCAGAAGCGGTTAATTATGCTCGCACCAAGGGAGGTCCGTCTCTTCGTTCCATGACTTTTCATGACAGAGCGAATGCTCTAAAGGCGATGGCCAAATATCTCTTATCTCGAAAGGAAGATTTTTATTCATTGTCATTAAAGACTGGAGCGACACGAAGTGACGGATGGATAGATATTGAAGGTGGAATTGGTACCTTATTTAGCTTCGGTAGCCTAGTTACCAGAGAATTTCCGAACTCCACAGTGATGGTTGAAGGAGCAATGGAGCGGTTGTCCCGAGGTGGAAGCTTTGTTGGTAGGCATATACTTACTTCTAAGCCAGGAGTTTCTGTACACATCAATGCATTTAACTTTCCCTGTTGGGGGATGCTGGAAAAAATTGCGCCTAGTTTGATTGCTGGAGTTCCAGTCATAGTCAAACCGGCAACACCGACTGCCTATCTTGCTGAGGCGATGGTAAAAGAAATTATTGGAGGCAATTTTTTTCCCGAAGGATCGATCCAGTTGATTTGCGGTAACGTGGGTGACCTTTTTGACAATCTTAATGAGCAGGATGTGGTGACGTTTACAGGATCGGCGTCGACAGGAAAATCCTTGCGTATGCACCCTAACATTGTGACTAACTCCATACCATTCAACATGGAAGCAGATTCTCTTAACTGTGCGATCCTTGGTGAGACCGTTAACCCAGAAGATCCAGAATTCGAGCTATTTATTAATGAAGTTGTCAGTGAAATGTCGGTAAAGGCAGGCCAAAAGTGCACGGCCATAAGGCGGGCTATTGTCCCTTCAAATAGATTAGATGCTGTGACCGCCGCGTTGGTATCCAGACTGGAATCTCTCAAGATCGGCGATACATCGGATAAAGAAACAAAAATGGGATCTCTCGTCGGTATGGATCAGGTTGAAGAGGTCTCGCGGTGTGTTGATCTTCTGGCGAAAGAATGCGAAATTTTGTGCGGCGGTCGCGACCCATCGCTACTTAAAGATTTGGGCATAACAGCAGGTGCTTTTTTTCCTCCGACTCTGCTGCTATCCCGGGAACCTTTGCGCAACGAATCAATTCACGAGGTCGAAGCATTTGGCCCTGTTTGTACACTCATGCCATATTCGTCTCAGGAAGAAGCTATCCAGATTGCAGCGATGGGTAAGGGGAGCTTGGTAGGTTCTCTTTATACCAACGATGAAAGTGAGGCCAGGGGAATCTTGCTTGGAGTGGCTCCCTGGCATGGTCGTTTATTAGTGCTGAACAGAGATTGTGCCAAGGAATCTACCGGACACGGCTCTCCGCTTGCGGGATTGGTCCATGGGGGCCCCGGTCGTGCAGGTGGAGGTGAGGAACTTGGTGGTGACAGAGCGATCAAACACTACATGCAGCGCTCGGCTGTTCAGGGTTCACCCTCGATGCTCACAGCCTTGACCGGTGAATACCACTCTGGTGCAGCGACATCCAGTGATGGAATTCATCCATTTAAGAAGTACTTCGAAGATCTTCAGATAGGTGAGACCTTAATTACTCATCGTCGTACGGTGACCGAAGCGGACATTGTTAATTTTGGATGTGTGAGCGGTGATCATTTTTATGCGCATTTTGATGAGATAGCAGCGAAAGATTCTTTTTTTGGCAAGCGAGTCGCGCACGGTTATTTTGTGATCAGTGCCGCTGCTGGAATGTTTGTTGATCCAGCGCCTGGACCGGTGATCGCGAATTATGGTTTGGAGAATTTGCGATTTGTAGAACCCGTTGCCGCTGGCGATACACTGCAGGCAAAATTAACGGTCAAGCAAAAAATAAAAAAGGAACCCAAGGGAGATGAGCAGGCGACGGGAGTCGTTGTTTGGGCTATAGAGGTGATAAATCAGGAAGATACACCGGTGGCTGTATATGACATTATGACTTTGGTTGTGCGGCGTGATGCCTGAACCACAACAAATAGCGGAACGGGCGTCCGCGCGAATGCATAATGACGACATTGCCTCCAAAAATCTGGGTATTACGCCGATATCGGTTTCGCCAGGTCAAGCTAAAATGTCGATGTTGGTTAGATCTGACATGCTCAACGGGCATCAAGTCTGCCACGGAGGGTTTATTTTTACTTTAGCAGACACCGCATTTGCGCATGCTTGTAATAGTTTCAACGAAGTTACGCTTGCCGCTGGTGCTCGAATAGACTTTCTCGCTACGGCCCATGAAGGCGACCGTTTGACTGCAACTGCATGTGAAGTCACGCGGACCAGAAAAACAGGAATATATGATGTAGTGGTTCGTGGTGAGGACGAACAGACTATAGCCATTTTTCGTGGGAATTCTCACACGATTGGTGGTTCAGTTTCCGGCGAAGCTAATGAATAGAACATTGACTCCTCAATGGCTCGACGAGATATAAGGAGGTTTGCAGGTATGGATCAAGCTGAAGAAGAAAAAGTTTTTCAGGAACGTGTGGATGCGGAGGAAAAGATTGAGCCTAAAGACTGGATGCCTGACAAATATCGGAAGACGTTAATTAGGCAGATCTCGCAGCACGCGCACTCAGAAGTGATTGGTATGCAGCCAGAAGGTAACTGGCTAACCCGTGCGCCGACACTTCATAGGAAGGCCGTACTTCTAGCGAAGGTTCAAGATGAAGGAGGGCATGGGCTTTATTTATATAGTGCCGCTGAAACGATGGGTGTTTCAAGAGAGGAAATGATCGATGACTTGCATGAAGAGCGTGCCAAGTATGCATCGATTTTTAATTATCCAACACTTACCTGGAGTGATATTGGAGCCATAGGTTGGTTGGTCGATAGTGCGGCCATTGTGAATCAGATATCACTTCAAAGGACATCATATGGGCCTTATGCACGTGCGATGGTGAGAATTTGTAAGGAAGAGAGTTTTCATCAACGTCAAGGCTATAACATCATGATGACATTGATGCGCGGTAGTGATGAGCAGAAAGCCATGGCGCAGGACTCCGTAGATAGATTTTGGTGGCCAGTGTTAATGATGTTCGGCCCACACGATTCAGATTCCGTTCACTCTGCGCAAAACATGAAGTGGAAGATAAAGCGTCAGAGCAATGATGATCTTCGACAGAAGTTCATTGATCAAACGGTTGAGCAGGCGAACGCGATTGGCATCACGCTCCCAGATCCAGACCTAAAGTGGAATGAAGAACGAGGTCATTATGATTTCGGGGAAATCGATTGGGAAGAATTTCGCCGATCAATGAGTGGTGGAGGTCCCTGTAGTCGCCTGCGTTTAGCTCACCACAGACAAGTTCATGAAGAAGGCGAGTGGGTGAGAGAAGCGATGAGAGTCTACGAAAATAAAAAACGATCTAACCAAGAAGCGGCATAGGAAAAAGTGATGACCTCACATACGCAATTATATGAGATTTTTATTCGATCTCAGCGCGGACTGGATCACAAGCACGTGGGAAGTTTGCACGCTGACGATGCCGAACAGGCGCTGCAGTATGCAAGAGATGTCTACACCCGCCGTAGCGAAGGGGTCAGTATCTGGGCTGTTAAGTCTTCCGATATAGCGGCATCGCAAGAATCGGATTGCGGTAGTTTCTATGACCCTCTAGATGACAAACCTTACCGTCATGCGAGTCATTATGATCTTCCTGATGAAGTCAAAAGCTTGTAGAGAGTAATTATGGGCACTGAAATTTCGGTAAAAGAATACGTAGTGAGATTGGGTGATGATGCGCTGATACTGGGTCATCGTTTGTCAGAGTGGTGCAGAAATGCGCCGTTTCTAGAAGAAGATCTCGCACTATCCAACGTCGCTTTAGATTTTATTGGACGGGCAAGGATGTTCTATACCTATGCAGCCGAATTGTCAGGTGAAGAAGTCACCGAAGATACTTTTGCTTATCAGAGGGATTGCCGCGATTTTAAAAATCATCTTATCCATGAATTACCCCGAGGAGATTTTGCATTCACCATGGTGCGTCAATATTTTGTCGATGTTTATTCTCTAGCATTCATGACATCACTACTTGAATCGAGTGACTCACGGCTAGCCGCCATTGCTGGAAAAGCCATAAAGGAGTCTGAATACCATCTTCGTAGGAGCGAGGAATGGATGATGAGGTTAGGAGAGAGTACACAAGAGAGTCACCGCCGGTTGCAATCGGCGGTGGATGAATTGTGGCGATTTACAGGCGAGCTATTTGATCAGGATTCACCTGAACGCGAATTGGTGGCTAATGGTGTTGCAGTCGATACCCGAGCACTTGAAGCTGATTGGAATCGAACGATCACCGCTACTATGTCAAAGATCTCTATTGAAATTCCTAAAGACGAATTGCAGGTGACAGGCGGTCGTGAAGGGAAGCACACTGAGTTTTTAGGTTTTCTTCTCAGTGAACTGCAGTTCTTACAGCGAGCCTATCCAGGTCTTGAGTGGTGAATATGATGTCCATCGTTGAACAGATTCCACTCACAAATGCAGAAAATATTGAGAGAGAAAATCGTCGTTCCAACTCATCTTGTCTTGAGCTTTGGAGCGTTCTGGATCAAGTTACAGATCCTGAGATACCGGTGATAACGATTTGGGAGCTCGGTGTGCTGCAAAATGTGACGCGCTCCGGCGATCATGTCACTGTGACAATCACTCCGACTTATTCTGGATGCCCGGCGATGGAAGTCATCAAGGAAGACATCCTCGCCGCTTTGAGTTCAGCAGGCATTAATGATGTGGTGGTTAATACTCAACTTGCGCCAGCATGGACAACCGATTGGTTGTCTTCAAAGGCAAAGGCTTCTCTTAAGGAGTTTGGTATTGCGACGATCAATTCTGATAATACGATTGTTTGTCCTCAATGTGGATGTAATAAAATCAAGCAGATTAGTGAATTTGGAAGTACGTCCTGTAAAGCACTTTATCAGTGCTTAGAGTGTCACGAAGCATTTGATCTTTTCAAGTCGCATTAGGAGATCTTATGAGTGCTGAGGGTTACTATTCGCTACCGGTAAGTATGTTGCAAATGGAGACAGATCACGCTGTCCGCGTAGGCTTTGATATTTCCAAAGA
>CAJXCR010000002.1 GCA_913051825.1 uncultured Halieaceae bacterium
AGAAGTGTAACTTTTTGCCCGTCTCGTAGAACTCGTCGTCCTCTTCCTTCTATGGATCTAAAATGAACAAAGATTTCTTCTCCATTATCGATTGTAATGAATCCAAAACCTTTGGAGCCATTAAACCACTTTACTGTGCCCTTTGTTCTCTTTTGGGAGCCCTGGTTGTCTCTGTTAGTAAATCTTCCTGATCTTCTCTTTGGTCGAAAGGCACTAAAAATTACTGTTAACAAAGTTGCCAAAGAAAAAAGTCCAAGTAGTTCAAAATGTGGCAGTGATTGAGATATCGCTATTGCATAGCTCTGAGAGATTATCGCCGCAATAGCCACTGCAATAATTAATTTAGAAAGTATCGACATGGATTACCCCTGGGAATAGTACATTGGATCCTTATCGAATCCAGCTTTTAAAGTTATTATGTTTCTTTTTAGTCAGCACTAGAGTTTTTCTACTTCTTCGGCCTGAAGGCCTTTAGGTCCTTCTACCAGTTTGAACTCTACTGCCTGACCTTCATTTAGCGTTCGATATCCATCACCTTGTATAGAGCGAAAATGAACGAATATATCATCATCGCTTCCATCCCGAGTGATAAAGCCAAAACCTTTAGCGTTATTAAACCACTTCACAGTGCCACTGATTCTTTCACTCATTATCGACTCCTCAGTTTTCAATAATTTTCTATTTCACAAAAGACGATTATAGTTGTTACTAGGGCCTATCGTTTAGAAATATACTATGTGTTAGTAATTTTCTCTTCGTGAAGTATAAGAGCATTCAATTTGTTTTTGTAATCAATAAGTTTGTTTCTTTGATTTTCTACAATATTAGATGGTGCTTTTTGCACAAAATCCGTGTTATCTAACTTTTTTTCAAGGATTGTAATCTCATTCCTTAACTCTTTTATTTCTTTACTTAGCCTCAATAATTCTTTGGCTTTATCGATTATTCCATCTAAGGGGATTAATATTTCCATTTCATCTATCATTGCGGATGCAGACGGCGGATTTTCAGATTTAGGTTCAATCCAATCAATGGATCCCACTTTAGCAAGTCGCTTCAGCTGTTCTTGAAGAGGCCTCATCCGGATTTTTTCTTTTGCCTCACTTTCTCTAATCAATATTGCTATCTGCTGGCCGGGATTGACATTCATTTCCGATCGTAATGTGCGTATAGCGGAAATCGTTTCTTGCAGCCATTTTATTTCCAGCTCAGCTTCTAGATGTTTTTTCCAGTCATCTGATTTCGGGTATTCTTGAAGCATTATAGTTTTGGTTTCGTTTGTCTGTATCGATAAATTTTGCCAAATTTCCTCTGTAATGAATGGCATGAATGGATGTAATAGTCGAAGAATTGCTTCGAGGACCGTCATTAATGTTGCATTAGTTAGATTTTTTTCTTCTATATCAAGAGAGTCATCCCATAAGATGGTTTTAGAGAATTCCAAGTACCAGTCACAGTAATCTGTCCAAATAAACTCGTATAGATAGTTAGACGCTAGATCGAATCGATAGTTTTTCAAGGAATTTCGAACATTTTCGATAGTCGAGTGTAACGAGGAGATTATCCATTTATCGTAAGTGGTTTTGGAATTGTACGACGTTTCATGGGATAGATCTAAAGATTGAGTATTTGATAAAACGTAGCGAGCAGCATTCCATATTTTGTTGCAAAAGTTTCTATATCCTTGTATTCGACCTATATCAAATTTTATATCTCTTCCTGTTGACGCTAAAGAATAGTAGGTGAAACGTAATGCGTCGGTACCAAAAGCGGGAATTCCATCTGGATATTGCTGTTTGGTTAATAATGATATTTTATCGGCGAATTTTGGCTGCATCATACCAGAGGTTCTTTTTTTGACTAGTGCATCTATTCCAATTCCATCAATCAGATCGATCGGATCAATAACATTGCCCTTTGACTTCGACATTTTTTGGCCATCCGAATCTCTGACCAAACCATGTACATAAACAGTTTGAAAAGGTATTTCCTTCATGAAGTAAAGGGTCATCATTATCATTCTTGCAACCCAAAAAAAGATAATATCAAAACCCGTTACAAGCACAGAAGTCGGATGAAATATTTCCAGCTCTTTTGTTGCTTTTGGCCAACCTAGTGTTGAGAATGTCCATAAAGATGCGGAAAACCAAGTATCGAGTACATCTTCATCTTGCTCTAGAACAGTTTTATCGCTAAGGTCGTTTTTTTCTCGTATTTCTGTTTCACTCTCTCCTACGTATATGTTGCCATCCAAGTCATACCAAGCGGGTATGCGGTGTCCCCACCAAAGTTGTCTACTGATGCACCAATCCTGAATATCTCGCATCCAAGCAAAGTAGGTATTCTCCCATTTTTTTGGGACAAAATTTATTGTCCCGTTTTCCACAGCAGTTATTGCTGGTCCGGATAGTTTTTTAGCATCTACATACCACTGCATTGTAAGGAAAGGCTCTAAAACGACACCTGATCGATCACCGCGCGGGATTTTTAGGCGATGCGATTGCTCTTTCTCTAGATAGCCCAGAGAATTAAGATATTTAATAGTCTGTTTTCTAGCTTCAAAGCGATCAAGTGCTACAAAATCCTTAGGCACATTTTTGTTGAGTGTTCCATTTTTTTCGAGGATATTAATGATTTCTAGTCCATGACGCTTTCCAATTTCATAGTCATTGAAATCATGTGCTGGTGTTATTTTTACGCAACCAGTACCGAATTCTGGATCCACGTATTCATCTGCAATAATTGGAATTTCTCTGTTGACTATTGGGACTCTCAAGGTCTCACCTATCAGATGAGAATGACGCAAGTCTTCCGGATGAACGGCAACCGCTGTGTCGCCTAAAAGAGTTTCTGGTCTAGTTGTGGAGATAGATAGAAAACCGCTACCATTTACGAGAGGATAGGAGATTTGCCACAAGCTGCCGTCTTCTTCTTCTGTCACGACCTCAAGATCGGAGAGCGCAGTTTGGAGTTTGGGGTCCCAGTTGACTAGTCTGTGTCCACGATAAATCAGACCATCCTCATATAGCTGAATAAAAACATTTTTAACAGCGGCTGACATGTCTTCATCCATGGTAAATCTTTCGCGACTCCAATCTAGAGAGGATCCAAGTCTTCGAAGTTGTTTAGTTATTTGATTTCCCGAAATAGATTTCCATTTCCAAACTTTCTCAATGAATTTCTCACGACCAATCTCTTCGCGGGAGAGATTCTCTGATTCTAATAATCTCTCCACAACCATTTGAGTGGCTATCCCAGCATGGTCTGTTCCAACTTGCCAAAGAGTATTAAATCCGTCCATTCTGTGATAACGGATTAAGGCGTCCATCAGCGCTTCTTGAAAGCCATGGCCCATGTGCAGGCTTCCAGTAACATTTGGTGGAGGTATCATAATGCTGTAGGGCTTCCCTTGGTTACTTGGATTGAAATAACCTTGGCGCTCCCATTCCTTATACCAATGGGTCTCTATATCACTAGGATTAAAAGTTTTATTCATGATTTTAAAATGTGCAGTTTCAAAATTTAAGCACTATCCTTACTTATAATGCGTTTGAGGCCATCTATCACGCCTTTAAATTTGTGATGAGATTTAGTTGGTACAAGTGTGTCGAGTTTGATTTTATCGCTTACTGATGTATCTGAGCAATTATACCTGTTTTGTAACCTCCATAATCCGATTTTAGTAATTAAATTTCATATTTATCTAAAGGATAACCGCGATCTTTGTAGTAAATCCAATTAGCTCTACCACGGGCTAAGTCTTCATCATTTGACTCAACAATCTCTATCAATCGTTCAAATCTGGGAAAAAATGCCGGAATGGATTTTTGTAGATTTATTAATACCCCAGAGTGTTCATGGGGCTCCTGATCACAACCAATTCCAATTATTTTTCCTTCCCGAGTGCCGGCAAACCCATGAGGTATAAACCGGTTTGCTTTAAAGCTCCACAGTTCTGCATCTATTTTCTTAGCTTCATTTTCATTGTCACTAGTAATAAAAATATGGTGGCCATTAAAATAAGCTTTTTCTACAATTCGCAAAAGTATACTTAATCGCGAGGTCGTCGCACTATTTCTAGAAATATAAAAGCTTATCCGAGTCATTCCTTACCGGCTCGATCATTTAAAAATCGGTTGAGTAGGGCTACTGGACGACCAGTTGCTCCTTTAGGGGCGCTGGTCCAAGCAGTACCTGCTATGTCAAGATGAGCCCATCGATAATTTTTTGCAAATCGAGCCAAGAAACATGCAGCGGTGATGCTCCCGGCACCCCCCGCTCCAATATTGGCAATATCTGCAAAATTTGATTTTATCTGTTTCTGATATTCTTCCCATATTGGTAAGCGCCATGCCTTATCATTGCTATCAATTCCTGCAGAAAGTATTTGCTCAGCTAACTGATCATCATTTGAAAATAATCCCGTTGCGTGGTTTCCGAGAGCTACTACACAGGCTCCTGTTAGTGTAGCAATATCAATTACAGCGGCCGGTTTAAATCTTTCGGCATAAGAGAGCGCGTCACATAAAACGAGGCGGCCTTCTGCATCTGTATTCAAAATTTCAATAGTCATGCCTGACATGCTTGTTACAACGTCTCCAGGTTTGGTGGCATTACCGCTCGGCATGTTCTCTGCTGCTGCAATTATTCCGACCACATTTATTGGGATATTATTTTTACAAACGCTATGCATGGTGCCCATGACGCTAGCTGCACCGCACATATCGAATTTCATTTCATCCATTTTTCCGCCAGGTTTAAGGCTAATTCCGCCAGTATCAAAGGTAATGCCTTTTCCAATCAGAACAACTGGTGGGGTCGATTTTGAGGTGCCCGTATAGGACATGACTATTAACTTTGCTTCTTCTGCGCTGCCGGCGGACACTGAGAGTAGTGCCCCCATGTTTAAATTAGTCATTTGACGTTCATTCAAGATGCGAGTATTTAGGCGTGGGTGCGCCCGAGCGAGTTTTCTAGCCTCAGCTGCCAAATAACTTGGTGTGCATATATTTCCAGGAAGGTTAGCTAAGTTACGCGCTAAAATAATGCCTTCACCAATAGCCTGGCCTTGTCTCAATCGTCTAACTTGAGATGTTAAAGTGGTTCTGGGAGAACTTTCTACAACTACTCTTTTTAATTTTAGACTATCACGCTTTTTCGATAGGGTTTCATCATACACGTATTGATGCTTAGTTATCGTGGTGCTAAGTAATTCAAGTGACGATAGTAGATCTTTATATGGAATGCTGAAGTCTATCCAGTTAATTATGACGTCCTTTGCAGCTGTTTTATTTAGAGCTAATGCTATGGCGCTGCAGATTTTGCCTATATCTTTTTGATCCAACTTGCTTCTTTTTCCACATCCAATTAAAAGTAGTCGTCTTTGTTCCATCGTTGCACTAACTAGGGAAGTCGTCTCGCCTATTTTTCCCTTGAAATCCCCTAGTGAAAAATATCTCATCAGCAAGTTACGATTTTTCAAATCTAGTTTCTTTGCGAATTTACCAAGTTTTAAATCATCGAAAATTGGGAGTACTAGGCAGTCTGTTTTTGCTCTTTCTATGTCAGCTATAGTCTTGCTAGAAAACGTTATCTTTGTCATGTGGCCTGCCTTTTATTTTAAATGTCTAGTGTATGATGAGAGTGAGAGAGACTACAATGTCAATTCTGACTCTGTTTTTGAGAATTAATATAGCATGACAATATTGCGCTATTTATCACGAGATATAATTTTTCATACGATAGCCGTTAGCTTAATTTTACTGCTGATCATATTTACCGGCAGGATGTCGAAATATCTAGCGGAGGCAGCGGTGGGAGAAATCCCTGGTGATATTCTCTTTCCTTTGATGTTTTTTAGGATTCCTGGGTTTATGGAATTAATCCTACCTCTTGGACTTTTTATTGGGATCTTAATGTCTTATGGACGTTTATATGTTAACAGTGAAATGGTCGTGCTTTTTGCTAGTGGAGTTGGAAATTCTCTACTTCTTTTTTACACACTGGTGCCGGCGGGACTTGTCGCCGTTCTTGTTTCTGTGCTGAGTTTAATAATTACACCGATTGGAGTCGAAAAAAGCCGCATGCTACTTGAAGATCCTAAATTAATTCGAGACGTAAATTCTTTGGTTTCAGGCAGGTTTCAAATAAAAGATCATTTAGGGTCAACTACTTATACAGAGTCTATTGATCAGGAAGGTGTAATGCATGGCATCTTTTTACTAGAAACTAATAGCGATCTTGAAAAACCCTCTATTACTGTAACGGTAGCGCAACGGGGTGAGTTGAAAAAAGATTCAGCGTCTTCTGGTAATCAGTATATGGAGCTTACAAATGGCGCGCGATATAAAGGGATTCCTGGTGAATTAGCTTATGAAGTAATTGAATTTGATCGCTATGGCGAGCTTATGCGTCTCTCGCAAGATGGGATAAGGAAAGTTTCAGCGGTCGATTCTAAATCAACTGCAGCATTGTTTATATCTCAAGAGGCTGAAGATATTGCAGCGCTACAATGGAGAATCTCTCTTCCGCTGGCCACCTTGATTCTAGCGCTTATTGCGCAATCAATGAGCCGGACTAATCCTCGAAAGGGGCGTTACATGACTATGCTTCCAGCTTTTTTAATTTATGTATTTTATATTCTAGCTTTAGGCGCGGTAAGAGGACGAATCGAGAACGATAAATTATTTTTTTCTGGTGAAATGTGGCTCGTCCATTTCATTTTTTTTCTAGTAGCAATTGGCTTGATATTTGGTTCAGACTATTGGACCTCGATAAGGTACCGCCTTGCTAAAAATTGAACGTTATATTGGGATATCTCTGGTTAAGTGTTTTTTCGCCGCGCTGGTGATAATAGTGGGGTTAGACGTGGTTGCCGCATTAATTGATGAAATGGGCAAAATTAGGGGTGACTATACTATTACCGAGGCATTTTTATATGTATCTACAACATTGCCTGGCAGGATTTACGAATTTGTACCCTTCGCCGCATTGATTGGAAGTCTCATATCACTAGGTCAGTTTTCAAGTAGTTCGGAGCTAGTAGTCATGCGAGCCGCTGGACTGACTAAAGGGCAAGTAGTCTGGGCTGCCTTAAAACCGATCATTTTTATAGCTCTGTTATCAATGACTTTAGGTGAATCTTTGGCGCCAATTGCAGATGTAAGTGCTGAAAATCGACGTAACATGATGCTTAATAAAGCAGTAGATGATTTTGGTAGATATGGAGTTTGGAAGCGAGAAGGCAATACCTTTATACACTTCAATACGGTTAGTAGCTCAGGGGAAGCGACCGGTGTAACTCTGTTCAAGTTTGATGAAGAACAATCTTTAATATCTACTTTAAAGGCAGAGAAGGCGAGATTTGATAGTGAGCAATGGACATTGATTGATGTCAAGAAAACCGATTTTTTTAAGTGGGAAACCAAAGGTGTGTTTCTAGATACTTTAAGATGGAACACATCGATAACTCCTAGATATCTCCTTTCAGGGATAGTTGACCCTCATAAACTTAAAATAAGTGATTTGTATTACTATCTAAATTATCTAACTAATCAAGGCCATAACTCTGCTTCATTTGAACTTGCCTTCTGGAGAAAGCTCTTTTTCCCACTATCTCTGCTAGGACTTGTATTTTTAGGCATCTCCTTTGTATTTGGCCCGCTCAGAGAAGGCTCTATAGGTTTTAGGATATTTGTAGGAGTCATGATAGGTATAACTTTTAAGGTGAGTATGGATTTGCTGGGACCTTCCACCATAGTGTTCGGTTTTCCTCCAATGCTAGTTACAGTAGCTCCTATTCTAGGCTGCACACTCCTAGGAGGTGTTTTAATGTCAAGATTTAGTTAGAGCTTTTTCTTGAATCTGTTTTTGGAAGTAAAATTAATCGTGTTTTTGAAATGAGATCGTGCCAGGAGTGATTTTTAGCTTCAAGCAAAACCCACAAATATCCTAATCCAAAAAATCCGGCAGAAATAACGGCGCCTACTAGCCGCATGCTGGCTTGTTTGAGAGAAATATTTTTTCCGTTAGTTGAAACGAGTTTTATGCGCCAAGCTTGCATTCCTAGTGTCTGTCCATTTTTAATCCAGAACCAAGAAAAAAAGAAAAAAATTGTTAATGCAATAATAAGTTGTCGGAGAAAAACAGGAATCTGCATGGCCAAATTTCCTTCGGAGTTGAGACCGCTTATCGCTGCACAGAAAAGAAGGGTTATAAGGCTGGTAGTCATTAATACTGGTATCAAGAGTATTGAGTCATAAATTATTGCCAGAAGGCAGCGAGAGAGGCTGGGGTAAGATGTTTTTTCTGAATCTTCTTTATCACACATTTTACTTATGCAGAACTCGTCGATTTCAATTAGAGAAATTGGCAAAAGCGGCATTATAATCTTTAGAGATATTTGTGGAAGCAGGTTTTTCCGAAAATACACTAGACGTATTCGAATGTAGTATACTGAATTTCTCAATAATGCAGGACTTCGCTATGGGGGCTAATTTGACTTATGAAAATCGAATCAATTCTATTTTAGAGGATGAATTTTTTCCAGATTATTTGGAAGTAGTCAATGAAAGTAGCCAGCATAATGTCCCTCCAAACTCTGAGACTCACTTCAAAGTTACCATAGTTTCTAGTGCTTTTAAGGATGTCAGAAGAGTGCCCAGGCATCAGTTAGTTTATAAGGCATTAGCTGAGCTACTGTCAGGGTCCGTACACGCTCTGGCTCTGCACACATACACTAGTGAAGAATGGATCAAGCGTGGAAATAACGTCCCGAGTTCTCCGCATTGCATGGGAGGAGGTGTTCAAAATTAGTAGCGGGCATTTTTTGGAAGCGTCGCCGTACTTTCCCTAGATAAATTAATTCTCTTGTACACATATTTTTGTACCTCGCGATGGAAAATTTCTATTGGCACGAAGCTACTTATGCTTTCTTCATTTCCCTCTGATATGACTCCAGCAAGACCGAAGTTATTTTCGTCGATTTTGAGAGCCACCGCTCCCCCAGAATTTCCTTTAACCGCTTTGCAATCGGTCAGCCGAATATCTATGACAATTGCCGTTACTGTGCACTCACTATAGTTTAGATCATACTGATTCTCAGAAGATTCTTTATATTTTGCGTAGCCAGCAATGAATACTGAGTCACCAATCGAAGTATCTGGTATTAGATATTCAAGTGGTTTCACTTTAGATCGCTTTACTTCTTTGTCTAATTTTAGAATTGCCCAGTCAGCATGCATGCCACCGCCACTTGACTGTCTATAAGCGACCCGGGAAATTATGTTTCCTTGAAGATCTTTGATTTCAAAACTAATTGGTCGACTTATATCAAAATAATTTTCAAAGCAGTGCCAGGCGGTCAAAATAAAATTTGATGAGGTGGCTGCTTTTTTGCTTATCAGGCTGGCGCTACAAGTTTCCCTGAAAGAGTACTGTTCGCCTTCCTCGAATTTAGTGCTCGGTATTGTTAGTCGTCCAACAGATTCAGTCCAAGAAGGTAGGGAGGTTAATTTGTCATTTAGGTTATTTGAGTATGTTTCAATTGAGTAAAGAGCTAATAGTATGAAAAGAAAAATTGTGAAAGTATGATGTGGCTTCGATATTCTTTTTATCGATAGATTGGTAGGTGTTTTGAGAATAGCTTCCACAATTGTTAACCTAAGGTTTGGTCACAGAAATATAAGATACAGCTTTTTTAGTAAACAAGCTTGCCGAGTATGTAGAGAAGTTAAGGAGAATATTAATGAATTATGGTCGCGAACGAATCGTTCTCGTCACCGGAGCAAGTCGAGGTGCCGGACGAGGCATTTCAATAGCGCTTGGTGCAACAGGCGCGACGGTATATCTAACCGGTCGTCCAGAGGCTGATAGCAACAGTAATCTCGCGGGAACTTTGTTGGAAACAGCTCAGCTAGTGACCAATGCTGGAGGTGAAGGTATTCCTCTTTATTGCGATCACTCTAGCGATGAACAAACTCAGTCAGCTCTAAGCGAGATACAAAAAGAACATGGTAGGCTAGATATATTGGTTAATAATGCTACTGATATTGATGATGCAATTACTGATAGTGGCCCGTTTTGGGAAAAACCAATTTCTCTTTGTAATCTTTTGGATGTAGGTCTGCGTTCACACTATCTTACTACTTGGCATGCAGCACCTTTGTTAATTACTGATGGAGGAGGTCTCGTGGTTAATACATCTTCCTTTGGCGGGCGTATTTATATGCATGGACCGGCCTATGGTGCGGGTAAGGCTGGTGTAGACAAAATGGCTCATGACATGGCGGTGGACTTCAAACCGTTTGAGGTCGCGGTGATTTCCTTATGGATGGGGCTTCTTTTAACAGAAAGAACTAAGCGGGTTTTGGAGAGCGATCAAGATAGTTATCAAAATCTACTTGATTCAGCTGAGACACCAGAGTTTACGGGGCGCATTATTAATGCGTTAGCGGATGATAAAGATTTGCATAAATTGTCTGGAAAAGTGTTAATTGGTGCAGAATTAGCAAGACAATATTCAATTGTTGATATCAATGGAAGAATACCACCAAGTCATCGAGCTATATTTGGGAATCCGACAGAATTTGGAGACACAATTGTCCAATAACGTAGATTAATTGCGAATCGAGATAGGGATAAAATGAAGAAATGGAATGGAAGTCTTCCCGAAGGGAATTATGTAACTTGCGCTAATGGATGCCGGATTCATTATCTAGACGAGGGTTGCGGAGATGTAGTTATTTTTCTGCATGGTTCTGGTCCGGGCGCTAGTGGCTATAGCAATTTTAAGAAAAACTTCCCGGCGTTCGTAGAGGCAGGGTATAGATGTTTGGTAATTGATCTAATTGGGTACGGGTTTTCTGACAAACCAGAGAATTTAGATTACACGTTGAAATTCTTTGTAGAATGCGTGATCCAGGTTTTGGATGAAATTGAGATCGATCGTTTCTCCGTAATTGGTAATTCTTTAGGAGGTGCCATAGCGCTTGGTTTGGCTTTAGATTTTCCTGATCGAGTAGATAAGCTAATTCTGATGGCGCCTGGTGGGCTTAGTGAGTTGAGTGAATATCAGGCCATGGAAGGAATGCAAAAAATGTTCAAGGTTTTTGGGAGCAGTGAGAGTTTAACGCCTGATATTATGCGTGATCTTTTCGCTACCAGCTTGATGTTCGATCCCAAACATGCAACCGATGATTTGGTGGAAGAACGGATGCAAATTATGAATCTCATGAACTCCCGAGTTATCTCGACAATGAGCGTGCCTGTATTGACCTCTAGACTAAAAGAAATACACCATGAGACCCTTGTTTTTTGGGGCGCCGATGAAAGGATGATGCCTGAAGGCGGAACAGCATCCTTGATTAAGAATATGGCCAACTTGCGGCTGATGATCGTGAGCAAATGTGGGCACTGGGTTATGACCGAACATAGAGACATGTTTAATAGAACTAGTTTAGATTTTATTAAGTTTGGGTAGCTATTTGAGACTTTTCCTAATCTAAGCGTGATCTAATTTGGCTTGGTATTTTTAAGAGTTAGAGGCGCTTAAATACGCTGGTTTTTCACCACCTCCGTGCACTTCTATACTTGCGCCGTTTATATAAGCCGCCAGACTTGAGGCAAGGAAAACGCAAGTATTTCCAACATCTTTCGGAGTGGCCAGGCGCTTCATTGGTATAGTCTTGCTTATTGCTTCGACGCCCTTAGCATCTCCATAGTGGATGTGTGATTGTTCGGTCTCGGTGAGTCCAGCTATAATTGCGTTAACTCGAACTTTTGGTGCCCATTCAACAGCTAGAGAGCCTGTAAGGTTTACTAGACCAGCCTTTGCGGCGCCGTATGCGGCTGTGCCTGGTGAAGGTCTTAGTGTACTTACGCTAGCTATATTAATTATAGTCCCCCCGTTTTCTTGATCTTGCATTATTTGATTGGCTGCTTGACTAGTATTTATCGGTGCAATTAGATTTAGTTTAATTATGGCTTCTGAAAAACGTGGTGACGCGGTCGCGGCTTCGGCGATTGGCGATCCTCCAGCGTTATTTACTAGAACGTCAAGCTTGCCATATTCCTTTACAACTTCTGCTATACAAGTATTTATTTGTTCGACCTCTCGCACGTCACAGTTTATAAATCGCGCTTTTCTGCCATCTATTTCTGGTAATGTTTCGGGTATTGATCTTCCGCATATGACCACATCAGAATTGCTAGATAAAAATGCTTTGCTAATTCCTTTACCTATTCCTCGCGAGCCTCCAGTAACTAAAACCACTTTGTCATTCAGAGTAATTTGGTCTTGCATCGATATTTCTCCAGAAAGTTTTTCAGCTTCGGCTTGTATGCGATCGTGCTCTAACCTAGTATTTAGCAGATCACAATCCTATCTTAATAATTAGTGATGGGACACTCTGTGTTGAAAACTAGCAAGGAAAAAGTTCAAGTATAAAAATCGATTTATTTAAGGAATACGCTATGAATACAAGCATAAAACCGGCCTTAGCTATCTTAGGCGGGACGGGAGATCTTGGAACTGGCCTGGCACGTCGCTGGGTCCAAGCAGGTTATAAGGTGATTATTGGTTCGCGAAATCTGGAGAAAGCTGAAGCTGCTGCGAAAGATTTGATATCTGTTATGAAGTCAAGAGGTGTAGACGATTATCAAGTCGAGGCAATGATAAATTTGAAAGCTGCAAATGCTGCAGACATTGCAATTCTTACTGTCCCTTTTGATCATCACGCGGGCACGCTTGAATCGGTGAAGAGTGCGCTATCAGGAAAAATACTTATTGATGTTACCGTGCCTTTAGTTCCTCCGAAAGTCGCGAGAGTTCAATTGCCTAAAGAGGGGAGTGCAGGTGAGATAGCACAGGCCATCTTGGGAGATGAGGTTATGGTAGTGTCGGCCTTTCAAAATGTTGCGGCCCATCATCTTCAGGAAGGGAAGGGTATTCAATGTGATGTTCTGGTAAGTGGGAATGACAAGAATGCTCGAGAGCAAGTTATACAGTTGGTCGAAGCAGCTGGAATGAAAGGTTATCATGCTGGATTAATTTCTAATGCAGCGGCGGCAGAAGCTATGACTTCGGTTTTAATTAATCTCAACCGACAGTTTAAAGGACATGCAGGCATTAAAATCACGGGCACGGGTAATGATTAATGACCTCTTCGGTCACTTTTAACGCCCTAGTGGATTTTCCGCTTGTTAACGAAGGGGATGACTTGGCGCATCTTATAAAACAATCCCTCGATAACAATCAGATCAGCCTGCAAAATGGAGATGCTTTGGTCATAGCACAAAAGATAGTGTCCAAGGCTGAAGGTCGACTTGTCTTTTTGAATGATGTTGTGGTGTCTGAAAGAGCAAAAGAATTTGCAGCGGTAACTGGAAAAGATCCAAGATTAACTGAGCTAATCCTCGGGGAAGCAAAAAGTGTGATTCGAGCACGGCAGGGGATAATGATCGTTGAGCACAAAAACGGATATGTGATGGCTAACGCTGGTATAGATAAATCAAATATATTGTTTGATGAATCCAATCAGTCTGTTCTGCTACTGCCTGAAGATGCTAATAAATCTGCTGAATTGTTGCGAGAGAAATTAGCAAAATCTTGTGGTGTATCTCTGGCTATAATAATAAATGACAGTGTTGGTCGTGCTTGGAGAAATGGTACCGTAGGATTGGCGCTAGGAACATGTGGTTTTCAGCCTCTATGGGATCAAGTCGGAGAAAAAGATTTGTTTGGAAACGTGTTGGAAACTACTTTGCCAGCTATTGCAGATGAGCTAGCTGCAGGGGCTTCATTTGTAATGGGGCAGTCAAATCAGGGCCAGCCAGTAATTCATATTACCGGATGTAATTTAACCGAATCAGATTCAGACGGGACATCATTGCTACGTCCTGAAACGGAAGATTTATTTAGATGAAGGACAGTGCAGGCCGGATATTATTAATTACTGGCGGAATTGGTGGAGCTAAGTTAAGTGTTGGTTTTAGTAAAATATATGAAAGCGACTTATTAAGTTTTGTTGTTAATACAGGTGATGACTTTGATTATATGGGGCTACGGATTTGTCCTGACATTGATACCCTTTTATATAGTCTATCAGATCAAGCAGATCAGAAACGAGGTTGGGGACTTTTTGATGAAACATGGAACTGTCTGGACTCTCTGAAGAGGCTTGGATGCGAGACTTGGTTTAATTTGGGAGACAAGGATCTAGCGACTCATATATATAGGAATTATCTGATGACGAGGGGGCATAGTCTTTCCGATATTACTTTGGATATAGCTAAGCAGTTTTCGATTAATTCCCTAATAATGCCAATGAGTAATGATCACTTGCAAACCGTCTTGCATACGGATGAAGGAAGTTTAGATTTTCAGGATTATTTTGTGCGAAGAAGATGCATGCCAGTTGTTAGATCGGTGTCTTTTGCGAATGTTGAAAGTGCTAGACCTCCACCAGTCTTGCTTGACTATTTTGCTAAAACTCCTCCAGAAGTAATAGTCCTCTGTCCTTCAAATCCATTTCTGAGTATTGATCCAATTCTTAATGTGCCAGGCTTGGCTCAATTAATTTTGGATTCGCGCGCCTCTGTTTTAGCCGTTTCTCCTATTGTGAACGGTGATAGCCTTAAAGGTCCGACTGCAAAAATATGTACAGAATTGGGTATGTCAGTTAGTGCGGTCCAGATAGCTAAATACTATCGAGAGAACTATCCTGGTTTGATATCTACTTTTGTTATCGATAACTCCGATATTGGATTAACTAATAGGATTCAAGACTTAGGATTAAATGTTTTTGTAACGCATACGATAATGAATTCGGAGCGAGAGAAGGTAGAACTAGCAGAATCTTTATTGGGTTTTTGTGGGTGAATACAATACAAAAGCTAGATGTTACCAAATCTCTTCATGCGATAGTGCCGTTAAACAAATTATCAAAATGTAAGAGCCGATTATCTAGGTATATAAGTACGGACGATCGCCGTCGACTTGTGCTTGCAATGTTTTATGATGTGCTAACAGTTCTTATAGATCACCCGCATATATCAGAGGTTACCGTTATAGCTGGAGAGCCTTTAAAATTCCCCTCTGAAATAAAAGATTTTGTTCAGCTCATCGAGGAAAAAGCTTTAGATGGAGTCGGAGGTGGACTAAATTCTATTATCGTTGGAGGAGTAGATTTCGTAAGGAAGCATTGCAAGGACGATTTCTTGATTTTACATGGAGATCTTCCTCTTCTTAGTAATAATGATATTACATCTACATTGGAGCGATTGTGTGAAGGGTATGACCTAGTATTGGGCGCTGATAGCCAGGAAGAAGGAACAAATCTTTTTGCCTTTCGTTCAGATCTAAAACCAAGATTTAATTTTGGTCCCTCAAGTTTTAAGGAGCATAGTGAATGGGCGCAGCTATCAGGTCTTAGTGCATCCTACTTGAAAAGCCCAGGAATAGGTCTTGATATAGATACGTTAAAAGATTTGCGGGAATTATTTGCAGCTGGTAACACAGGACTTATAGGCAAATTTACTGCTAGACTTATACCTCAAATCCGGGTCTCGGAATGCTGAACAGGCGATTAAGAGATAAAATCTAGTAATATGATATGTTTTATGAATAAATTCTCAGGGTATTGCTTTGCATAGCTCATTTTCCACGGAAATTCTTGCCGCAATAGAAAACGACCAAGATCTAACATTTACCGAACTGCTAAGTTTAGATGACAGGCTAGATCTAAAGGAGCTAATGCGAATATCTCGTCATCTGGCAGATATTGGACATGGCGATACAGTAACTTATTCACCTAAAGTGTTTATACCTCTTACGCGTCTATGCAGAGATGTTTGCCATTACTGCACTTTTGCGACGGTTCCTAGGCAGGTTG
The DNA here is from genome assembly GCA_913051825.1 of uncultured Halieaceae bacterium. Taxonomy (GTDB): domain Bacteria; phylum Pseudomonadota; class Gammaproteobacteria; order Pseudomonadales; family Halieaceae; genus CABYJX01. The sequence continues at coordinate 15,891 of CAJXCR010000002.1, forward strand.
AATCTCCCTATATGCAGATCGAAGAAATACTCGAGCTCTGTCGCAAGGGTGTAGAGGCAGGATGTAGAGAAGCCCTTTTTACCTTGGGAGAACGACCAGAAGCTCGCTATTCAGCAGCAAGAGATGCTCTTCAAAAAATGGGATTCTCCTCAACTCTAGATTATGTCAGTTTTGTAGCGGGTCGAGTGCTAGAGGAAACAGGTCTCTTGCCACATATAAATGCCGGCTGCATGGATTCTAATGAGATTGCTCAATTAAGATCGGTTAGTGCATCAATGGGTATTATGCTTGAATCTAGTTCTGAGCGCTTATGTGAAAAAGGAATGCCTCATTATGGTTCTCCAGACAAGGTCCCAGAACGACGCTTGCATACTATTGAGTTGGCTGGGATGGCCAAAGTTCCATTTACATCAGGCATTTTGATTGGAATCGGCGAAACTCGCCTAGAGAGAATAGAATCTCTTTTAGAGCTTAGATCAAAGCATCGAAAATGGAATCATATACAAGAAATTATCATCCAGAATTTTAGAGCAAAGCCAAATACTCTCATGGAAAAAAGTTCCGAACCAGATCTTGATGAGCTACTTTGGACAATTTCAGTCTGCCGTTTGATTTTTGGACCCAAGATGAATATTCAAGTTCCTCCGAACTTGAATCCTGGTGTTTTATCTCAATTAATCTCATCTGGAATAAATGATTGGGGCGGCATTTCGCCATTGACACCGGATCATGTAAACCCAGAAGCCCCATGGCCGCACTTAGAACGGTTGAGACGAGAGACCGAACAGTCTGGAAAATTTCTTCAAGAAAGGCTGACGGTATATCCAGAATTTGCCAGTCGTTTGGAGCACTGGGTGGATTCAGGGATTAAACATCATGTGCTGTCACATTGTGACTCGCAGTGGTTAGGTCGTGATAATAACTGGGTTGCAGGACAACCGTCTAGCACTCAAACAAAGTCGCGTGAAAGCATTGTCGGGGCTCGACGAACGATTTCAAAGGCATCGAGATCTATTATTAAAGCTGTAGAGCGATGTGAAGCTGGATTGAGACCGTCATTTAAACAATTGCAAACTTTATTTGATGCTCGTGGAGAAGCCTTTGACTATGTTCTGAATTCTGCCGACCGTATGCGTCAACAAAGTGTTGGAGACAAAGTGACTTATGTGATTAATAGAAATATTAATTACACGAATGTATGCACCTACAAGTGCCGCTTTTGTGCCTTTTCTAAACAAACAAAAAAAGTTCATTCCAACGAAAGATCATATGATATTTCAGGAGAGGAGCTTGCTCGCCGGACTAGAGAAGCTTGGCAGAGGGGTGCTACAGAAGTTTGTCTCCAGGGTGGTATTCATCCCAATTATACTGGACAGACTTATATTGATATTGTTTCAACGGTTCGTGAGGCTTGTCCGCAAATTCATATTCACGCATTTTCTCCGCTTGAAATTATGCATGGAGCCAAATCACTAAACGTTGAAATAGCAGAGTTTTTAACAATGCTCAAGGATGTTGGTCTCAATACCTTGCCCGGTACCGCCGCTGAGATTTTGCATGACGAGGTTCGCAAAATTTTGTGTCCCGATAAATTAACAAGTTCTGAGTGGCTTGATGTAATGAATACTGCTCATCGAGTGGGTTTTAGAACGACAGCGACCATTATGTTTGGTCATGTTGATTCGTCTGAGCATTGGGCAGAACATATACTAGCTGTGCGTGATCTTCAAGCTGATACAGGCGGTTTTACTGAATTTGTTCCGTTGCCGTTTGTGCCTACTGAAGCACCAGCATTTTATAGAGGCCTAGTTAGAAAAGGTCCTACCTGGAGAGAAGCTATATTAATGCATGCTGTGTCGCGATTGGCTTTCATGGGTTTGATTGAAAATATTCAGGTGTCTTGGGTCAAGATGGGTAGAGAAGGAGCTGTAGAATGTTTGAAAGCCGGTGCCAATGATCTTGGTGGTAGCTTAATGAACGAGAGCATTACCAGAGCTGCTGGATCGAAACATGGTCAGGAATGGTCTCCTGTCGAGATGGATTGGACGATTCGTAATCTTGGTAGGATTCCTTGCAACAGAACAACTCTTTATCAGGAAGCCAGTTTAGAGAGAACCCATTCAGCTAGAAACGCTATAGATTTATTGCCAGTGGAGAATTTGCCGGCTGCAAAAAAAGCTGTAGACAAAAAGTTGGCTGTAAATCCTCGCGCAAATGATATGTCTTTTAAAAATATTTCGGACCAAGTGTTTCTGATGGCGGCTAGCAATTAATCCATTGAGTTGGTGTTCGTGGGCAGATCAAAAAAAATCAGCATAGAAACGAGTTGGTTAAAACATCTTCGGAATGAGTTTGACGATGGATATATGATCCAGTTGTCAGAGTTTTTGCGAGAGCAAAAACTTTCCGGAAAAATTATATTTCCACCGGGCAATCAAATCTTTTCTGCCTTCGATGAAACGCCAATTAACAAAGTTAAGGTCGTTATACTCGGGCAAGATCCTTACCATGGTCCGGGGCAAGCGCACGGGCTGAGTTTTTCTGTACCCCGGGCAGCGATTATTCCGCCATCGCTAAAGAATATATTTATTGAACTTCAAGATGACTTGGGGTGCAGTTTGCCCGAGCATGGATGTTTAGCGAATTGGGCAGCTCAGGGTGTTTTGTTGCTCAATAGCGTTTTGACGGTAGAACAAGGCTCTCCTGGCTCTCACGCGGGTATCGGTTGGGAAAGATTTACTGATAAGGTAATATCAATAATCAATATCGAGTTAGACAACGTGGTCTTTATACTCTGGGGTCGATATGCTAAGGAGAAAGGAAAGTTATTAGATGATAAAAAACATCTTGTTTTGACGTCAGTTCATCCTTCTCCATTTAGTGCTCGCAATGGTTTTTTTGGATGTCGTCATTTCAGTAAGGCGAATAATTATCTTGCGGAAAATGATAAAGAAGAAATAAATTGGAACTTATAGCTTAATGCAGGTTATTTAAAAAACAACCTCATAGGGTAATCGTTCCAAAGTAAGCTTAGGGCCAGTTGGGTTAGAAGCGCGCAATTCGGCATTTAGGGCTTTTTCGGATATTGAAATCAAGCTAGTAATAGCTTGTGAGGTACTAGCAACATTGATTATGACTCCCGCAATGTTGTCAGTATCTGCGAAATAAACGTTTGATCCAGGCACAATCAGTACCCCTCTCTCCTCGCTGGTTGCAAAAAAGCAACGCCGCTTAGGTGTGCCTCGATACTTAAGGCGAGCGATTATTTCCTGGCCTGTATAACATCCTTTCTCAAAGCTAATGAATCCATTCAGATCATAATTCAGCACCTGAGGGACATGCTCTTCAGAAGAGGTTAGATCTAATCTGCTGGTGCCAAGCTTTATAATTTCTTGCTCCCAACCTATTTCATCACTTTCATGACAGGTCTCTAGAAAATCTTTTAAAAGTTCACTGCTAGTCTTGCTACTAAAGATGCACTCAAAGTGTTCTCCTTGCTCATCTATCTGAATAACATGAAAGTCTCTCGTGTGTATCTTTACTCCTTTACCATTTATATCTTTCTTCATTAATCTTTGGATGACATCTTTTGCATCCTTTCCCCAGCATCCAGCAACTTGCCAATCCGTTGACTCTTCAATGAATTTAACCTGAGAAAAAGCAGCATATTTTTTAAGATTTAATCTAGTAACTTCTTCAATTTCTTTTTTAAGTCTTAAGGCCACTCGAGAGTTTTCGAGATCTAATAAAAGGAAATCACTCAATACGCGACCCTTTGGAGTACAAAAGAGTCCCTGAAGGCTTAAATTTTGGGAAAGTAAACGGATATCACATGTGCTCTGTCCTTGGAGAAATGAATGAGTATCGTCACCCTCCAAAAATATCAATGCTTCATTTTTTAGTAGTGTAAATGATGTGTCCAAAGCTTTTTCAATTGATCAATAGTGTTGTCTGAGACCCGCGAGACTGAATAATTATATAACTCATGATTCTCAAATTTTCTACAAATTTCAAATCATGTATCTGTATGATAACACTATGAAGAAAAACATAAATATCAATAAGGTACTTTGGGCTGGTAGAAGAGGTCTCTTGGAACTTGACCTGCTACTGGAGCCATTCATTCGCTCTGAATTTAATAAAATGAGTGAATTTGAACAATGTCACTTATATGAATTTTTGAAATTGGATGACGATGAGCTTTTCGGTTTTTTTCTTGGATCTAAAGAAGTGCCTCAGCAGTTTCTAGCTATTGTTAGTGAGGTGCTTGAATTTCATGCAAAAGAAAAAGAAACATATTAGGATTATGGGCATAGTATTGTGTTTTTCGCCTGTTCAACTTGATTAGGGTGATCTAAATTGAAGTGTAGGCCTCGACTTTCTTTGCGCTTTATCGCACATCGGATCATTAATTCTGCTACGACAGCAAGATTACGTAGTTCTATAAGATTCTCTCCAATTTTATAGTTACCGTAGTATTCTGAGATCTCAGTTTTAAGTAATTCGACTCTATGTAACGCTCTATACAAGCGTTTGTCACTCCGCACAATTCCAACGTAATCCCACATGAATCTTCGAAGTTCTTCCCAATTATGTGAAATGACGACATCTTCATTTGAGTGAGTTACCCGAGTAGCATCCCAAGCAGCAGCTGGTGTTGGTTTGGATATATCCTTTATTTTCGATGCAATATTATTAGCTGAATGATTTGCATATACAAAGCATTCTAATAAGGAATTGCTAGCCATCCTGTTTGCGCCATGCAACCCAGTAAAAGATGCTTCGCCAATTGCATATAGATTAGGTATGTCCGTTTGTCCTTCTTTATTTATCATCACACCACCACATGTGTAGTGTGCCGCAGGCACGACGGGGATGGGCTCGCGACTAATATCAATTCCAAATTCTAGACATTTTTTAAAGATTGTCGGAAAGTGTTTTCGCAAAAATTCCTCTCCTCTATGTGATATATCTAGAAACACGTATTCTATACCGAGCCGTTTCATTTCATGATCAATGGCTCGTGCCACCACATCTCGTGGTGCTAGTTCTTTATCGGGGTGAAATTGATGCATAAATGCATTGCCATTGGGCAGTCTTAAAATCCCGCCTTCGCCGCGAATTGCCTCGCTAATTAAAAAAGATTTTGCTTTTGCATGAAATAAGCAGGTCGGATGGAATTGATTAAATTCAAGATTCGCAACTCGACACCCGGCTCGCCATGCCATAGCGATGCCATCACCACTTGCTCCATCTGGATTGCTTGTATAGAGGTATACTTTGCTCGCTCCACCTGTTGCTAAGACCGTACAACGTGCTTGAAATACTTCAACCAGTCCATTGTCTTTATTTAATATGTAGGCCCCAGAGCTTATCCCTTCTTCAATTAGAAGATCTACCGCGACTCTGTTTGTGAATATATCGATATTACTAGAGTCTCTTAACTTGTCACCAAGTACGTTTGAAATAGCTCTTCCGGTTTGATCAGTCGCGTGAACTATTCGTCGATGGCTATGGCCGCCTTCCATCGTAAGATGTAACTCACTTGTTGGTGTGGGGTTTCTCTTGTCAAAAGGAACACCTAGGTCTAGAAGCCAATTTACCACTTCACTAGCATTTTTTGCGACGTGTCTAACAACGTCAGGATCGCACAACTCACCACCTGCGGCTATCGTATCTGCTATGTGTGAAGCAATAGAATCATCAGCATGAAGTGCAGCAGCCATTCCACCTTGTGCCCAGTAAGTGGCTCCTTCTGATAAGTCAGACTTTGAAACGATAGCAATTTTTAGATTGCGAGGTAGGTGAAGTGCAATACTCATCCCAGCGGCACCACTGCCAAGTACTAAAACATCATAGTCATATCGAGTTTTCAATGTGGCGTTTGTCTCTACTGGAATAGACTCGTATTATAGATGAGGTCTGCTGATAGCAGCAATGCAAGCAGCTGTTCGCATTTTTAAAATTTGCCTTTGCTGCTACAAAAGGTATATTCGCTTGGCTTTTCGCTATAACGCTGTTTTCAGGCTGTTTAAATTGACTTTAGCTTCTATTAAATTGAACTTCTTGGCATCACAATGGTCTACTAAATGTGGGCCCAAGATTAATGCCAAAAGCAAAGAGTTTTAAGTTTTTATGCCCACTAATTTTTCAGACAAACAGTTGGTTGCCAAGAGTCAGCAAGGTGACAAGCGAGCTTTTGATATGCTTGTAATGCGTTATCAGAATCGATTATCCGCCGTTATTAGTAGATATTGCAAAAGTTCTTTAGACACTGAAGATATTGTGCAAGAGTCTTTCATTAAAGCTTACAGAGGCATCGGAAATTTTCGAGGGGATAGTGCTTTTTATACCTGGCTTTGCAGGATTGGAATTAATGTAGCAAAGAATCATTTAATCTCTTCTGCTCGTCATTTGCGCGCTTCAGAAACTAGTTCTTCTGAAGAGATGGAAAATAATTATGATTCTGGTTCTGGTTTTACAGATGAAGTGATGACGGCAGAAGGTAATATCTTTGGAGACGAACTTATTGATATTATTCAGTCAGCACTTTCCTCACTGCCTGAGGAGCTGAGGATTGCGTTAACGCTCAGAGAAATAGAAGGACTAAGTTATGATGATATTTCATCAATGATGGCGTGTCCTATTGGAACTGTGCGGTCGCGAATTTTCAGAGCGCGTGAAGTTTTAAATCTAAAGATCAAAGAGTATATGCAAACGTGACTATGGACGAAATATTGTTAAAAACGAAATCCTACGTTATAGGATTCAGGTTAATCTTTAGGATTCTCGATCATGAATGATGAGCTTAATAAATCCCTTTCTGCGATAATGGATGACGAAGCAGATGAAACCGAGTTAGAAGAAATACTTTCGGCCATTGGATCAGATACTGAATTGCGACAAAAATGGATAGAGTTAAATCTTGTTCGTGATCTTATCCATGGGGTTTCTGTTGAAGAACCATCCGACATGTCTCTTAAGCTTAAAAAGCTCATTGAGTACGAATCTGATGATTCTCAGCTTAAAGTTCGCAAGTCCATTGTTGATTTTTTTAATCCTATTATGAGTTTTGCAGTTGCTGCATCGGTGACTGCGATCGTGGTCCTTGGAGGGGAAGTTTTTTTAAAACCCGAAGTCGAGTTTGAAACACAATATGCAGGAGGAATATCTCCTATTAGTATTACTCCAATAGCCGGTTCTACCCCTAGACGTGCGAGTTATAAAGGAGAGCAGCATCAACAGTTTTTTTCCGCCGCAAAGTTTAGCGATCAAAAAATGGCCTATGATCAGATTATAGAGCGTGTTCGCTACGCTACTGTTGATTTTGAGTCTATTGTTACGGACTCAGCTTCTCGTAATATTCGATCAAATGAAAAAAGCAGGCCGAATGAAAATCGAATAGACATGAAATATGTTGATTGGAAAGTAAATTGGATTCCCTCTGGATTCAAGCCTATTAAAGGCTCCTTTACGGATAATAATAGAGGAAGCTTTACTGATGGCTTGGCTTCATTCAGTATTTATTTGGATCCGGTTGCTCAGCAAATGAACTTACCTAAAACGGAAGGTTCTATTGTCTGGGGTGATATGACTTCATATGTAAATACGACTAATTTAGCTAAAAGCAGGGTTTTGATTACAGTGGTGGGTGATATTCCACCTGAGGTGGCGAAGAAGATAGCGTCTTCTGTAAAAGAAATTTCGAAGAGTGTTAATTAAATGATTTTATTCTTTAAGCTATATGCGACATAAATATCTTTAATGTTTTTTAAAATTCATTACTTGTTAATTCAGTATTCTAGAGTGTTTTGAACTGGTATATCGATTTACTTAATTGAGAATTAAAATGGCAGGCATTTCTTTTCCCAAAAATTTTTATTCGTATTTTTTGATTTTTCTAACTTTTGGAACCGAAGCATCCGAGTTTCCAGATTTTACAAAAGTTGTGGATAGCGCATCTCCGGCAGTAGTAAAGATAATAGTGGAGTTTTCAGGAGATGCTAGAGATGGATTTTCTAAGGATATGCCGGATTATCTGAGACGTTTTTTTGAAGATCGAGGAGAACCACTTCCCAAAAGACCTCAAAGAGGTTCAGTAGGTTCCGGATTTATCCTCACTGAAGATGGTTATGTGGTCACAAATAATCATGTTGTGGAAGGATCTACAGAGGTCAAAGTTCGACTATCAGATCGTAGGGAATATAAGGCAAAGATTGTTGGATTGGACCCACGTTCCGATTTGGCTTTAATTAAGATTGAAGAAAGCGATCTCCCTTGGCTTAAACTTAGTGATGATGATTTATCAGTTGGAGAATGGGTCTTGGCAATCGGATCTCCTTTTGGCCTGGATTATTCGGTAGCCGCTGGAATTGTAAGTGCTAAAGGGAGGAGTCTTCCAACGGAAAGGAATGAGAACTATGTTCCTTTTGTGCAGACAGATGTGGCGATCAATCCAGGTAATTCTGGAGGTCCTTTGCTAAATTTGCGAGGCGAAGTCGCTGGTGTGAATTCTCAGATTTTCACCCGTAGCGGAGGGTCAATAGGACTTTCTTTTGCTATACCTACTACTGTAGTTAAAAATGTAGTAAAGCAACTTAGAAAGGAAGGTAAAGTCACGAGAGGTTGGTTCGGTGTGACGATACAAGATGTTGATAAAAATTTAGCAGATTCATTCGGGCTAGAGCGTCCTCGTGGCGCATTGATCTCGCAAATTGCACCAGAAGGGCCGGCCGAAAAGGCTGGGTTTCGTGCGGGAGATATTGTTTTGAGACTAGATGGTAATGAAATCGAAACTTCCTCCGATCTCCCTCATGTTGTAGGTTTAATTGCTCCTAATACTAAGGTAGATGTAGATTTAGTTCGGGATGGAAAGGAGATGATGCTTGTCTTGCAGGTTGGTGGTTTAGCAGCGGATGAAGAACTATCTTTGTTAGGCAAAGGGATGGATAGCATTGATTCGCTGCTTGGCTTAGTATTAGAGGATTCAAGTAAACTCGATCGTGATAGATATGGAATTAGTGGTGGGGTGACCGTTTTAGAAGTGGCTCCGCAATCCTCGGCTGCAGAGGCTGGAATAATTCCTGGAGATGTGATCACTCTGGTCGGATCAAAACCAATCAAGGGAACTTCATCTTTCGAGAAAGCAGTGAAAAATTTGCAGTCGGGAAAGTCAGTTCCGATAAGACTTATTCGTCGAGGTTCTCACATGTTTATAGGCATGAAGATACCTTAGTAGCTTACATGCAACAGAGTAAACTAAGAAAATCAGGCTAAGCACTGATTAGTAAGTTGCAATAAGGTGTGGCTTGGTATAATAGTGACGAATACTATTCAATTACAGATTCCCCCCCCAAGTGTGGTTTAAGTGACAAAACTTTCTCATATACGTAATTTCTCTATTATTGCCCATATTGATCATGGTAAATCGACTTTAGCAGATCGATTTATTCAATTTTGTGGTGGTTTGTCGGCCAGGGAAATGGAAGAGCAAGTTCTTGATTCAATGGACATTGAGAGAGAGAGAGGAATCACTATTAAAGCACAGAGTGTGACTTTAGATTTCTTAGATTCAGATGGACAAAGCTATCAGTTAAATTTTATAGATACTCCAGGTCATGTAGATTTTTCTTATGAAGTTTCTCGATCATTAGCTGCCTGTGAGGGCGCGCTACTTGTTGTAGATGCAGGACAAGGTGTTGAGGCGCAATCAGTAGCAAATTGTTATACCGCTTTAGAACAGGGTTTAGAAGTTTTACCAGTTCTAAACAAAATTGATCTCCCGCAGGCTGATCCCGAAAATGTTAAGACCCAAATAGAAGAAATAATAGGTGTTTCAGCCGAAGAGGCTTCATTGGTTAGTGCAAAAACCGGATCTGGTATAGAAAGTCTGCTTAGTCGAATTGTTAGTGTTATTCCTCCTCCAGAAGGTGACGAAAATGCACCCCTACAAGCGCTTATTATAGATTCTTGGTTTGACAATTTCTTGGGTGTGGTTTCCCTGGTTAGAGTTGTGCAAGGCATCTTATGCAAGGGAGATAAGATTATTGCAAAATCTCAAGGAAAAATTCATCAAGTTGATACCTTAGGGATTTTTACACCAAAGCGATTAGTCAAAGATAAACTCAAAGCGGGTGAGGTTGGCTTTGTTGTAGCAGGTATAAAAGATATTCAAGGCGCTCCCGTGGGTGATACGTTAGTTCATAGTAAACACCTTGAGATCGATTCTCTTCCTGGCTTTAAAAAGGTAAAACCTCAAGTGTATGCGGGGATATTTACGATCTCTACAGATGACTATGAAGATTTTCGAGATGCCTTATCGAAACTTACCCTTAATGATGCCTCTCTTTATTATGAGCCAGAAACGTCAGATGCATTGGGTTTCGGATTTCGGTGTGGTTTTCTTGGCATGCTGCACATGGAAATTGTTCAAGAGCGACTAGAAAGGGAATATAATCTAAATTTGATAACGACGGCGCCAACTGTCATTTATCAAGTTGAGAGTAAAAAAGGAGAAGTTTCTTTGGTTGATAATCCTTCTGCTTTACCTGATCCAGGAGATATTTTAGAAATGAGAGAACCTCTGGCTCGCTGTAACATTCTAGTGCCTCAAAATTACTTGGGTAATATCCTTTCTCTTTGTAACGATAAGCGAGGTGTTCAGCAGGATATGCAATTTTTAGGTAATCAGGTGTCACTGCAATACGATATTCCAATGGCTGAAGTGGTAATGGATTTTTTTGACCGATTAAAGTCTGCCAGTCGTGGTTATGCCTCATTAGAATATAGCTTTCAAAGTTTTAAGTCTGCTAGTTTGGCACGCATGGATATTTTAATAAATGGAGAGAAGGTGGATGCTCTCGCAATAATAGTACATAGAGATAAAATTCAATTTAGAGCGAGAGCATTAACTGAGAAAATGCGGGAATTAATTCCTCGGCAGATGTTTGATGTCGCAATTCAGGCGGCGGTTGGCGGCAAAATAGTCGCTCGGCAAACAGTCAAGGCTTTAAGAAAAAATGTAACAGCAAAATGTTACGGTGGTGATGTAACAAGGAAGAAGAAATTGTTAGAAAAACAAAAGGCAGGGAAAAAGCGGATGAAGCAAGTAGGTAGCGTTGAAATACCACAGTCCGCATTTCTAGCTGTTCTTCAGAGCGATAATTAAGAAAAGCAATGAGCATAAATTTTCCTCTTATCTTATTCTTGCTGGTTTTTTTCAGTGGTATTATCTGGTTGTTTGATTCAATGTTTTTTTTGCGAAAACGCAATCATATTCTCCAAGAAATACGAGCTAAATTTCCTAAGGAGAAAGATTGGAGTAAAAAGCAAGTATCATCTTATGAAGCCGAAGTAAAAAAGTTAGCACGAGAACCAATTATCGTTGAATATTCACGTGCATTTTTTCCAGTCTTGTTATTTGTGTTTATAGTTAGGTCTTTTATTGTGGAACCTTTCCAAATCCCATCTTCTTCAATGGTTCCTACGCTGCAAGTAGGGGATTATATTTTGGTGAATAAATATACCTACGGAATACGACTTCCTGTAATTCGTACAAAGGTATTTGATGTTACCGACCCCCAGCGAGGAGATGTCATGGTTTTTTTTCCACCACATATGAAGGATACTTATTATATTAAGCGCATAATCGGTCTTCCTGGAGATATAATCTCCTATCGCAATAAGCAGTTAAGTGTAAATGGATCTTTAGTCGAAACCGATTGGCAAGCGACCGTAAACTCAAATATTTCTCGTTACATAAAAGGATCTGAGAAACTTGGGAGCGACGCGCATTTAATGCAAATAGACACTTTTCGTCCGGATAAATCCTTTTCAGTCGTTGTAAAGCCAGGTCATTATTTTATGATGGGTGATAATCGGGATAATAGTAGCGATAGTCGCGTTTGGGGGCAGGTTTCCGAGCAGCAAATTGTTGGTAGAGCTTTTGCGATTTGGATGCACTGGGATTCGTTTTTTAGCCTTCCTGCTTTTAACAGAGTTGGACTAATAAAATGAGCAAATGAAATAAGTTAATGGCTTCCTAAGAAATAAACATGGTTATCGACGATCATTATTTTATGCCCCTCACTGCGTTTTGCCACTATTTAGTCTTTGGTTATTCGACACGCTTTCAACGACCTCAGTGAAAAACTTAAATCTTTTGCAAGTAGAGTTAGGGTATTATTTTTCTGATATTCAACTTCTCGAGTTAGCACTAACCCATAGGAGTGTCAGCAGTAATAATAACGAGAGGCTTGAGTTTCTAGGTGATTCTCTGATAAATCATGTGGTCGCAGAACATGTATATAGAAAATTTCCCAGGATCAGCGAGGGTCCTCTATCTAGAATTAGGGCCGCTTTAGTGCGACGCGAATCTCTCGCGGAATTGGGGATTAATTTAAAGATTGGAGAATATCTTCTTCTAGGTGCCGGAGAATGTAAAAGTGGTGGGCGACACCGCAAATCCATATTAGCAGACGCAGTTGAGGCGGTAGTAGGAGCAATTTATATTGATGGTGGGTTTGAGATTGCTCGTGAAATCATTTTAGTTCTATATTCAGCTAAGTTTTCAGCAATGTCAGAGGATTTAGCAGAGAAAGACGCTAAGACTCGAATTCAAGAATACACTCAGGCTAAAGGACTAGAGCTTCCGATTTATGAATTGGAGTCAGTGTCTGGAGATGCACACCAACCAATGTATCATGTAGTTTGTAAAATAAATGGCAGTGGCCAGGTAGGTAGAGGTTCTGCACAGAGTCGACAAGAAGCCGAACAGATAGCAGCTTCTTTGATATTATCTGTCCTGTGATCTTTCGTAATCGATGTGGATATGTAGCAATTTTGGGGCGGCCCAATGTCGGCAAATCTACTTTATTAAATCAATTGTTAGGATTTAAGCTCAGTATCACCTCTAGAAAGCCTCAAACGACTCGTCACCAAATTTTAGGTATTAGAACTATAGGTGGCGACCAAATAATTTTTGTCGATACTCCCGGTATGCATTTGTCTAACAAGCGAGCTATAAACCGATATATGAATCGTGCTGCTAAATCGGCTACTTCGGATATTGATTTGATAATTTTTGTGACAGACAGAACCTCTTGGACTGATGAAGATGAACTTGTAGCCAAATCAATCGAAGATGCTGGTGCGCCAGCAATTTTGGTGATAAATAAGATTGATCTTTTTCCTAAAAAAAACGCTTTAATACCTCATTTGAATAAGCTTATAAATTTGCCAGGGGTCGTGGATACCGTTCCCTTGTCCGCTTTGCGTTGCGAGAACCTAGATTCGCTTGAGAATTTGATACTTAAATATTTACCAAATGGCCAACATTATTTTTCGGATGATCAATTCACCGACAAGAGCGAGCGATTTTTAGTTTCTGAGATTATAAGAGAGAAGATTATGAGGCAGCTAGGTGATGAGATACCATATTCTGCCGCTGTGGAAATTGAAGAATTTAAAGAAAGAAAACGCATTACTCATATTTCAGCTCTAATATGGGTGGAGCGAAAAGGACAAAAGAAAATTGTAATTGGAGAGAATGGAGAAAAGCTTAGGACGATAGGAAGAGATTCTAGACTTGATATTGAAGCTTTGCTGAATTGTAAAGTTATGCTGAATCTTTGGGTCAAGGTAAAAAGTGGATGGTCCAATGATGAGAGAGCGTTATCAAGTCTTGGTTATAATTGATCTGATGACAGAACTTCCCACTACGAGTGACCAGTGCGAATAGCTCTTCAACCGGCTTTTCTATTGCATAGGAAGCCTTACAGAGATTCATCTAGGATTTACGATTTTTTTACATTGGAACATGGCGTTATTTCCGTTATTGCTAAGAGTGTTTGGAGGAAGGAGAAGGGAGGTAGTCTAGCCAACTTAATTCAACCATTTACCCCGCTTTTGATTTCTTTTGTTGGTCGCGCTAGCCTAAAGACGCTCTCAAAAGTTGAGTTAGCAGATAACCATAAGAACTTTAGTGGAGAGCGTGTTTTTTGCGCGTTATATTTAAATGAGTTATTGCTGAAATTAGTCGGACGGAATATACCGCACCCCGAACTTTTTGGATACTATTCTAAAAGTCTTGACGCGCTTAAAAGTGCTAGTTCAGTTGAAGAACCTCTAAGATCCTTCGAACTTTTTTTGTTAGCTGAATTGGGTTATGAAATTGATCTCGAAACAGACTCAACCGGGACCCCTATAAATGAATGCGCCAATTATCTCTACGAACCTACCCATGGCTTTACAAAGATTCAATCAGAAATTGTTAATGAAGGCGGGAGATATTTGGGCAGAGATATTCTTGCAATGGCTAAGGGGGAATTTAATGGAGTCTCTGCTGCTTTAAAAAGACTACTTCGAGTGACCTTAAGTTATCATCTGGGTGAAAAGGAGCTTCAAAGTCGAAGCCTCTTTCCATCTAAGTAATTACCAACTTTGAGTAAGGAGCTCCGATGACAGAGATGATTTCTTGGAAAACTGAAGGTCCGTTTAATTTAGATCATTTGATGCAGGTTGTTAAAAGACTTCGAGATCCAGAAGTTGGATGCCCTTGGGATATTCAGCAGAGCTTTAAAAGTATTCTCTCTTCTACATTAGAAGAGTGTTACGAATTAATTGATGCTATACAAAAAGAAGATTTTAGTCATGTCGAAGAAGAGTTAGGCGACGTGCTCTTTCAGGTTGTATTTTATGCTCAAATGGGTAGTGAAGAATCTTACTTTGATTTGGCTTCTGTGATCGATGGTCTAGTCAAAAAGCTCATCCGCAGGCATCCTCATGTTTTCGGAAGTTCAGAAGAAAATCTGAATTGCGGTCCAAAAAGAGATAACTCTCATATGAGCGTTTCTGAGGTTAAAGATACCTGGGAAAAAATAAAGGTTCAGGAGCGCAGGGCAAAAGACCATAGATCAGCATTAGCGGATGTTCCACTTGCGTTACCTAGCCTGTCTCGTGCACAAAAGATTCAAAAACGCGCATCTCAAGTAGGTTTTGATTGGAAAGATGTCGATGGTCCTTTAGAAAAAATTGAAGAGGAGCTTTTGGAGCTTCGAGATAGTTTATCCACAGGGGATAGAGATCAAATCAAATCTGAATTAGGAGATTTATTGTTTTCATGCGTTAATCTCTCTAGGCACTTGAACCTAGATGCTGAGGAAAGTTTGAGGTGTGCTACAGCAAAATTTGAGAAGAGATTTGTGACTATGGAAAATGAGGTGGGACGGTCCGGCAGATTGGTTAAAGATCTATCTATGGCGGACTATAATACTTTGTGGGAAAAAGCGAAAAAACTCAGCTTATAATTTCGCTTGTTTGAAACTGATCTGATGCTAGAGTAGTAAATTAACGAAAGAGTTTTATTTCTCTGATATCATCTTATGTAAGTGGAAAATTTATGCGCATAATCTTGTTAGGTGCTCCGGGAGTAGGTAAAGGAACACAGGCTCGTTTTATTTGTGATACTTATAAAATACCCCAAATTTCTACGGGTGATATGTTGCGATCTTCCGTTAAAGAAAAAACTGTGCTTGGTCTTCAAGCAAAGGAAGTCATGGATTCAGGTGGATTGGTATCTGACGACATCATTATCGCATTGGTTAAAGAAAGGGTTAGCAAAAATGATTGCTCGACCGGCTTTTTATTTGATGGCTTTCCAAGAACAATACCTCAAGCAGAAGCTTTGCTTCATGAGCAGATTTTTATTGACCATGTGGTTGAGATTTCGTTAGGTGATGAAGAAATAGTATCTCGCATGAGTGGAAGACGCGTTCACCCAGGTTCGGGCCGCGTCTATCACGTACTTCACAACCCTCCAGCTGCAGATGGAATAGATGATGATACTGGCGAGCCTCTGGTGCAACGTGATGATGATGCAGAATCTACCGTCAGGAAACGACTAGCTGTCTATAAAGATCAAACCGCACCTCTCGTGCAATTTTATATGGAAATATCGGAAAGCTCGCCTCTTTGTTATCACAAGGTAGAGGGGGTCGGATCTATGGCAGAGATAAGAGAACGCATTGATTTAAAGCTTAAAAATTAATTATTTTAAGTGACAGCAGGATCGTGCCAAATCTTATCTTTTAAGTGGATAAGTTTTTTAGGTTGAATAGACTTGATTACCGCAATTGGGATTCATAGTTTATATTTTCGAAAGCATTGATTTTGTCACTAAAATCGACTTCGCAAGTCTTTACATAACTGTGCCAATCCTTAAGGCTTCTACCTCCAGCGTCTAAACACGTTGTTATACTGGAAAGCACTTCCGATCTTATGGCAGTGAAGAGAAATTGAGACCGTAATCCATCCCAAGCATAGGTTACCTCCACATTTTTTTGTGTTTCCAACGGATGAATTAGTCGTTCCACCAGGTCAAGTGGTAAAGAAGGAGCGTCGCAGGGGATTACTATGGCGTAATCGCTAAGCAATAAATTGCAGGCGGCCTCAATTCCAGCCAACGGTCCACAATAGCCGTCTCTATCATCAGCAACAAAAACGTCTACTAGATTTTTGTATAGATTAAAATTTCTATTACAGCTAACTATCACTTGATTCACTTGTGGTTTAATACGTTTGTATGTATGAGTGATAAGTGGTTCTTTTTCCCAAATCAGCAAGCCCTTGTCTTTTCCTCCCATCCTTCGTCCGCGTCCGCCGGCAAGGATTACAGCAGTCGTATTTTTAAAATGGTTAGATTTATTCTTTTTCACAGGTTACCAAAAGCATTTAAAATTTCATGTTATCTGAAGTAGCAATATCGCTACTTTTTCTTATCATAGTCTCTTCTAGACGATATCCCTGGACCCCATCTTAACAGATTATGTTCAATATCCTTGCTTTAGAAACATCTACAGACGCCTGCTCAGTGGCTTTATCGAAAAGTGGTGCGGTGACGTCGCGCTATGAGATAGCTCCTCGTGAGCATGCTAGACGTCTTAGTCTAATGCTCGATGATTTACTTTCGTCAAACGGGATTACTATTGGAGAAATAGATTTGATTGCTTATGGAATGGGGCCCGGATCTTTCACAGGGTTAAGAATAGGTGCGAGTGCAGCGCAGGCGCTCGCATTTGCACTTAAGGTGCCGGTTTTTGGTGGATGTACCCTCGAGTGTCAGGCGCTAAATGCTCTACAGAGTGGGATTGTTGAACCAAGCGACTACGTGCTGTCAGTGATTGATGCAAAAATAAAAAAAGTTTATTGGTCTCTTATATTATTCAAAGATGATCATCCAGTTACTGTCTTTGGTCCGGAGGCAACTACTATTGTGGAATTTCCGTGGGACCAGCTTCTCGCCTCGATTAAGGATGGAGCTTTACAAGTAGTTGGAGATGCTGCCGATTTACTTGTTCAGGATAAGCCAATCCTTACCAACGTGACCATAAACTTTTTTAATCAGGCACGTCCCCATGCGAGATCGTTGCTTAACGGTGCTGTATCGGCCCATGATAGTGATCAATTGCAAGATGCTAGAGATGTTAATCCGCTTTATTTAGATGGAACTTCTAGTTTCAAAAAGATGGGTTCGGCTGAAGGTGTTTAAATTTTGGATTTGATTCAATTTATATTGTTAGCTCTAATTCAAGGGATCACAGAATTTTTACCCATCTCTAGCTCTGCGCACTTGCTTATACCAGGAATGCTTTTTGGTTGGCCGGATCAAGGGCTGGAGTATGATATCGCAGTGCATTTTGGGACACTATTAGCGGTAATTGCCTATTTTCGGCAGGATCTAATTCGAATTTCATGTCGAATGTTGTCTATGAGCGAGAATGCTTCAAAAGATGAATCTAGGGAGCTTATATTTAATCTCATTGTGGCAACAATTCCTCTGGTGATAGGGGGATTCTTATTTTCTAACTTCGTTGAGGAGTATCTAAGGGATGCATGGGTTATTGCAATAGCATCGCTTATTTTTGGTCTGATTCTGGGTTGGGTATGGTTATTGAGAAGTACATCTAGAAGAAGAAAAATAACACTAGGAGATGCTGTATTTATAGGTTTTGCACAATGCTTAGCGATTATTCCTGGAGTGTCTCGATCTGGGATCACAATTACTGCAGGTTTGTATTTAGGTCTTAATTTAGCTAGTGCTGTTAGATTTTCTTTTCTCTTGGCGATTCCAGCGATTCTCGGGGCAGTGACTCTGGGGGTTAATCTCCTGATTCAGGAGGCTATTCCCATATCTTATTACCACCTTGTTTTTTCCGTATTTTTATCGGGGTTCTCTGGATATCTTACCATAGCGGCGTTTTTTGGAGTGCTTGATCGTGTCGGTTTAATGCCATTTATAGTATACCGTGTCTTATTATCATTAGGTTTAATGATATTGTTGCTTTCGAGCTAAACTTAATGATCTGTGTCATACATTTTCATATACGTATGGCTTTAGTAGCAATGCTTTTTAATTAGTATTTGGAGAAATTATTCTTGAACTCAGCTTCTGAAACTGTTTCTTCTTTTAACGAAGGTCTAAAGAGATTTTTGGATCAGTCGGCAAGTCCATATCATGCAGTGCGGAAGGTCTCTGAGGCTTTGTCCGAAGCTGGATTTATCTTATTAGATGAGAAAGCCGAATGGGACCTTGAGGAAGGAGGAAAATATTTTGTGGTTCGCGGAGGAAGCTCCATTGCTGCTTTCACGGTTGGTGAAAAATTTCAATTAGAGAGAGGTATTCGTTTATTAGGTGCGCATACTGATAGTCCTGTTTTGGCTGTTAAGCCACAGCCTGATGTCAAGAAAGAAGGTTTATTGCAAATTGGGGTAGAGGTTTATGGGGGTGCTTTGCTAAACCCATGGTTTGATAGGGATCTCTCCATAGCAGGGCGAGTCAGTTTTCTGGAGGAAGGTAAAGTTCTAGGATCATCTTTGATCAACTTTTCTGAACCTATTGCTTTTATCCCAAGTTTAGCGATCCATCTGGACAGAGATGCAAATAAGAATAGAAGCGTTAATAGCCAAAAGCATATTCTTCCTATTGTGATGCATCTTACAGATGATAGCAGTCTTGATTTTAAAACATTATTGAAACGTCAATTGGAACGCCAACATAGTTCCAAGAAAATTGATCGTATTTTAGATTATGATTTAGTTCTTTATGACACCCAGAAAGCATCTTATGTGGGGCTTGAAAGCGAGTTTATAGCGTCGGCAAGACTCGATAACCTGCTTAGTTGTTATAGCTGCTTACAAGCCATGCTTGCGAGTGATTTTCAGTATCCTTCACTTTTTATATTTAATGATCATGAAGAGGTAGGCAGTGCTTCAAACATCGGCGCTCAAGGCCCATTCCTCAAAGATGTATTAAGACGGATTTGTAGAACGGAGGAAGCGTTTATCCGAGCCGCGCAAGGTTCAGTTCTCATCTCCACTGATAATGCGCACGCGATTCACCCTAATTTTGCTGATCGACATGATATTAATCATAGTCCTCGGCTCAATGCTGGACCTGTTATCAAGGTAAATAGCAATCAACGTTATGCAACCAATAGTGAAACGGCAGGATTATTCCGCATGCTTGCCCATGCTGTAGATGTTCCTGTTCAAACTTTTGTTATGCGTTCAGATATGGGGTGTGGCAGCACCATTGGTCCAATAAGCGCCGCGGAAACAGGAATTGCAACATTGGATATCGGAGTTCCGACTTTAGGCATGCACTCCATACGAGAGCTTGCAGGCTATAAAGACGCACATGCTTTATTTCAGGTCTTAAAAGTCTTCTTGGATTTGAAGGATATTCGCTAAATGTTAGTGTATATTCCAAATGATTCGCTAACGAAGTTTTCCCGTGTTAAAAATGTGATCTTTAATAGAGAATTATTTTCTGTCAAATGAACAAGCCAAGAGTTCTCACAGGTATTACGACCACCGGCACGCCACATCTAGGAAATTTCGTGGGTGCGATCAGGCCAGCGATAGAAGCGAGTAAAGATTCTGGAGTGGAATCCTTTCTTTTTCTAGCAGACTATCACTCTCTAATAAAATGTCAGAAACCTGATCTAGTAATGCAATCTAGTAAAGAAGTTGCCGCAGCCTGGTTGTCACTAGGGTTAGATCCTAGTAGAACGATATTTTACAGACAGTCAGATATTCCAGAAATCACGGAATTGACCTGGATACTTACCTGTTGCTCCGCTAAGGGGCTTATGAATAGGGCGCATGCATACAAAGCTGCGGTTAATGTAAATGAAGAAGCTGGTGAAGATGTAGATTTTGGTATTACTATGGGGTTGTTCAGTTATCCAATCCTTATGGCTGCGGATATATTGCTTTTTAGTGGTGAACGAATCCCGGTAGGAAAAGATCAGATTCAACATGTTGAAATGGCTCGGGATATCGCCCAGAGATTTAATCACAACTTCTCTGAAATCTTGACGATTCCTGAAGCTGTCGTAGGAGAAGAAGCTTCTGTTTTATTGGGATTAGATGGCCGTAAGATGAGTAAAAGTTATAACAATATTATTCCTTTGTTTTGCTCAGAGAAACAGCTTAAAAAATCTATTAATCGAATAAAAACAAACCTTCTTGAGCCAGGAGAACCTAAAAATGCTGACGACTCAGCAGTATTTCATCTTTGGTGTGCCTTTTCTGACGAAAGTGAAATATCTAATATGCGGCTGAGATTTGAGGAGGGCATTGGATGGGGTGATGCAAAAAAGATGCTCTTTGAAAAAGTGAATGACCAGCTGATCGAGCCAAGAGATAAGTTTCAGAGATTGATGGATGATGGATCATATATTGAAACTATTTTAAAAGAAGGTGCAGTCAAAGCTAGAGAAGAGAGCATCGAGTTGATCGGTAAGGTTAGAAAGGCTGTCGGCATAGCTGCTTTAGATTAATTTAGTTTTTTTACAAGTCGTATATCAGTTCAATATGTGCTGATCTGTTGCGACCTACGAAGTATCTATATTGACCAAATCCGAAATCAGCACGCTCAGCATAGCTTTTGTCTAACAGGTTTTTCACTCGTAACCATAAAGACAAATTTGGTCCTATACTCCACTTATTATTTATGTTTACCAGAGTGTGTCCTTGATATCGGTGAAGGTTGTCGGGGTCTAGATAGTAGTTGTCCAAGCCTATGACTTCTCCTTCAAGCAGAGAAAGTCCTCTATCTGCGAAACTATTCCACCCTATTTGCATACTGCCGAAAAATCTTGGAGAAGTATCAATATCGTTGCCATCAATATCTTTCTTTGCTCCAAATAGTTCAATTGACCCGTCATAGCGGTGTTTGGCTACTGTTATAGCACTGTTGAAATACAAACCATTTTCAAATGAAGCACTGATTGATGCTTCTAAACCATGGTGTGATGTTTTAGCACCGAAGATATTAAAACGATTAGTATCTTGGAACACAACATCGTCTTTATTCATCTTAAAAAGAACTGCATCAAAAGAAACTCTACCTAAATTTCTTGCGCGCCAACCTAGTTCTATACTTATAATGTTTTCTGAATCAATGAACGCATCAACCTGGCCAGATTGAAGTCGATATAGTTCCGTTGTTTGAGGTGCTCGAAAACCTCTAGCTGTTCTAAGGTAGAGAATTTGCTTACTGTTTAAATTGAAGGTTGCTGCAAAGTTTAGTGATAGATCAGAAAAGCGATCTACTTGGTCAGTTGGCCGAGAAAAACGACAATTCGATGCTTCAATAGAGCATGCGCTTCCATCGGATAGTCGATTATCATAATCGTATTTTGTGCTCTCAAATCTCGCGCCTACATCTAATGCCCAATAGTTGGTAAGTTTGAGAGTTGAATGCCCAAATACTGCTTGGGTATTCGAATTGACGGTGTAGTCGTAATGTTTACCCTGGGGTTGATTCTGACTAAAAGGAAGTTCTTGAAATTCCTTCAGAGAACCTTTTGTTTTTTCCCAATCAATTCCGGCAACCCACTGATATTTTTGACCTTTATTTTTTATCGATGATCTAAATCCTAAACTTCGGTGCTGATTTTTCTCAATTGGTTGCCAAGGAAGGTAATGCTGTAAAAATTCCATGTTTGTGGAGCGAACATAGGGCGTAAAAATGAAGTTGCTTTTATCAGACAATTTCCGATCCAAGCGAGCATAGGCGCGAGCGGACCAAGAGTCGCGATAAGCTTCTGGATTTGGATTGATGCGTCGAAGTTTATCTTCTTTGTAGCTCTCAAATCCTCCGATATATCCAGCGGTTTCTTGATTGAGGTTGCTAAGCTCGGTTGCAAATCTTGTGGACCAGGTGTCGCCAAAAGTTTCCCAGCGGAGAGTAATTTTCTGTTGATCATATCCCGAATCAGTTTGGTAACCTTCATCGCTGCTGGCATTCGCGTTAAGACTGATGCCGCTAGATTTAGATTTATTTCGATAATGATATTTTGCTCTTTTAAAATCATAGGCGCCATACTCAAAGGAGATTTTGTGATCTCGCTCGAGAGATGGTGGTGCTGTAAGTATATTAATTACTCCATGCATTGCGTCTGAACCAAAAGATGACGGAGCAGGACCTTTAATCAGTTCAATTTTTGATGCTTGCTCAAAATTTATATCAAATAATTGATTTACATTACAGAAACCTGTGGCTCGTAATGGGATCTCATCCCAGGTGGCTAGATAAGCTCCACATGCTCCACTT
The DNA here is from genome assembly GCA_913051825.1 of uncultured Halieaceae bacterium. GTDB lineage: Bacteria > Pseudomonadota > Gammaproteobacteria > Pseudomonadales > Halieaceae > CABYJX01. Next base: position 38,509 of record CAJXCR010000002.1, read on the forward strand.
CCTGTAAGTACTGGTGACCGAAGGGAGACTAAGCTTTCTTGTCCATTACCGCGACTAATCCAAGCGCCAGGAACTTTCTGCATAATTTCACTGATGTGCGTTGCGTTTGTTACGTTGATTTGTTCCTGATTTACTAATGTCCACGTTAAAGGTAGATCGTCACCCGATGTATCGGTTCGTGTCGCGGTTATAGTGACTTGCTCTAGTTTGGACTCGGCTGAGATTGCTGAATTCATGGCAAAGAGAGATAGAAAAAAAATGCAGATAAACATAAGTTGTTCTTGCTCCTAACACAATAACCCTAGCGTACCTTACGTAATATACCAAGTAACGGTTCTTCACCTTGGAAAAATTTGGCGCGAATATAAATCGGATTTTCCTTGTTAGTGTATTTTATCCAATTGCTGATTTTGATAATATCCCAACATTCGTGAGGAGGAATTCGATGTCTCAAGCTAACACGGTTTTGGCCATAGCAAATGATCTGCCAATAAAGACAGACCAAACGGTCCACAGTGGTAAAGTTCGCTCGGTTTACTGGTTGACTCAGGATGATAGTTCAAGGTTGATAGCATCTAGAGGGTACGATGTGGCGCCAGACGCGCCACTGGCAGTGATGGTTATTTCGGATCGTATTTCGGCGTTTGATTGTATTTGGCATGGCGAGAATGGGCTCAACGGAGTGCCTGGTAAAGGGGCAGCGCTTAATGCGATCTCAAATTATTGGTTTGACAAATTCAAAGAACAAGATCTTGCTGAAAGTCATATTCTAGAGGTCCCACACCCTTATGTCTGGATTGTTCAACGAGCTGAGCCTATTATGATTGAAGCCATCGCTAGACAGTATATTACAGGGTCAATGTGGCGTTCATATTCAAAAGGTGAGAGAGATTTTTGTGGGAACTCTCTTCCCGAAGGTTTGTCACGTGATGAACGCTTGAAAGATTTGCTTATTACTCCATCAACCAAAGGTGTGATTACTGGAATTGAGGGTGTTCCAGAGGCTGACGATGCTAATATTGAAAGGAAATCGATTGAGGATAATTTTCGTGCTTTTAATTTTGATTCGCTCGAAGATTTGGATAGATATGAACTCCTGCTCAAGGAGGGGTTTTCGTTAATTAGTAATCATCTTGAAGAAATAAATCAAATCTTTGTAGATACTAAGTTTGAATTTGGGTACGTGAAGAATACGACGGGTGATAGAAAGATGATTTACATGGATGAGGTAGGCACTCCAGATTCATCTAGAATATGGGATGCTTCCGAATATAACAGAGGAAATATTGTAGAAAATTCAAAGGAGGGATTTCGAAAGTTTCTTCTTGACTACTTTGATGATCCGGATGTGCTTCTGAATTCTGATCGAATGTCTGAACGTGAAAGTTTAGCAAGAAATTCTGATTTGCCTGTCAAAGCGCTTACAGATGTCTCAGAAACGTATACGAGCATTGCTAATCGGATAATAGGAGGGGGCTTGGGTTTACCAGATAGTCCTCGCACAGAGATAATAGATGTTCTTTCAAGCTCCAGTTTTAATCTTATTGAATGATTTGATGAATAGAAACTTTTCCCCTTTTTATGATATTAGCTGGTCAGCTTTCGCTTTTCAGGCGTTGTGGTTCTCCATTTTAAAGATCGTTCTAGAGACCTAGATGCGTTTAATAAATCTTTCAGATAAGGTCTCGGTTTCTGGGCAGATAAATTTGGAGCATGTGTCAGAGATTGCGGGAATGGGGTTTGATGTTTTAATGAACAATCGTCCAGATTTTGAGGTTGTTGGTCAGCCCATTAACTCAGAGATCGCAGAAGAAGCCCTTAGATGTGGTTTGCAATATTATTATTATCCGGTGATTTCCTTGAGCTTTCCTGGTGATGTGCTTCAAGACACAAATGTTTTATTCAATGATTCCACTGTAAAGACATTGGCGTTTTGTCGCTCTGGAACGAGATCCGCGAATCTATGGTTGGCAAGTCTAGAGCATGAAGCATCTCTGGTTGCAGCTCAAGAAGTGAGTCGCTTAGGTATTGATCCATCTATGTTCTTAAATATGCTTAGACACAGCCCACGAAATTGATTATCACTAACCGTGCAGTACAGTCTGTCATTTTTGTTATAAAAGTACTGAAGCGATTAGTTTCAAAGACGCTTAATTTTTCAAGATTCTTTCATTGTTATTAAGTCTTCAGTTTTGATATTTTTTAGGCAAAAAATTCCTATATTTAGTTTAGCATTTAGTGTGATCTTGATTGCATCCTGCGATGTTGGAGAGGGTAACGTCGACAGCGGAAATCGACTTGGCATTTTGCACTATGGAAATGGATCCGAGCCGCAGGGACTAGATCCGCATGTGGTTACAGGAGTTCCAGAGAATCATATTGTACGTGCACTATTTGAAGGTCTGGCTGTTAAAAATCCGTACACTCTCGAGCCGGAACCGGGAGTCGCTGAGCGATGGATTTTTAGTGATGATAAAAGAGTTATAACGTTTTTTTTAAATCCCAATGCACGTTGGTCAAATGGAGATCCGGTGCAAGCCAGTGATTACGTATGGTCTTGGCAGAGAGCATTAGATCCCGCGATGGGTAACCAGTACAGTTATATGCTTTTCCCGGTTAAAAATGCTGAGTCCTTCGCAAAAGGAAAGATTAGCGATTTTGAGAAGGTGGGAGTCAAAGCCCTCGATCAAAGGACTCTCGAGGTTACATTAAATGAACCTACACCTTATTTTATTCAACTTTTGGATCATTACAGTACGTTTGCGGTTCACCCGCCCACTATCAAGAAGTTTGGTATGTCGACCGATCGCTATACGAAATGGACTCGAGCAGAAAATATTGTTGGGAATGGACCTTTTGTAATGACTGAGTGGAAATTAAACCGTCGAATTGTGGTAAAGAAAAGCCCCACATATTGGGATAGAGATAAAGTTGGTTTAAATGGAGTGGTGTTTTATCCGACGGAAAATTCGGTCACTGAAGAGCGAATGTTTCGTGTCGGACAGCTTCATTATACAGCTGGAGTGCCTTTAGATAAGATCCCTATTTATCGTGATATGGAAAATACGCCTTATGTTCAAGCACCTTATCTCGGTACTTACTATTATTTACTTAACACAAATAAAAAGCCGCTGAATGATGTGCGAGTCAGGCAAGCTCTTTCTTTATCTATCGATAGAGATATACTCACCTCTACGGTTCTTCAGGGCACCGCTTTCCCTGCTTATAGCATTACACCGCCCGATACGCTTGGATACTATCCTCCTCGGTTATTCGGATATGACCCTGATAAGGCGAAAGAATTGATTGCAGAGGCGGGCTATCCAGATGGTAAGAACTGGCCAGGTATCGAAATAATATATAACACTAGTGAGGCTCATCGAAAAATTGCTGTTGCGATCCAGCAGATGTGGTCGTCGGTACTTAATATTCAGGTCACTCTTTCCAATCAAGAATGGAAAGTCTATCTAGATTCGGTCGATCAGATGGAGTTTGATATTGCCAGACGGGGATGGATTGGGGATTATGTTGATCCTAATAATTTCTTAGACCTCTTTATCAGTGAGGGAGGTAATAACAGTACGGGATATGCAAATGCAGTTTACGATGATTTAATTCTTAAGAAATCGACAAAGGCTGCTGATAGAGAGTCAAGATACCAAATCTTTTATCGTGCTGAAACAATGCTTATGCAGGCAATGCCTATTATTCCTATATACACGTATACGAGTAAGCATTTAATACATCGCAGCGTTAAGGGTTTGCCCTCTAACTTGATGGACTCGTTAAACCTAAAGTATGTTTGGTTAGAAGACTTGGAAAAAGAAGACAGGTAGGGATAAGTGATTCGTTTTGTTGTAGTAAGAATTTTCCAAGCTCTGCCAGTAATTCTAGCAGTCATTACAGCGACGTTTTTTTTGATTCGGATGGCGCCGGGAGGACCCTTCGATAGCGAGAAAGCGGTCATGCCGGAAGTCAAGGCTGCCTTGGAGGCGCAGTACAAGCTAGACCGACCTATTCTGGATCAATACTTTTCCTATCTAGCAGATCTGGGGGAGGGGGATTTTGGCCCTTCTTTTAAGTATCCCGGTAGGAGCGTGAACGAATTGATAGCGGCGGGGATGCCTGTGACTGCTGAGCTTGGCTTTTATGCACTTATTTTCGCAGTAATAGTGGGAGGATTGAGCGGAGTTATAGCATCGTTACATCCCAATACTTGGCGCGATCATTTGCCTATGACTTTTGCAATGATTGGAATTTGTGTTCCATCTTTTCTCCTAGGCCCTTCTCTAATGTTATTGTTTGGCGTGCATCTGGATTGGTTTCCTGTATCTGGTTGGGGTGATATACCTGGAGATAAAGTCCTTCCCTCCATTACTCTAGGCGCCGCTTATGCGGCTTACGTTTCTCGTCTTTCTCGAGCGGGTATGCTTGAAGTTCTTTCTCAAGATTATATTCGCACTGCTCGAGCTAAAGGACTTTCTGAGTGGCGAGTAATTACTCAACATGCTTTGCGCGGTGGTTTGATGCCGTTAGTAGCGTTTCTCGGACCGGCGTTTGCCGGACTGCTTTCGGGTTCATTTGTAGTTGAAACTATTTTTCAGGTTCCTGGGTTGGGCCGTTTCTATGTTCAGGCAGCCTTTAATCGCGACTACACTATGATTTTAGGCACGACAATTTTTTTGTCCACGTTGATAGTGATTTTTAATCTCATGTCAGATGTTTTGGCCGCTTGGATGAATCCAAGACTTCGCTCTGAGCTCTTTAACTATGACTGAACAGGAAGATTTAGAAATTAATGATATTGCTTCAGGTTCGTCCTTATCGAAGGACGCCTGGATTCGACTTAGAAAGAATCGACCCGCCTTAGGAGGGTTAATAATCTTAACGGCATTCTTCGCAATTGCATTGTTCACACCGTGGATAGCGCCATATGGCTACGAAGTTCAGGATCTTAATCTTGGTGCAACGGGACCTTCTCAAGACCACTGGTTAGGTACAGACATATTTGGAAGAGATTTACTGACTCAAATAATGTACGGAGGAAGAATTTCTCTTTCGGTTGGCTTTTTGGCGACAATAGTAGCCTTATTTATTGGAGTAACTTGGGGTTCGATCGCTGGATTTGTGGGTGGAAGAATTGATTCAGTGATGATGAGATTGGTTGATATTTTATATGCCTTGCCTTTTATGATATTTATCATTTTATTGATGGTGGTTTTTGGACGAAACATGCTTTTGCTGTTTTTAGCCATTGGTGCAGTGGAGTGGCTCACCATGGCTAGAATAATGAGAGGACAAGTTCAAAACCTTCGACAACAAGAGTTTGTTGAAGCAGCAGTCGCAATTGGTCTATCTCGATCAGTGATTCTTGTCCGGCATATTATTCCAAATGCAATCGGTCCAATCATCGTTTACACAACACTTACAATTCCAAGTGTCATGCTGCTAGAGGCGTTTTTAAGCTTTTTAGGGCTTGGAATTCAGCCGCCAGAAACTTCTTGGGGATTATTAATTGCATATGGAGCTGAGACGATGGAGGAGTATCCATGGCTGCTATTATTTCCTGGCTTTTTTCTTGCAGTCACGCTTTTCTCATTGAACTTTTTGGGGGACGGATTGAGGGATGCTCTGGATGTGAGGGGTGCAAAAGATTAACTCTAATCACTTATTGAAGGTTGATGGATTATCAGTCAGTTTTGTTACTAGAAATGGCATTGCCAGAGCCGTAGAAGACATCAGTTTTACAGTAGACAGGGGCAAGACTACTGCGATCATAGGTGAGTCTGGATCTGGTAAATCGGTATCCTGCTATAGCCTGCTTGGATTAATACCAACACCACCGGGCAAAATTGATTCCGGTTCGGCAATTTTCGACGGACAAGATTTACTTAGGCTAAGCGATGAGCGTTTGAGGAGTATTAGAGGTCGCCGGATATCCATGATTTTTCAAGACCCAATGACTTGTTTAAACCCATTTATGACTATAGGAAAACAACTGGCCGAGCCACTCATTTGTCACCAGAGGTTAAGGCGCGGGCAAGCTAGGGATCTCTCCATAGAGTTGCTTAGAGAGGTTGGAATTAGAGAACCTGAAGTAACTATAGATTGTTTTCCGCATGAGTTTTCCGGTGGTATGCGCCAAAGAGTCATGATCGCTATGGCGTTAATAAACGAACCGGAACTATTGATTGCTGATGAACCTACCACGGCACTAGATGTTACTATTCAAGCTCAAATGCTCTCTCTCATAACAGAGCTTCAGAACAAGAGAGATCTTGGAGTGATTTTTATCAGTCATGATCTTTCAGTGGTGTCTGATTTTGCTGACGATGTCATCGTGATGCAGAAAGGGAGGATAGTAGAATCAGGCGATAGAAGCTCTATTCTAGGTTCTCCAACACACCCGTATACCAAGAAATTATTGTCGGCAATCCCAAGAGGTGGAAAGGCTGTTTCTAGCGTGAGAGGTGATGATCCGCTAGTTCAGGTGAAGAATTTAAATACTTGGTTTTCATCTGCTAGATATCGCACTCCCATTAGAGCTGTCAGCAATGTTAGTTTTTCAATCTTGCCAGGGGAAGTAGTAGGCCTTGTGGGAGAGTCTGGAAGTGGAAAATCTACTCTAGGGAGGTCAATCGTACAATTAATAAAGCCTACATCTGGGTCAGTGAAATTTGCAGACCTTGAGCTAACAAAGCTCAGTAATTCCTCGATGAAGCATCAACGAAGATTTATGCAAATAATTTTTCAGGATCCATTCGCTTCTCTAAATCCTAGAATGACAGTTTTCGATACATTGGCAGAGCCAATGCATCTGCACAAGATTGTAGAAAACAAAGATGTTACTAGTGCGGTATTTAAGATAATGAATGACGTAGGATTAACCAGATCCTCCGTGCGTAAATATCCACATGAATTTTCTGGAGGGCAGAGGCAAAGGATTGCGATTGGTCGTGCTTTGGCTGTTCGCCCTAAGTTTATTGTTGCCGATGAACCGGTGTCGGCTTTAGATGTTACCATTCAGTCTCAGGTGCTTACTTTGATTCAAGAATTAATCGATGAATATGGTTTGACTATGCTATTTATTTCCCATGATCTTTCTGTAATACGTAAGATTTCAGATCGAATTCTAATAATGCATAAAGGATCAATAGTTGAGGAAGGGTCTAGCAGTAAAATTTTCGAGCATCCAGAGAATGATTACACCCGTGCACTAATTGATGCGATTCCTGGTAGAAAGTTGCAGGTAAGTTAAATTAATGATCTTGCTACTTTGTTACTAGTTTTCTTTATTTTGCTTATAGTGTCACTTATCTTGGGGTTTTATAAATAACTATGAATTATGATGCTTACATAGGTCGGCAACAAATTTACGATAGAAATCTTGACGTTTTTGCATACGAGTTGCTTTATCGGTCTCGGGATGGGACATCGGCAGATGTTCAAGATGGAAATAGGGCCACTTCGCAAGTCATTTTGTCTGCTTTGTCTGACTTCGGTTTAGATGGACTGGTTGGAAAAAAACCTGCTTTCATAAACTTCACTCGTTGGTTTCTTGTAAACCATACCAAGATAGAATTGCCAGCGGATCGCGTGGTAATAGAATTGCTCGAAGACATTACTCTGGATGATGAGATTTTACTTGGAGCTCAATTGTTATCAGCACGTGGGTTCAAACTGGCGTTAGATGATTTTATTTTTGATGAGCGTGCGGACGAAAAAATGAATGATATCCTTCGCTTGGTAAATTATGTGAAAGTAGAGCTCGAGCCTGATGATGATGCGAAGCGATTGAAACAAAAAATTGAGCCGCTGCGAAAATTCAACGTCAAGATTTTGGCCGAAAAAGTAGAGACTCGAGAACAATATCAAGCTTGCTACGACCTCGGTGCAGACCTTTTTCAGGGATACTATTTTAGTAAACCTGAAGTACTTAGGCAGCATACGATTCCTTCGAATCAAGCCGCACTGATGAGGCTATTGAATGAACTTGCTAGACCAGATTCTGAAATAGAAGATTTAGTTCGAATCGTACAGCAAGATGTATCTTTAACACTTAGACTAATGCGTTATCTGAACTCTGCTTTTCTCGGATTGCCAAGGAAGACAGAAAGTTTGAGGGAGGCAATTGTTTACCTGGGTTTTAATCATGTTCGCTCCATGGCTTTACTGTTGTCCTCGACAAAAGTGTCCAATAAGCAGGAAAGCTTGTTAAGGCTGAGTCTTTCTCGTTCTAAGATGTGCGAGAATTTAGTAGATGAGCGTGAACGAGGACTGAGAGATCGGTGTTTTATGGTTGGTATGCTTTCTACACTTGACCTCATAATGCCTGATCCATTACCAAAAATTATCAAGTCTCTACCTATAAGTGATTCGCTTACATCCGCGGTACTAAGGCATGAAGGTCAAGAAGGGGCCAATCTGGCAGCGGTTTTGGCTTATGAGAACAGCGATTGGGATGCTTTGCGTTCCATGAATCATTCTCCAGAGACTATTACAAAAATCTATCTCCAGTCACTTAAGTGGGCGGAAGAGGCAACAATGATCTTTAAAGAAGATGACAAGAAAAAAGTTGGGACTATTGAGTTAAAGAAGTGATATTAAAATGAAAATGCGAGAATTAAGATCGGGGTTTTCCGTCTCCAGCCTAGGTGTTGGATGCATGCCAATGGTTGAATCTGGGCAGCTCATGTATGGCGGTGCAGCTGATATGAGAGAAGCAGAAAGAACGATTCATAAAGCAATTGAACTGGGGGTTACATTCTTTGACACGGCCGAAGTGTATGGTCCATATCAGAATGAATCTTTTCTTGGTAAAGCTTTATATGGCAAGCGGGAATCGATCGTATTGGCGACTAAATTTGGATTTTCTATTAAGGATTCTGGAATTTCAGGAGTAGATGGTAGTCCACAAAATGCGCGCAGTGCAATTGAGGGAAGTTTAAGGAGGTTAGATACAGAGTGTATTGACCTGTTTTATTTGCACAGAGTTGATCCAAAGGTTCCTATAGAGGAAACCGTGGGAGGAATGGCGGATCTTGTTCGGGAAGGCAAGGTTCGCTACATAGGTTTGTCAGAAGCGGGTGGCGATACAATACGCAGAGCCAACGACGAGCATTCCATCGCAGCATTGCAGTCAGAATATTCTTTATGGGAGCGAGAAATCGAAACAGAGATTTTACCAATCTGTAGAGAACTTGGAATTGGTTTAGTTCCTTATTCTCCACTTGGAAGAGGCTTCCTTACTGGTACAGTGAAGACTCTTTCTCAGCTTCCAGACGATGATTTTAGGCATCGAGATCCTAGATATACCGGTGAAAATTTGGATAGAAACTTAGCGATCGTTTCGGCGATCGATCAAGTTGCTAATGAATTATCAATTAGCTGCGCCCAGGTAGCCTTAGCTTGGTTGCTTTCAAAAGGAGGAGATGTTGTACCAATTCCAGGATTTAAACGACGAGCTACCTTAGAAGACAGTATAAAATCAGTAAGCGTTACACTGTCAGCCAAACAGCTTGATTACCTCGAGACAGCCGCGCCAGTTGGCGGCACATCAGGTCCGAGGTATGGGGAGGCTGGTATGAAAATGGTTAGAATCTAGTTAGAGAGATGGGTTTAGAACGGTCGGTTTCTGCGAAGCTTAGATAAATTAGGAGGCACATTAATGATGAGATGGAAGCTTAGTGTCTTTGCAGTTTTTTTATTATCAATCCTTGCTGAAATTAATTTCGCAGATGATCTAAATCAAGTGGTAACAAAAGAATATGACGCTCATCTCGACGAGCTTTTTGATCACTTTCATCGTAATCCAGAATTGTCTTTGATGGAGTATAAAACAGCCGACAAACTTTCAAGAGAGCTTGTCGACGCAGGCTTTAGAGTGACTCAAAACCTTGGCGGAACAGGTCTAATAGCCTTACTAGAGAATGGAGCTGGTCCTCTCATAATGGTTCGAGCTGATATGGATGGATTGCCAATAGAGGAGAAATCGGGGCTTGCTAATGCATCGCGAGCCAAGCAAGTAGACTGGAACGGGAACGAAGTTTTTGTGATGCATGCGTGCGGGCATGATGTGCATATCACAAGCTTGGTAGGTACTGCTCGAATTATGGCAGATAAGGCAGATCAGTGGTCTGGTACATTGATGTTATTAGGACAACCAGCTGAAGAGCGTGTGATGGGCGCACGGAATATGATGCGGGAAAATCTTTGGGGTAGATTTGGTAAGCCAGATGGAGCATTGGCATTACATGTTTCTTCGGAGATTCCAACAGGAATGCTGGGCGTCTTCGACTCTCCTTATTCTGGGGCCGACACGGTAGATGTTGTTGTTCATGGTGTTGGTGCTCACGGAGCAAGTCCTCATAGAAGCGTTGATCCAGTCGTTCTAGCGAGTCAGATCGTAATTGCGTTACAAACTGTTGTTAGCAGAAACTTGCCTCCAAGAGAACCAGGTGTCATAACTGTAGGGTCTTTTCATTCGGGGACAAAACACAATATTATTCCAGATCGTGCAACACTTCAGCTCACTGTGCGAAGCGAATCGGCTGAGTCTAGAGATATTTTGTTGAATGGAATTCGTCGGGTTGCAGAAAACTTAGGTCGCGCCGCAGGGTTGTCTGGCAATATGCTACCTTCAGTGACTATTTCTGAAGAGTCGGTTCCACCTACTTGGAACGATAGCGAATTCACTGAGAAATTAGTAGACCTCTGGGGTGCGAGATTTGGTAAGGAAGTTTTTGTGCAGGGCAAGCGGCTAGGGATGGGAGCAGAGGATTTTCCGCTCTTTACTGCTGACCCCTATATTCCAAGTACCTACTTTGTTGTGGGTGGTACGCCTAAGTCGGCATTTGAGATAGAAGCGCAAGGTGGTGCCCCAGTACCATCGCATCATTCACCTCTTTTTAAAATTGACCCTCGAGCCTCTATTATTCTTGGCACTGAAGCAACTGTTGCAGCATTACTCGCTCTAATGAAATCCCAGTCTCCATAATTTAGGAGATAATTTTGAATAATTAAATTCAGCGCACATATCTCGCTTGAAGACGCTACAATACTATTTGGCAGGTGGTACTGGTTTATCAATGAAGTTAGATTTCTAAAAGGTTGTTTTGCAGGTTTGATGCTTATGGAGAAAGAATGGAACAACAGTTTCGATGTTGTAATTGTGGGGTCTGGAAATGGTGGGCTTACTGCGGCACTTTGTGCTCATGAAATGGGTCTTAAAAATGTACTAGTGGTAGAGAAATCTGATCTTTATGGAGGTACCAGCTCAATCAGCGGTGGAGGTGTTTGGATCCCCTGTAATCGATATGCTAAAGAGGCGGGAGCAAATGATTCAATCGCTTCAGCCAGAACATACCTTCATCAATTAATTACTCCAGAAGAAGTGCCTTATGAAAAGATAGATTGTTATTTAGAAAATGGTCCAAAGATGATCGATTTTCTGCATCAGCATACCAGAGTGAGATATCTTTCTCTGGAAGCCTATCCAGATTATTACACTAATCTTGAAGGCTCAATGACAGGGCATAGATCCATGGAGCCCGTGCCATTTTCTGCAGATGAATTAGGAGATGAATGGAGGCGACTTAGACGAACTCATCCTATGATGCATTTAGCGGGTGTTATTGGAATTACGCAGGTAGAGGCCGCATTATTAGTAGGGCAGCAGCCAGGCTGGTGGAAGGATGTATTTAAATTATTTCTCGCCTACATTTGCGATATTCCATGGCGGCTACGCGACAAATTCCACCGTCGACTTGCAACCGGTTGTGCTGGTGTGGCTCGGTTAAGAGCTTCGCTGTTAGATCGAGATATCCCTCTTTGGTTAAATTGTCCAATGAAATCAGTGATCACCCAAGATGGTGAAGTCATCGGTATCGAGGTAGAGCAGGATGGAGAGTTAAGAAAAATTGAGGCTCGCAAAGGTGTTATTCTGGCTGCCGGTGGGTTTGAACACAATCAAGAGATGCGAGATGAGTATCTCCCAAAGCCAAGTGATCACAGATGGAGTGCGGGTGCTCTCGAGAACACTGGCGATGCAATAGTTCAGGGGCTTCGTCTTGGCGCGAAAATGCATCGGTTGGGAGAGGCGTGGTGGTGTAATACGATCTCGGTTCCTGGAGAAACTATTCCGAGATTAAGTATCATGGAGAAATCATATCCAGGTTCTATTATGGTGAATCCTTCAGGCCAGCGTTTTAGTAATGAATCACAAAATTATATGGCATTTCAGCAAGACACCTTTTTGCGACACACTGACACGAACCCCTGTTATCCTACTTGGCAGATTTTTGATGCAAAATTTAGAGCTAGTTATTTTGTTGGTCCTTTGTACAATTCTAAGTTTCGACCTGACTGGATGATTCCTTCGTCTTATGAAAAAGAAGGTTTCTTTGCTACTGCAGCTTCTGTGAGGCAGCTCGCTGAAAAAACAAATATAGATCCTGATGGTCTAGAAAAGACAGTTGAATTAATGAATCAATACGCAGAGTCTGGAACTGATGAGCAATTCGGGCGTGGCGATTCTGCTTATGATAGATACTATGGGGATCATCGAATAAGTCCTAATCCCTGTTTGGGTCCTATCGACCAGCCACCATTTTATGCTGTTCGAGTTGACCCTGGAGATTTTGGGACACAGGGTGGGATGGTTACTAACTGTGATGCGCAAGTGGTCAGGGAAACTGGAGAAATAATTCCCGGCCTTTATGCGATAGGTAATTGCAGCGCACCCACTTTACCCTGTTATCCTGGACCAGGGGCGACCTTAGGGCCAGCTATGACTTTTGCTTATCAAGCGGCAAAGTCAATTTCTGGCTATCAAGATTAAGTCGGAAGATTAAAAGGCACGGAAGATCTATCATTAGGGCGCCGTACAATGAGTAATGTTAATGTGTAAGGTAAGAGATGAACAATAGTAATAACAAAATGACCCCTTCTGACTTAGAGGCACACTGGATGCCCTATACGGGTAATCGCCAATTCAAGGCTGATCCAAGGATGATAGTTGGTGCTGATGGTATCTACTATATTGACGATAAGGGGAGACGAATTATGGATGGTCTTTCCGGTTTGTGGTGTTCGGGAGCCGGCCATAATAGACCTGAGATTAGTGATGCCGTAGCGAGGCAATTAGAAACGCTAGATTATTCACCTTCGTTTCAGTTTGGGCAGCCAAAATCTTTTGAACTCGCAAATAAAATTAAAACGTTAATGCCTAAGGATTTGGAATATGTTTTTTTTACTAATAGTGGTTCCGAGACTGTAGACACATCATTAAAGATGGCTCGGGCGTATTGGCGTCTCAAGGGAGAGTCTCAGAAGACTAGATTTATCAGTCGAATAAAAGGCTACCATGGAGTTAATTTTGGAGGACTTTCCGTCGGAGGAATTGGAGCGAATCGAAAACTTTTTGGTGAAGGAATTCAGGCTGATCATTTATCTCATACAATTCTTCCAGAAAATAACTTTAGCCAGGGAATGCCGGAGCACGGCGCTCATTTGGCTGAAGAGTTGGCAGAATTAATTACGCTCCACGATTCTTCTAACATTGCGGCGGTTATTATTGAGCCTATGGCTGGATCTGCGGGGGTCATTCCACCGCCGAAAGGTTATTTGCAGCGCATCAGAGAACTATGTGATCAAAATAATATTTTACTTATTTTTGATGAAGTGATCACCGCCTTTGGTCGTTGTGGAGGGATGACAGGAGCGCAGGTCTTTGGCGTGGATCCGGATATTATGAATATTGCAAAGCAACTCACCAATGGAGCGGTGCCAATGGGTGCTGTTGTTGCTAAGGGAGAAATCTACAAAACATTTATGGAATCTGATCTTCCTGACTATATGCTTGAATTTCCGCACGGCTATACATATTCTGCGCACCCTGTTGCTTGTGCAGCAGGACTAGCAGCTTTAGAGATACTTGAATCAGAAAAATTACCGGAGCGCGTTAATAATTTAGCAACTCATTTTTCCGATAGCATTCATTCTCTTAAAGATATCCCGTCAGTTAAAGATATCAGAAATTTCGGATTTGCAGGTGCATTAACTTTAGACGCATATCCCGGAGAACCAGCACGCCGACCTTTCGAGATTGCTATGAGGATGTGGGAAAAAGGATTTTATATTCGGTACGGGGGGGATACGCTCCAGCTAGGTCTTCCTTTTGTAATTGAAACTAGTGAGATAGATCTGCTAATTTCAGCACTGGCTGATGCGCTAAAAGAAAATTAATCTTAGGATTTAAAAGAAAATCATATTTATTCAGTAAGGATTAGCATATGACCCCTTCAAAAATCAGACCTCTCGAAGGTATTAGAGTAATTGAGCTTGGACAGCTTTTAGCCGGTCCGTTTTCAGGCACAATGTTGGCTTATTTCGGGGCCGAAGTTATAAAAGTAGAACCACCCGGTGGTGATCCCATACGTGGTTGGAGGGTAGTTAAAGATGGCGCATCGCTTTGGTATAGAAGTCTCGGACGAAACAAAAAAAGTGTAACTTTAGACCTTAAATCTGAAAAAGGTCGCGAATTGGTGCTTCAGTTATTTGATTCAGCTGATGTGGTGGTAGAAAATTTTCGGCCAGGAGCTATGGAATCCTGGGGACTTGGTCCAGATGTAGCTAAAAAGCGCAATCCAGGATTGATATACGCTAGAATTTCAGGCTACGGACAGACAGGACCTTATTCTGAAAAACCAGGTTACGCGTCTGTGACCGAAGGTTTTGGTGGATTTAGATATATTAATGGCGAACCTGGGAAAGCCCCGGTTCGACCAAACATTTCTTTGGGAGATACGGTATCTGCAATTCACGCTGCATTAGGCGTAACGCTAGCAATTATAGCGCGAGAAAAAAGTGGTGAAGGTCAGGTTGTTGATGTGGCGTTGTACGAGTCTATTTTCAATCTTATGGAAGGTATTGTTCCTGAGTACGATGGTGGAGGTGTTGTTCGAGAACCTTCCGGAACGACCATCACTGGGATAGTGCCTACAAATACTTATCCTTGTAGGGATGGAAAATTTGTAGTTATTGGTGGGAATGGCGACTCTATTTTTAAGCGACTAATGATTGCCGCTGGTCGTCCAGATATGTCAGAAAATCCTGAAATGACAGATAATTCCGGTCGTTTGAAGCACGAAGATGAAATTGACGAAGCTTTAGGCGAGTGGTGTAAGACATTGTTAGCAAAGGAAGTTATTGATATTTTGGAGGAGGCACGTGTTCCTGTTGGCCCTATCTACAGTGTTGAAGATATGATGGAGGACCCTCACTATCAAGCGCGTGGTATGTTCGAGCGAGTAGAGATAGATGGGAAACCCTTGCAAATTCCTGCAATAATGCCACTGCTCGAAGAGACTCCAGGTCGAACAGATTGGCCGGGAGGTGACATTGGCAGCCATAACAAAGAGATACTAGGAGGCTTGCTTGATCTCAGCGAAGAAGATATGGATAAACTTCGTTCGGAAGGTGTAATAGGATAATTATTTTCCTAGCATAGTTCTTGCCACAAGTTCTCTCATTATCTCTGAGGATCCGCCATAGATTCGCTGGACTCGTGCATCTAAAAAGAAGCGTGAGATTGGGTACTCTGTCGTATATCCGTAGCCGCCGAAGAGTTGCAAGCATTCATCAATAGCCTTGCACTGCATCTCGCAACTGGCTAACTTAAGCATAGCTGCTTCGTCAGCCGTCAATAGGCTCTTGCCGTAGTCATTAGAGGCCTTTTCATAAAGTGCTCGGTTAAGCGCAATCTCTGTTTTAACGTCCGCAAGCTTAAAGCGCGTGTTTTGATGTGTTGCTAAAGTTTCCCCAAAGGTCTTGCGCTCTTTTACATATTCGACGGTTAGCTTTAGTGCTCCTTCAGCAGAAGCAATAGCCTGCGCTGCGATTCCAAGTCTTTCTCTGGGGAGCTCTTCCATCATGATGACAAAGCCTTTATTTAAGTTGCCAAGTAGAGCGCTTTTATCTAGACGAATATCTTGGAAGAACAACAAGGCCGTATCAGATGAATGCTGACCAATCTTGTCAATCTTTTTACTTTTCTCAAAGCCAGGAAGTTTTGCATCGACTAAAAATAGGGAGATGCCTTTAGCACCCATGCCGGGCTCCGTGATCGCGGCGACAACAACTAAATCTGCATGAATACCATTGGTTATAAATATCTTCGAGCCATTTAGTACCCAGTCTTCGCCATCTTTTACTGCATTAGTTTTAATTCCTTGAACATCAGAGCCCGCTCCTGGTTCTGTCATCGCTAGAGCTCCAACCACTTCGCCAGACACCATTTTGGGAAGCCAGTTTAATTTTTGCTCTTCTGTACCATGTCTTGAAATATAGGGAGCTACAATGTTTGAATGAATGCCATAACCGGTCGCGAGTCCTCCGAAACCCATTTGAGACAATTCTTCTATTAATGCAAGTGTAACGTGAGGCGTTGTGCCCGAGCCTCCATATTCTTCAGCAACATCCGGACAAAGAAGGCCTGCGGAACCCATAGTATTCCAAATCGTCCTTGGCATTTCTTTTTCAGATTCCCACTGCTCAAAGTAAGGAGCTATTTCTGTTTGAAACGCACGTCGAGCCATGTCTCGAAATAGAATCATTTCGTCGTTTGAAATTGCCTGATTCATTTTTGTAACTCCGCATTAAGGCCCAAATACCGCTCAACCATATCACTTATAAAACTTTTCACCATTTCTTTATTAATCAATAGAGGCCAATTTATTGGATATTTGGGCAGGCGAATCTATTGTTCAAGCGAGCTTCGCTTATTGATATGATACCAAAGTGTTTCTAATTTATTAATATCAGGAGAAATTATGCGCGACTATCACCAATTCTATATAAACGGTGAATGGGTAAGTCCATTACAACCAAATTCCTTTGATGTAATTAACCCTGCAACAGAGACTGTCTGTGCACAAATTTCTCTTGGATCAGAGAAAGATATTGATTTAGCGGTAGAGGCTGCAAAAACTGCATTTCAGTCATTTGGTAAAACCTCTATTAAAGAGCGGCTGGAGCTTTTGGAGTCTTGCGTAGAGATCTACAAGAAATATTACGATGATATTGCAGATGCTATCCAGGAAGAAATGGGAGCACCATCCAAATTAGCTCAAAAATCACAGGCTCATACAGGTCTTGGGCATCTTCAAGAAGCAGCTAGGGTGTTGGAGAACTTTGAGTTCGAAGAGGATTTTGGTGCGCATAGAGTCTTTAAGGAGCCCATAGGAGTATGTGGACTAATCACCCCTTGGAACTGGCCCGTTAATCAAATTGGCTGCAAGGTGGCGCCAGCGTTAGCGGTGGGGTGCACGATGATTTTAAAACCCAGTGAAATCGCACCGTTATCTGCCTATATTTGGACGCAGGTTATGCACGAAGCCGGCGTTCCTGCGGGAGTATTCAATATGGTAAATGGTGACGGTGCTACAGCAGGCACAGCGCTTTCTAGTCACCCTGATGTCGATATGATGTCTTTTACTGGATCAACTAGAGCGGGAAGTCTTGTTGCGCAAAATGCTGCTCCAACGGTTAAACGTGTTACACAGGAATTAGGAGGAAAGTCACCTAACATTATTTTAGATGATGCAGATCTAGAGGCCGCTGTAACTGGGGGACTATTGCACATGTACAATAATACAGGGCAGTCATGTAATGCGCCGTCTAGGATGCTTATCCCTGCAGATAAGCTAGCCGAAGCTGAGTCAATCGCTATACGTGTTAGTGAAAAAGTGGTGGTCGGCGATCCTACTGCTGAAGGGGTTACTATGGGTCCAGTAGTTTCCGACATACAGTTCGATAAAATACAGACTTTGATTAAGAAAGGGATAGAGGAGGGTGCCAAGTTGGTTTGTGGGGGACCCGGTAGGCCAGATGAATGTGAGATCGGTTACTTCATTCGACCTACGGTTTTCTCTGATGCAAACAATGATATGACCATCGCACGGGAAGAGATCTTTGGTCCTGTCCTCGTTATGATTCCATATCAGACTGAAGAGGAAGCGATCGAGATAGCTAATGATACTCCTTATGGTTTGGCGGGCTATATTCAAAGTGGAAATATTGAGCGGGCGCGTACCGTTGCATCGCGCATACGTGCGGGTAATGTTCATATAAATGGTGCTTCTGGGGGATACGATGTGCCTTTTGGTGGATTCAAGCAATCTGGCAATGGTCGAGAGTGGGGGTCACACGGTTTTACGGATTATTTAGAAATAAAGGCCGTTGAAGGGTATGCCAGTTAATGGCGTCATTTGTTCTCGCTATTGATCAGGGCACGACCGGAACAACTGCGGCCTTGATGGATGAGAGTGGTCGGGTGCGAGCAAAGGTTAATACAGAGTTTGCGCAGATGTACCCCAAACCTGGTTGGGTAGAACATTCTCCAGACGATATCTGGAAATCGGTAGTGCGTTCGGTTAAGTCAATTATGCAAAAGCAAATCTGTCGCCCTTCAAACATCGTCGCAATTGGCATCACAAACCAAAGGGAGACTGCGCTTCTTTGGGATCGATTTACCTCACAACCCTTTAACAACGCGATTGTGTGGCAGTGTAGACGAACGACTGATTTCTGTAATTCCCTCAAGAAGTCAGGAGTCGAAGGTATGGTTAAAAGACGTTCTGGCCTTCTCCTAGATCCATATTTTTCTGGTAGTAAATTCAGATGGTTGATTAAAAATACGCCTGGTGTAGCGACCAAACTGCGGAAGGGTAGAGTGATTGCTGGCACCATTGATAGCTATTTGTTGTGGAGATTAACCGGAGGTCAGGTTCATGTAACCGATGTTACCAATGCTTCACGTACATCGCTGATGAATCTCTCTTCGTTATCTTGGGATAAAGAGCTGCTATCAGTTTTCGAGATTCCTAGAGACATACTTCCTCGCATTTGTGCGAGCAGTGGAATAATGGGTAGTACATTAGGTTTTCCAGGACTTCCTGATGGGATACCGATTTCCGGAGTGGCAGGCGATCAGCAGGCGGCGTTATTTGGGCAGACTTGTTTTAATGTTGGTGATGTAAAATGTACCTTTGGTACGGGTTCATTTATTTTGATGAATACGGGCGAGAAAAAACTTCAATCTAAGACTAATTTGTTAACAACCGTAGCGTGGCAGTTAGAGAAAGATAAAAGAGCAACATATGCGATAGAGGGTGGTGCGTTTGTTTGTGGAGCAGCGGTGCAATGGATTCGCGATGGACTTAAATTTATCTCTAAAGCTTCAGATATAGAGCGCCTTGCAAATGAAGTGATTGACCATAATGGGGTTGAATTTGTACCAGCTCTTACGGGCCTAGGTGCACCTCATTGGAGTCCTGAGGCGAGAGGTACTGTTACAGGATTGACGCGTGGTACAGAACGTGGACACATTGCAAGAGCAACTTTAGATGCAATGGCTCTTCAAAATATGGACATAATCACCGCAATGGAACGAGATTTGGGTAAGCGAGTAAAAGGTCTCAAGGTAGATGGTGGGGCATCAGAAAATAACTTGCTTATGCAAATTCAAGCTGATGTTGTTGGGCGACAGCTAATTCGACCTGCTCTGACAGAATCCACTGTAGCAGGCGCATGTTACCTTGCAGGACTTGGAGTAGAATTATGGAAAGGGAAAAAGATGCTGCGTGAAATTTGGAAGGCGGATCGCGTATTTAAAGTCTCATGGACTCAGAAAAAACGTGCACAACGTATAAAAAGTTGGCGAGCCGCTATTCAGAAGACTACTCTGGAGTCTTGAAAAAATTAATCAAAGGGTTAGATCAAAAAAATTTAGCTTATTGACGCAATATAAAAGGAGATTTTGAATGACGTCAATGATTTATCCGACAACAAATCCTCTTGCCATAGAACAATTGGTTCTTGAGAGAGGTGAAGGAGTATATGTTTTTGATAGCAATGGTAAGCGTTATTTAGAAGGTCTGGCCGGACTCTGGTGCACGTCTCTTGGTTATGGAAATGAGGAAATAATTCAGGTAGCTCAAGAGCAGATGAGAAAATTTACCTTCTGTCATTTATTTGGGGGGAAAAGTCATCCCTCGGCAATTGAGCTTTCTGAAAAGCTCGCCTCTATAGCGCCGATTGATGATGCGAGAGTGTTTCTTGGGACATCCGGTTCAGATGCCAACGACACCCAGATAAAAAATCTAAGATATTATTTTAATGCCATAGGCAAGCCTGAGAAACGTAAAATTATCTCCAGAGACAAGGGATATCATGGTGTGACCGTCGCTTCAGCTAGCCTCACAGGTTTGTCTGCTATGCACACCCATTTTGATCTTCCTGTTGATGCTCTTGGTATTTTGAGAACAACTTGTCCTCACTATTATCGAGAAGGAAAACCTGGTGAATCAGAGTCTGAATTTAGTTCTAGGCTTGCTGAGGAACTAGAATCATTAATTATTAAGGAAGATCCTAATACGATTGCAGCATTTATTGCAGAACCCGTGTGTGGTGCAGGTGGGGTCATAGTGCCTCCAGAAGGCTACTTTGAAAAGATTCAGGTAATCTTGAATAAGTACGACATCTTTCTTTGGGATGATGAAGTGATTTGTGGATTTGGTCGTTTGGGAAGTGACTTTGGCGCGACCAAGCTTGGAATGAAGCCTGATCTAATGTCTTGTGCAAAAGCGCTTTCTTCAGCGTATGTTCCGATGAGTGCTGCAATTGTAACTGGTGAAATGCATGATGCCATGTCTGAGCAGGCGGCGGATGTTGGAATATATGGCCATGGATATACTTATGGCGGTCATCCTTTGGGTTGCGCGGTAGCCGTTAAGGTGCTGGAGATTTATGAGCGAGACAATATTTTTGATCATGCACAAAAGATGGGTGATTATTTGCAACCGAGGCTTAGAGAGCTACAGGAACATCCATTGGTCGGAGAAGTGAGAGGAATGGGCCTGATTGGAGCTCTAGAGCTTGTTTCCGATAAGGAATCAAAAAGACCATTTGAGACAAACTCCGTGGGAGCTTTCTGTCAAAAATCAGCGCAAGAAGAAGGACTAATCGTGAGAGGCCTAGCTGGAAATAATATCGCTCTATGCCCGCCATTAATCATCAATGAGAAACAAATTGATGAATTGCTCGAGAAGCTTTCAATAGCCCTTGATAGGACTCTAGATTATGCAAAAACAGAAAATTAATAGTCTGGTTTTAGCGATCAAGTCCACCCATTAAGATGTATTTAATTTCAAGGTAATCGTCGACCCCATATTTCGATCCCTCTCTTCCAGATCCCGATTCTTTCATACCACCAAATGGAGCCATTTCGTTCGAGATAATGCCTTCATTTATTCCCACGATGCCGTAGTCTAAAGCCTCCGAAACTCTCCACACCCGACCCACATCACGTGTGTAGAAGTAAGCCGCAAGTCCAAATTCAGTATCATTAGCGAGACTTATGGCCTCAGCTTCAGATGAGAAGCGAACAAGTGGTGCGACAGGTCCAAAAATCTCATTTCGAAAAACAGGCATCTCGGAGGATACTTCATTTAGGATAGTGGGCTGGTAAAAACATCCGCCAAGCGGGTGAGGGCTGCCGCCACAGATTAGTTCAGCGCCCGATCTTACAGATGCTTGCACAAGCTTATCAACATCTCTAACCGCTTTTTCGTTAATAAGCGGGCCAATACTTATATGGTCTTCAGCTCCATTGCCTATTGTAAGCTCCCTAGTGGCGGTCAAGAATTTTTCTAGAAATTCATCGTAAATTGCATCGTGCAGTAGAATTCGATTTGAGCAAACGCAAGTTTGCCCTGCGTTACGATATTTTGAGATCATCGCCCCCGCAACCGCAGCATCGATATCGGCATCTTCAAAAACGATAAAAGGAGCATTGCCGCCAAGCTCCATAGAGGTCTTCTTCATAGTGCTGGCACATTGCGCTTCGAGCAGTTTACCAATCTCAGTGCTGCCGGTAAAAGTAAGCTTTCTTACAATTGGATTGCTGGTCATTTCGGCACCAATCTCTGAAGAATTTCCTGCTAGGATGTTGATGACACCCTTTGGTATTCCAGCCCTCATCGAAAGTTCTCCCATCGCCAACGCTGATAAGGGGGTCTCAGATGCAGGCTTAATTACAATTGAACATCCAGCCGCGAGTGCTGGTGCTGCCTTTCTCGCAATCATTGCATTAGGAAAGTTCCAAGGAGTAATTGCGGCGACTACGCCGACTGGTTGTTTAATACAGACGATGCGCTTGTCCTTTGAAGGGCCAGGAATAATGTCTCCATCGATCCTTTTCGCTTGCTCTCCAAACCATTCAATAAATGCGGCCCCGTATGCAATTTCTCCTCTTGATTCTGCCAATGTCTTTCCTTGCTCAGCTGTCATTATTTTGGCAAGGTCTTCCTGATTCGTAATCATTAATTCGAACCAAGTTCGTAGAAGGTTAGCTCTTGCTTTTGCCGGTAGATTCTTCCAATCCTCCATAGCGTCGGCGGAGGCATCAATGGCCATTTTCGTTTGATTAGCAGAGGACTTTGCAACTTCGGCAATAATGTCTCCTGTCGCTGGATTCTTCACGGGTAGAACATCATTAGTGTCGGATGATACCCATTCTCCATCTATCAGAGCGTTAGTTTTTAGAAGTGTCGTGTCATTAAGTTTCATAATAATTTTAGCCGTTTATTTCTTATCGTTTTCTTAGTAAGAGTACCTTGCTGGAGTTTAATGAATCTCAATCTGCTTTAAGGAATTGGTTGTGGAAAGCTATGTGTTCGCCTATAAAGCTAGCGATAAAAAAATAGCTGTGGTCGTAGCCTTCTTGATAACGAATATATGCATCGTATCCCACCTCATCACAAGTCTTTTCCAAAATGCTTGTTTTCAGTTGTTCTTCAAGAAAATTATCAGTTGTGCCCTGATCAATTAAAGTTGGAAGTTGAGAGGCGCCATTCTTAATTAGTTCGTTAGCATCATAGGTTTGCCAGACAAACTCTTCCTCACCAAGATAATTGGATAACGCTTTATTACCCCAAGGACACTGACTTGGAGCCACGATAGGGGAAAATGCCGACACTGAGCGGTATCGGTCGGGATTTCGAAGGGCACATATCAGCGCTCCGTGTCCGCCCATGGAGTGACCCGAGATTGAGCAGCGTGATGAATCAATTGGCAGATCACTTGTATTAATGAGCTGTGGTAGCTCTTCTGTTACATATTCATACATGTGATAATTTTTCTTCCATGGCTCCTGTGTGGCATTAACATAGAACCCTGCGCCTAGTCCGAAATCATATGATTCATCGGGATCATCGGGCACATTTTCTCCTCTGGGGCTTGTGTCTGGTGCCAGGATGGCAATACCGTACTCAGCCGCGTAACGCTGAGCCCCAGCTTTTTGCACAAAGTTTTCATCGGTGCACGTTAGTCCTGAAAGCCAGTATATCAAGGGTACATCATTCTTTTCCGATTGGGGTGGGAGGAAGAGGGCAAACTTCATTTCACACTGAAGACTCTGAGAAAAATGCTCAATTCTTATTTGTCTTCCGTTAAAGCACTGTACGGTCTCGATTGTTTTCATAAGTGTTTTTATTTCCTTAATATATTGGAAGGTTATGTAAGTATTCTAGTAATTGATTCTAAGTGAGATGCTTCAGGTAGTCATTATGTTCTATTGGATATATTTTGATGAAATAGGCAAATTGTTTTGTAATATGGCATTAATAATGCTGACATAAGATATGTGAGATACTTGAAGATACTGGTGAACAATTTTCCATATACAATCTCTAAGTGCTCCCTATGTATAAAAAGAATTCGGAGTTAATTTGACGACCTCATTAAAACAACGTTTCACTGATCTAGATGATAAGTTGCTCATTCCCAGAGAGCTGAGCTGGTTGTCCTTCAATCAACGTGTTTTGCAAGAAGCATCTGACCCAAGTGTTCCAGTAATAGAACGACTTCGATATTTGGGTATTTTCTCCAGTAATCAAGACGAATTTTTTCGTGTTCGAGTCGCAGAAGTTCATCGATTAATAACTGTATCTTCCGGAGCAACTAAACAAAGAGCGAAATTGCTGCTGGAGGAGATACAAAGTAGAGTGCAATTGCTTCAGAAAGAGTTTGAGAAACTTTATCGAATTGCTCTAAAAGACCTCAGAGAAAATAAGATTTATTTAGTTAACGAGGAGCAGCTCGATTCTAATCAGTCCGATTTTGTCCGAAAGTATTTTTTCAAGTCTGTGTTGCCTGAATTGGATCCGATTCTTCTTAGAGAAAATCTTTCACCGCCGCAATTGGCTGATGAGCTTTTGTATCTTGCGATAGATATACTTAGTAGAGGAAAACGAAACTACGCCATAGTTGGCTTGCCCACAGACCGTTTACCCCGATTTGTCGAGGTTCCAAACCGAAAAAGAAAGGTTGGTACTGTCTATATGGCGTTAGACAACATTATTCGAAAATGTTTAGCGGATGTATTTCGTGGTGCGATACAGGTAGACGAATGTAAGGCATATAGTTTTAAATTTTCTAGGGATGCGGAAATTGAACTAGATACTGGTATCACGGAGAGCTTGGTGGCCAAGATGCAAAGTAGCATCAAGCAGCGAAAACGAGCTCAAAGTGTAAGATTTGTCTATGACGATGAGATGCCGCCTTATCTGTTAGAGATTCTTTTCCAGCGATTTGGCTTTGGAAAATACGACACACAAATCCCGGGAGGACGTTATCATAATTCTAAAGATTTTATGACGTTCCCCAACCCGGGACCTAAACTGCTCGAATTCAGTAAGATGCGATCTATTCAAATTTCCGAGTTGGAGAGTGGAGATCGCTTTTTTTCAACGATTCGAGAACGTGATTTGTTTCTGTACTACCCATATCATCCCTTCGATTATGTAATTGATATTTTGAAGCGAGCAGCATTAGATCCTGATGTATTAACTATAAGAATCTGTCTATATAGGGTTGCTTCAAATTCTCGAGTGGCGAATGCTCTTGTAAATGCAGTGCAAAATGGTAAGCGGGTAGTGGCAGTAGTGGAGTTGGCTGCGCGGTTTGACGAGGAGGCAAATATAGAGTGGTCTCAATGGCTTACCCAAGAGGGTATAGAGGTTATTTTTGGAGTGCCAGGGCTAAAGGTTCATAGCAAGCTTTTTTTGATAGAGAGAAAAGAGAGTGCCAGCAAACGCTACTATAGTTATATTGGTACGGGGAATTTCAATGAGAATACATCGAAATTGTATACCGATTTCGCACTTATTACAGCGGATCAGCAGATTGGAAGTGATGTGCGAAATGTCTTTGATTTTCTAAAATACACTTACAAGAGGCCTAATTATCGAAGCTTAATTGTATCTCCTCATAGCAGTCGCTCAGAATTGGAATACCTAATCGAAACAGAGATTACAAATGCAGAGGAAGGTTACCGTGCCGCCTTAATGTTTAAATGTAACAATCTTATAGATCCCAGCATGGTATCGTTACTCTACAAAGCTAGCCAGGCCGGAGTTGAAATTAGACTCATCGTTCGCGGCATGTGCTCAATAGTGCCAGGAATCCCAGGGGTTTCAGATAATATTCAGGCAATCAGCATTGTAGATCGATATTTGGAGCATGCTAGAGCTTATGTTTTTCATAATAAGGGAAATCCCTCCTACTATATAGGTTCTGCTGATTTAATGACGCGCAATATTGATTATCGCGTGGAAGTTCTATGTCCTGTTTTAGACATCAGTATTCAGACAGTAATACAAGATATTCTTGATCAACAGTGGCATGATAATGTCAAGGCTCGAAAGCTAGATGCATCGCAAAAAAATAGAAAGATATCAAGTAAAAGCAAAAGTTCCTCGATTCGATCTCAAGAAACAATCCATAGATATTTAGCTACGGGTCGTTTACCACGTTATCCTAAATCTGATATGAGATCGCCTATTAAGCGCAGACGAAAAAAACAGAACAAGCAGTAACGATGACTAGTCTTTGAAGCCTATAACTAGTGATCGCTGATGTTTCATGTGAATCATAGAGTGACAATTATTCCTTATCGAATTAAACTTTGACCAACCAATTTGGTTAAGTGTTTATCATGAGATGCCCGACGCTTTTTCTTAGCTTCATGCTCGTTACGACAAACATCCAAGCTGATACGGTTTCTACTGTACATTTTCAAAGAACTCTTGATATATATCGTGCGATAATTTCTGTAGATACCTCTAAAACGAAGAATAATACGATACGGATAGCAAATTACTTAGCGAGCGAGCTTGAAGCAGGTGGTTTTTCTTCTGATTTAATCAATGTTATTTCATTAAATGGATTTGGTTCCCTGGTGGTGCGATATCCTGCGGAGAAAGCTATTCACAGGCCAATGTTGTTGTTGGGTCATCTTGATGTGGTTGAAGCTTTTGACGAAGATTGGGTTCGCCCACCATTTAGATTGACTGAGGATGAGACCAATTACTATGCCAGAGGCGCGATAGATAATAAGTTTGGTGTAGCCCAGTTGGTCTCCACTTTTATTCGCTTAAAGAAGGAAGAATTTGTTCCAAATCGAGATGTGTTCCTTGTCTTTTCCGGTGACGAAGAAACTTATATGCGAACGACCAGAATGCTTGTAAATGAATTACCTGAGTTAAGAAATGCAGAATTTGCCTTGAATTCTGACTCGGGAGGTGGAGAGCTGGACGGGTCTGGCAAGGCCTTGCTATATGCGCTTCAAGCGGCAGAGAAGACTTATGCCACCTGGGAGATAACCGCTCGAAATCCTGGTGGGCATAGCTCTCGTCCGCGTCTTGATAATGCTATATACGAACTTTCTGATGCAATAAAGGCAATTCAAAATTTTCGTTTCCCTGTTATGTGGACAGAAATGACGTTGTCATACTTTGAAAATATGGGGCGTCGTTTAGATGGTCCGGTAGGTAATGCTATGCGTACCTTTGCAGTTGACCCTAACAATGAAGAGGCTTCGAAGAGACTATTTCGAGAACCTTCTTATGTCGGCACTACTAGGACAACCTGCGTAGTGACGATGCTTCGAGCAGGTCACGCAGAGAATGCTTTACCACAATCGGCAACCGCTACAATAAATTGTCGAATCTTTCCCGGAATTTTAGCTTCATTGATTGAAAAGAAACTTGTGTCAGTAGTTGCAAATCCAAACATTGAATTTCGATTATTAGATGAAGTTGTAGAAAGTCCAATATCTGAACTTAGACCTGATGTAGTGCGTGCCGTAACAAGAGCTGTTCATGATCGCTATCCAGGCCTTCAGATAATTCCAACCATGGAATCAGGAGCAACGGATGGAGCACATTTCAGAAGAGCGGGGATACCCACCTTTGGAGTCGGAGGGATTTTTATGAATCCTGATGAGAGCTTTGCGCATGGCCTTAACGAGCGTGTTCCAATTAAGGCTTTTAAGGATGCCCTGGATCATTGGAGTATCATAATTGGAGATTTGGCTTCCGACATCGAGCGATGATTGAGATACTTTACTATTAGTCTTGGTTCGCGAAAGCTAGCCACTTATCTAAAGTCTTGGTGTTTCCCAAAACGAGCTGGTTGGAAAGAGGATTTTCAGCCTCAGGATTTATAGTTATACGCAATAAGTTGAGTGCATATGGAATAAGCTGTGCTCTTATCGTGATATTCATTTTTCCCTTTAGCATTCCATAGTCTTCAGCTACTACATTCTGCTGTGCCAAGGTTAAGTCAGGATTGGGCAATATTTCCATAGCCACCTTTGTCTGCCATGCCAGATCGTCTTCAACAAGATTTTTTGATGGACCAAGTAATTCTGGTGTGCCGCGGAACCTGCTTAAAACAAAA
>CAJXCR010000003.1 GCA_913051825.1 uncultured Halieaceae bacterium
GAGCTTCGCGATGGTGATTCTTCTAGATATTTCGGTAAGGGTGTGCTTCAGGCGGTGTCCAATATCAATGGCCCTATAAAGGATGTGCTTGTTGGAAAAGATCCGCTAGCTCAGGAAGAGATTGATAATGAGATGATAGCGCTAGATGGTACTCCTGATAAATCGAGTATGGGTGCCAATGCGATTCTTTCTGTTTCGTTAGCGAATGTAAAAGCAGCTGCAGTGCTGAAGAACGCACCTCTTTATCTTCATCTGGCTTCTCTTGCAGGCAATTCAAACTTAAGTATGCCGGTGCCAATGATGAACATCATCAACGGTGGTGCTCATGCAAATAATAATATTGATATTCAAGAGTTTATGATCCAGCCTGTCTCTGCTACGAACTTTCATGATGCAGTTCGAATTGGGGCTGAAATCTTTCATTCTCTCAAGAACCTTCTTAGGTCTAGTGGATTAAGTACCGGAGTTGGAGATGAGGGTGGATTTGCTCCTGACCTTTCCTCAAATGATGCGGCGCTAGATCTTATATCCCAGTCTGTAGAATTTGCGGGCTATAAATTAGAGAGCGATATTTTGTTGGCACTTGATTGTGCAGCTTCTGAATTTTTTGATGATAATTTGTATCGATTGTCAGACGGAGCGGTGACCTATACCGCTGAGGAGTTTGTAAATTATCTCGAGAAGCTTTGTAAACGATATCCAGTTTCTTCAATTGAGGATGGTTTGGACGAAACGGATTGGGATGGGTGGAAATTGTTAACAGATCGTCTGGGGGATAAATGTCAACTAGTGGGAGATGATCTATTCGTCACTAATCCAAGTATTTTTAAAGAAGGCATTAGTAAGGGAATTGGTAATGCGATTTTAATAAAACTGAATCAGATTGGCACTTTGACAGAAACAATCGAGACGATAAATTTGGCCAAATCAGCGGGTTACTCAGCGGTTATTTCACATAGATCAGGAGAGACGGAAGATACAATTATTTCCGATCTCGCTGTAGCTACAGGGGCAGGTCAAATTAAGACTGGCTCTTTGTGCAGATCGGATCGCATTGCAAAATATAATCGGTTGCTAAAAATAGAGAATGAAATGAACTTTGAGATTCCTTATCTTGGCGCGTTAGAATTCTCAAGAGCTATTTAGGTATGCGCCTATTAATCTTTTTTCTAGGTTTGTTACTAATTTTTCTCCAGTGGCGATTGTGGTTTTCAGATGGAGGTCTACGGGAGCGCAACTTTTTGAAGCGTCAGATAGTTGAACACACAAAAAATAATCAAGCTTTAGAAAGAAGGAACACTCTTCTCGAGCGAGAGGTGGAAGATTTAAAGAAAGGTGAGGAGGTCATAGAGCGACGTGCGCGTGAAGACCTGGGTTTGATTAAGAGTGACGAGATTTTCTATCAGTTTGTTGATCCAATCAGAGTCATCGAACAAGAGAGCACTACGATAAGAGACATGAAGTGAATAGCGATACGCTGTGTTGGGCCGTTATTCCAGCGGCAGGAAGTGGCAAGCGAATGGGATCAGGTTTGCCCAAGCAATATCTTAAGATTAACAACATGACTATGCTCGAACACAGTGTAAGTAGTTTACTTTCTGATCCAAGAATTCTAGGCATTAATGTAGTCGTTGATCTTCAGCAGAGTTTGCATGCAGATCTGCCTAATCTTAAGGATCCTCGAGTTAGTTTTGTACAAGGAGGTGCAGAGCGAAGTGACTCTGTATTAGCGGGATTAGCAGCTCTTCTTGGCGTGGCTGATAAGAAAGATTGGGTGTTAGTCCACGATGCAGCCAGACCATGTGTTAAGCCCGATGAAATTAGTCGATTGATCGACACAGTTTCTGATTCAGGTGTCGGTGGAATATTAGCTCAGAGAATCACAGATACTGTCAAGAAGGCTAATGATGATGGCTTGGTCAATCATACTATTGAACGAGAAAATTTGTGGCGAGCGTTGACTCCACAAATGTTTTCCCTGGGGCTTTTGCAGGATGCGCTATGGTCGGCTAAGGCCGAAAATGTTCCTGTAACAGATGAGGCCGCTGCAATGGAGCGGATGGGCCATGTTGTGCAGCTAGTTAACGGGCTTTCAACGAATGTCAAAGTTACTCTTCCGTCAGATTTTGAATTTGCTCAGAGCTTCTTAGATTATACACAGGCAAATTCCGCATCTGTCTCGGAGTTTGACGAATGAGAGTTGGTCACGGTTTTGATGTTCACCGCTTTACCGCAGGTGATTATGTTGTTATTGGCGGGGTAAAAATACCTTTTGTTAAAGGAATTGAGGCTCATTCGGATGGAGATGTGGTAATACATGCGCTTTGTGACGCGTTATTAGGGGCATGTGCGCTGGGTGATATTGGAAAGCATTTTCCAGATTCAGACCCGCAGTTTAAGAGTCGTGATAGTCGTTTTTTTCTTAAGAGCGTAGCGAAGTTAATTTATGATAATGGCTATGAGTTAATAAATCTTGATTGCACCGTGGTCTGTGAAAAACCTAAAATTTCGCCTTATATAAGTGTGATGAGAGAGAACTTGGCTAGCGACTTAAATGTTTCTTTAGAGCAGGTTAGTGTTAAGGCGACCACCACCGAGCTGCTCGGCTTCACAGGTAGGGGAGAAGGTGTCGCGGCATTCGCAGTAGTGTCATTAGCCCCAATGAATGAAGAGTAGGCGTTTGTCGCTAAATCGCAATTTGAAAACCAGACGATTTCTACAGGAGTGTGGTTTATGAAGCCCGACATTGGAGGCATTGGTATGACCTCCCAACGTACAAGGGAAAGACTGGTCCAGAGATTGATTGACCAGGGCGTGTCAAATATTTCTGTTCTTAACGCCATAAGAACAACGCCTAGGCATTTGTTTTTAGATGAGGCGATGTCACATCGAGCTTATGAGGATACAGCCTTGCCAATAGGATTTAATCAAACGCTTTCTCAGCCATATATCGTTGCGAGAATGACGGAATTGTTACTTCGTGATGGGCGACCTGAGAAAGTTCTTGAAATAGGAAGTGGGTCTGGTTATCAGACAGCGTTACTCGCTCAGCTAGTAGATCAAGTATATGCTGTGGAGAGGATAAAACCTCTGCTTGATAAATCGAGAAAAATATTGAGACAACTAAAATACCGTAATGTAATGTTTCAACATAGTGATGGTAGTCTAGAGAGGCATTCTTATGCACCCTTTGATGCAATCTTATGTGCAGCGGCTCCAGTTTCCATTCCGGATGTATTTTTAGAGCAATTGATGCCAGATGGTCGGTTAATCTTACCCGTCGGCAAAGAATCTCAGGTTTTGAAGATGATTACTCGTAAAGCTGATGAGTTTGTTACCGAAACATTTGAAACTGTCCGATTTGTGCCTTTATGCAAAGGCACGGTGAGATAGGCAAATGAGTAGGATTGGTATTTTTTTTCGAGGATTGCTAATGGGTGCAGCAGATCTTATCCCAGGAGTTTCGGGTGGGACTATCGCACTTATTTCTGGCATCTATTATAGATTGATTAAAGCTATTCGGTGTTGTGATCTTGTAGCAGTAAAATGCCTGCTTTCTGGAAGCTTCAGTCAGTTCTGGAATCGTATTGACGGAGGATTCCTGGTGATTTTGGTTTCAGGGATTCTTGTCAGTATTTTCTCTTTGGCAAGGCTGGTCGAAGTACTACTGATAGATTATCCATTGCCTCTGTGGTCGTGTTTCTTTGGACTGATTTTAGCTTCTGCAATTTTCTTAATACATAGAATAGATAGGCTTGGAATATTTCGTTTATTTCTAGTATTTATGGGTTTGATATTATCTGGCGCAATAACTTTGATGCCAGGTGTCACCTTGGTAGGAGGGTGGGAGATTATTTTTATGTCTGGATTTGTGGCTATCGTGGCAATGATCCTCCCAGGGATATCTGGAAGCTTTATCTTGGTGCTGCTTGGAATGTATCCCGCCCTAATAAATGCTATTTCTAAAGTGGATATATTTTTTCTTTCCTTCTTTTTGGGGGGTGCAATTTTAGGGTTAGTTGTTTTTTCGAGAATCTTAACTAATCTATTGTCTAAGGCAAATGCAGCCACCATGTCTGTGATGTCTGGCTTCTTACTCGGATCACTTCCTGCGGTATGGCCTTGGAAAAAAGTTGCCCAAACTTATCGTGATGAATCTGGTGCGTTGGTATCTTCGCAGTCACTTCCTGTTTCTCCTTGGGACTATTCGCTTTATCAAGGAGTAAGTCCACAACTAGAATTCTGCATTTTTATGATGGTACTTGGATTCACCGTCATCTGCATACTAGAAGCATTTGGATCTAAGAATGGAGCTGATAACTAGGAGTGAATGCCGTAATGACACGTCTTGCCCTGACTACCACGAGTTTTTTTTACGTGTTTTTGCTTTATGGGTGTACCCAAGGCGTTATCGCACCTGTTGA
The DNA here is from genome assembly GCA_913051825.1 of uncultured Halieaceae bacterium. Classification (GTDB taxonomy): domain Bacteria; phylum Pseudomonadota; class Gammaproteobacteria; order Pseudomonadales; family Halieaceae; genus CABYJX01. The sequence goes on from CAJXCR010000003.1 coordinate 4,425, forward strand.
TGACAAATCTTCCCCTAGCTATTCATCGTTACCTCTCAAGTATGAGGTAGGCGTTGGTGACACCTTGTATGGAATCGCCTTTAGATATGGATTTGATTATCGTGAACTTGCTCAAGCTAATGAAATAAAGGAACCCTATACGATTTTTCCTGGACAGGTGCTTTCCTTTAACAAAGTTAGGCCGGCGGGTCAAAAAGGGAGCTCTGATCGGATTGTTAAACACGATAAGGCTCCTGTAAAGAAGATGGCTCCGGTCAATGATTCCAATAAGCTTCCTGATCTTAATCCCAAAGTTGATCGCAGAATAAAAAGCTCGTCAGAAGATAAAATATCCCAATGGCTCTGGCCGACAGAGGGAGAAGTTTTACGTGAGTTCGCCGCTAGTTTGCATAAGGGAATTGATATTTCTGGAAAAGAGGGAGATCCTATTGTCGCGACCGCAGGTGGTCTAGTTGTTTATGCAGGCATTGGGATTAGTGGGTTTGGGAAACTTCTAATTATTAAGCATAATGAAAAATATTTAAGTGCTTATGGTCATAATTCGAGCCTATTAGTAAAAGAGAATGAATCAGTTTCTGCAGGACAATTGATAGCCAAAAAAGGAAGTTCCGGAACGGACAAAGTTAAACTTCATTTTGAAATTCGTCGAGAGGGCAAGCCAATGGATCCCCTTAAATTCTTGCCACGTAGATAGCTAGTACTGGAACTGCATGTTTTAAATTATGCAAATGAGAGCCTGTTATATGCAATACATGTTAAGGGTCACTCTTGTATGTTCATGTCTTTTTTTTGGTTATGTAATTGCCGATGATAATGAATTTCGGGATTGGACTCCTGCAGGAGCGGCTATCTGGGATGTTAAAAACAATGAGTTGATCGGAAAAGAAGGAGATGGATTCTTAGTCAGTAGTAGGGTCTATGAAGAATTTGAATTGTCTGTAGATTTTTGGATTTCGAAGGACACCAATTCAGGCATCTTTGTTCTTTGTCACGACAGGGCTTCCATCGATCCAGAGTCATGCTACGAACTTAATATATGGGATAATCATCCGAATCAAGAGGCACGCACTGGTTCAATAGTTGGACGAGTAATGCCTCCTTTTGCAGAGGTAACTACGGAGGGACGATGGAATACTTATGAGGTCGTGATTCGTGATTCAACGATAACAGTAAAAGTAAATGATATATTGACGGCAAGACTGAAAGAAAAAAACTTGCAGGCCGGGTTTGTAGCATTGCAAAAATGGGGAGGTGGAGAAGTCCGATTCAGAAATCTGAAGATAGACTGAGAATCAGGATGCTTTCATAAGAGTTGTGAAATTTCAGTGAGCCAGACCGAGCAAATTTGAAAGAATTTTACCTTTCTAGGAGCGCCAGCTTGTCTGGTTTGCCGGCCCACTCTTCAGCATCAGGGGGATGAGGTTTCATTTCGGTGATATTAGGCCATATATCGGCAAGTTCAGCATTTAGCTCCAAGAAATTCTGTTGATCATCAGGTAGCTCATCCTCTGAAAAGATGGCATCTATTGGACATTCCGGTTCACATAGAGCGCAATCAATACATTCGTCAGGATGGATAACCAAAAAATTCGGTCCCTCGTAAAAGCAGTCCACAGGGCAGACCTCAACACAATCCGTGTGCTTACACTTAATGCAATTTTCACCAACGACGAATGTCATTATCGTACCATATCAGTTACTAAGGACTACAAAACGCAGTGATTTTAACCTTTAGGAAGCTTCCTGAGAAGTATCTAGTCCACTACATTTTTTAATTTATACAATAGGTCTAAAGCTTCTTTAGGGCTAAGATTGTCAATATCCAAATCAGTTATCTCGTTTACTAAGAGCGTGCTAGGGCTTTCAGAAAATAAATCCTCTTGCGGCAGACTCTCCTTGGTAGCTTCGGGGAAAGAGTTAGTTTCTAGAGTGCTTAATTTTTCTCTAGCAGTTGTTATAACGTTTGATGGCACTCCAGCCAGCTTCGCAACTTGAATGCCAAAACTTCGATTAGCAGGACCTTCTTTTATCTTATGGAGAAAGACGATATTTTCCTGATGTTCGATCGCCTCCAAGTGTACATTTTTCATGTTGGGACAAGCAACAGGAAGTGAGGTTAGTTCAAAATAGTGAGTGGCAAAGAGCGTAAATGCCCTCACTGATTCGGAAAACTCGTTAGCTGTCGCCCAAGCTAAGCTGAGCCCATCAAAAGTACTGGTTCCGCGACCTATTTCATCGATTAGGACAAGACTATTTTCAGTGGCATTGCGAAGAATATTTGCCGTTTCTGTCATTTCTACCATAAAGGTCGATCTTCCAGAAGCCAGGTCATCGGATGATCCAATTCTGGTAAATATTCTATCCAACGGTGATAGTCGTGCAGACTCAGCGGGGACAAAGCTTCCAATGTGTGCTAGTAGAGCAATCAGTCCAGTCTGACGCATATAGGTTGATTTTCCGCCCATATTAGGACCGGTGATTAATAGCATTCGTTGGCAGTCAGTAAGCAGTGTATCGTTTGTAATGAACGGTGTTTCAAGTACTTGTTCCACAACAGGATGTCTACCTTGAGTGATATGAAGTGCCTTTTCGCTACAGAACTCGGGTTTTGATAATGAAAGGCGTGTGGCTCGTTCAGCCAGCATTGCAAGCACATCAATTTCCGATACGGCTGTTGCGGTTTGCTGTAGGGCGTGCAGATTCTCGGCCAATTGTTCTACGAGCTTATCGTATAGCTGTTTCTCCAATGCCAAAGCTCTAGCTTTGCTAGATAATGCTTTATCTTCGAATTTTTTGAGTTCAGGAGTAATGAATCTCTCAGCATTTTTTAGTGTTTGCCTTCGAATATATTCCTCAGGAGCCTGATCAGCGTGACCACGACCGATCTCAATGAAGTATCCGTGCACTCGATTGTAGCCAACCTTAAGGGTATTTATTCCTGTTCGTTCGCGCTCTCTTTGTTCTATTTCTATTAGGAAAGCACTCGAGTCAGTGCTAATTTTTCGGAGTTCATCGAGCTCCATATTAAATCCTTCTGCGATCACTCCTCCGTCTTTTAATGTTGCTGGTGGATTTTCTTCAATAGCTTTATTTAGCAGATTTATTGTATTGCTGTGGTTCCCCGTTCTATCAGCGAGGGAAGACAAGTTCGTATCCTTGATCAGCTCAAGAGATCTGCGCAGATCAGGTAACGAAGAAAGCGAAACTGCTAGTTTGGTTAGATCCCTTGGTCGTGCTGTCCTTAGTGCGATGCGTGAGACGATTCTTTCGATATCTCCGATAAGTTTAAGTGCTAAGCGGGTCTGCTCGAACTGCCTCTTTTCCACTAGCAGAGAAATGCTCTTAAGTCGTTTATTAATCTCCTCGACGTTGGTCAATGGACGCTGTAACCAGCGGCGAAAGAGACGAGTGCCCATGTTTGTAACAGAGGTATTCATTACAGAAAAAAGAGTATTCTCTTGACCCCCAGACAAATTAATTTCTAACTCCAAGTTTTTTCGTGTAGATGCATCTAGGATCACTGCGTCTTTGTTATTTTCCACCTTGATAGATTTGATATGTGGAATCTCTGTTTTTTGAGTATCTTTTACGTACTGCAACAGACATCCAGCCGCTCCTAGACCTACTGTAAGCGAATCACAGCCGAAGGCTAAAAGATCTTTAGTTCCGAATTGTGAGCAGAGGTATCGGCGAGAATTGTCTATATCAAAATCCTGATTTGGTCTAGTCTTTGCGTTTGCTTGGTTGTGGAAGGGCTTGATGCTCAATCCTTCTGCATAGATTATTTCGGCCGGTTGAAGTCTCTGAAGCTCTGCTTCAAGATCATCTTCACTAACGAGTTCAATAACGCTGAATCGAGCACTGCTGATATCTAAATATGCCAGGCCAAAACTTCGATCTTTTTGATTGATGCAGGCCACAAGGTTATCTTTATTTTCATTGAGCAATGCATCGTCGGTTAAAGTGCCAGGTGTAACAATCCTCACTACTTTTCGCTCTACCGGACCTTTACTAGTTTCTGGATCACCAGTTTGCTCGGCGATGGCGACTGAAATGCCTTGCTTCACCAGTTTTGCTAGATAGCCCTCGGCTGCATGATATGGTATCCCAGCCATGGGTATAGGCTCGCCAGCACTTTTCCCCCTTGAGGTAAGAGTAATGTCTAGCAAATCAGCGGCTAATTCAGCGTCGTTGTAGAAGAGTTCGTAAAAATCTCCCATTCGATAAAAAAGTAGCTCGTCAACGTAATTTCCCTTGATGCTTAGGTATTGCTGCATCATTGGCGTGTGTTGTGTCGGCACAGTCTCTGGTAATGAAGATCTCGAATTGGAAATACTGTTTTCGTTGGTTGCTTCGTTCAATTGATTTTTCTCAATGATTCTAATTGTTCGACTTCACTTGGATACAATTTGCCTTAACGGTTTCCAGTGACGCATTATTGCACTAGCAGCGTGATGAACTCAAAGCTATTGAGTGCTGATTTGTTAAGGCTGAATGGTGCTTTAAATTTCCGATTGAATTTTATCTTCCCACTAGCGAAGCGGGGGAGCTGAATGTGGTTTCAATTAGAGGTATGAATGAATCTAGGCTGTCAGTGCTATAATTTGGATCAAATGCAGCCTGATCCCATTCATCTGTAAATTCTACTGCTTTATCAAACCAGGGTTCATTTCTGTAATTATCTCTAAGATTGCGTGCCTTACCCTGATAATGATAATAGTGCTGGCCCTGAAAGTCTTGGTGAGTGCGCACGATATGGTATGCCTCGTCGGTAACATAGGGTTTAATGATTTCAGCACAAATTTGTCCGTGGTTGGGCACATTTATAACTTTACCGATATCATGAACTAAACTGACAACAATCATCTCATCATCAGCACCTCCTCGTCGCGCCATGGTGGCTGTTTGCAGTGCATGGTGATGCTGGTCTGTTCCAAAACCTAGAGACAGACCTTTCATTTGCTCCAGCATAGAAATAATCCTTCTTGGCATGTTAGCAACGTGAGGCAAGTGTTCTTCATAGATGTGTTGCCATTCTTTTTCGGTGCTCTGATCCATTCTTGTGAACATTATTGGAACCCTTAGATTTATTCGAGTAGGTCGAGGATAATTGACTAATCTAAAAGAGGCAAAAAATTATGGCTAATCTACTAGGCAAGAGATTTTTCGGATTTTTTTAGTCTTGCGGTTAAGTATTCCATAGTAGATATTCCATCAATGGCTGAGGATAAATACCTAAATATAAAACCAAAATGGTTAGTGTGATGAGACTGACCGTAACAGGAAGAGCCGGTGCTAAAGTTGAGCGGCTTGAAGAAGGATCAGTAGTCATACTAAAAATTAGTCGTAAATAGTAGTAAATGCCTATTCCACTGCCAATAATTAAGATGCTTAGGAGGAGCCACGCACCGGCTTCTACGCCCATTTGAAAGATATATAGTTTGCCGATGAACCCAGCGGTAAGTGGTATACCGGCGAGCGATAGCAAGGAAACCGACAAGCACAGTGCTAGCAGTGGATTTTTCCAGAAAAGGCCAGCGATGTCACTGAGGTTAGCATTTTCTTCGTTGTTACTGCTAGATATTGCTGCGATGAGACCTGTAGCAATCAAGGTAGTAAAGATATATCCAGCCAAGTAATAGGCGCTCGGTTCAATTGCAGATATCCCATTTGGAGTAAGTGTCCCAGCGGCAATTAGTGCTATTAGTAAATACCCAAAATGAGCAATCGAAGAATATGCTAGGAGTCGTTTTATATTTTCCTGTCTTAGTGCCAATAAGTTACCTACAAGTATCGAGATAATCGATAAGATGGTCAGGCCGGTAACAATAGTGGGAAAATTGTGAAATTCCCCAATGACATATAAACGCAGGGTTGCTGCAAAGACGGCGCCTTTAGAGATTGTTGCCAAAAATCCGGTGATTGGTGCCGGAGATCCTTCATAGACATCTGGGGTCCACATGTGGAAGGGTGCCAACGAAAGCTTAAAAGAGATACCAGCCAAGATTAATGCCGAGCCTAGTAAAATTAGTTGCCTTGCCCAAAACGGGCTTTGAGGGCCGACCGCAACTTCGGGGCTTGCCAGTCCTGATAACAGGTCGGGAAAGAAGAGACTTCCGGTTATCGCATACAGAAGCGCAAAGCCAAAAAGCAGGGCCGCTGAAGAGGCTCCTGAGAGCACTAAATACTTAATCGCTGCCTCTAAAGACATATCATCTTGGTGGGGGTAGGCGATCAATCCGTAGAGTGCGATCCCCATTAACTCTAACCCTAAGATAAAAGAGGCTAGATGGGTGGCGTATGTGAGCACTATAGATCCCATTGTCGCTAAGACAACCAATAGGAAAAATTCATCATTTCTTCCCGGCCGGTTCTTCAAATATTCATAGCTTATGAAAGTTGTTATACATGCGCATAAGACAAATACTATTGAAAAGAAGGTGCTTAGTGGGTCCACAAGTAGCAGTGGAGTCGTCTGATGATTCAATTTAGTGATGTAAAATAAGAAGAATAGACACGCCAAAAATGTGACGACTGTGATGCCTGTGGTTAACTTCAGGTTGCGAAGAAAAGCGATCTGTAATAACAGCACCGAAGCACCTACGGCAAGTGCAATTATGGGCGATAGTGCAAGGAAATCTGTTCCTGTCATAGGGTAATCTCGGATGTCAGAGCATTTATAACTGGCTGTGATATATCTAGGACTAACTGAGGAAAAATACCTAGCACTATCAGTCCTATTAGCATCGCGATCATTGCTGACATCGCGAGAGCACTAAAATCAGGAGGGGTCAAAGTATCATCCGGTGCACCCTGAAATGACTCTTGTATTAATTTTAGTGAGTAAATAGCTCCCGTGATGAGTCCTGCTGATGAGACTACGGCTAGCCAGGGATAGACTTGGAACAATCCCGCTAAAACCAGAAATTCGGCAATAAAATTACCCATACCCGGTAATCCTAGAGATGCCGCAATAAAGAACATTGCCAGTGCACCCATCCGCGGCATACTTTGCCAAAGACCACCCATCTTCTGAAGATCTCTGGTATGCAGTCGGTGCTGCAGCGCTCCGGCGATCATAAATAGAGCTGCTGTACTTAATCCATGAGCGACAAGCTGCATGACCGCACCTTGAATAGCTAGAGCATTCCAGGCGAAGACCCCTAGCAGCACAAAACCCATGTGACTGACGCTGCTATATGCTACTAGTCGTTTAAAATCAGTTTGGCCAAAAGCTAGGATGGCACCATATACCACTCCGCTGGCTCCAAGCAGGATCGCAATGGGAGCAAACGCTATAGATGCTTCTGGAAACAGTGGTACAGTGAAGCGTATTAGGCCGTATGCGCCCGTCTTTAGTAGAATTCCTGCTAGGATAACACTCCCGGCAGTAGGGGCCTGCGTGTGTGCATCGGGCAGCCATGTGTGAAATGGAAATCCAGGTAATTTAACTGTGAATCCTATAAAGAAACCGAGCATTATAAACGTGGCTAGCGAACTGGTTAAATTATTATCCAAGAGATCGAAATAACTAAACGACCAATACCCATTTGCATCTTTAACAAATATTGCAAGTGTTATCATCGCAAGAAGCATAAGGAGGCCGCTTACCTGGGTGAATATGAAAAACTTCATTGCTGCTTTAGCTTTATCTTCATGCCCCCAAATAGCTATTAATAGATACATGGGTACTAGCATGACTTCCCAAAAGAGGAAGAATAGAATTAGATCAAGCGCGATAAAAACGCCTATGACGCCTGTTAGGGTCCACATGATGTTGGCTTGAAAAAAGCCTTGATGTTTGTCTATCTCGTCCCATGACGCTATTACCGAAACAGCCCCGAGAAAAAGTGTCAGCACCACTAATAGTAGACTTAGACCATCTAATGCGAGTTCGAAGCTGATGCCAAACCTTGGGATCCAGTCTGCTCTCCCATGAATTAGCCATGTTGTGGGATCTTTAGTAATTGGGTCCTTTAGGAAAGTGGGGGCAGGTATATTGCTCAGCATTTCTAATAAGCTGACAGCTGCGACTGCAATAAATAACAAGCTAATCCATCGAGACAGTCCCTTGGAAAAGTGCTCGCCCACCCATGCCGCCGCGCCGCCAATGAATAATATTATTAGCAGGTTGAGTAATTCCATCAGACGATCCCCGTCAAAAAGGCCGCGAGCAGTGCAATGCCAACCACTAGATTTATTGCGTAGGTTCTTAATTTGCCGTTTTGAGTTATCGATAGTGCTCGATGGGATGCAACACTTGATTCGACAATTAAGTTATAAAATCGATCGATTAATTCAGTTTTGAGTAAAGACGCTGTCAGTTTATATGGTCTTACAAGCAGTCGATCATAAAGTGCATCCATTGCCCAACCTGAATACCAAAAGTAACGGAGCTTCTTTAGAGCAGGTTTATTTAAAATTGGTTCTACATTAATTTGTTGACGAAGGTACAGTAGATAGGAGACCAAAACTCCGACAATTGCAATTGTCATCGTTATCCAAGCCACCGGGCCAGCTGCATGCGCATTGGTTTGGGAGGGGAAGACTTGTTCTAGAGGCATGTTAATCAGTCCTCCAACGATCGAAAATACGCATAAGATAATTAGAGGCGCCGACATCCGGAGCCCGGGCTGCTTGTCTGGTATTGTTTTCGCTTCCCCCCAGAACACAACGAAGACCAGCCTGAAGCTATATATCGCTGTGAGTACGGCTCCTGCAATTCCACCAGCCCACAACCAGGGTCCTAAAGTAGGCACGGACCAAGTGGCAAGAAGTATCTCATCCTTGCTATACCATCCCGAAGTAAAGGGTAGTGCAGCGAGTGCAGAAGAGCCAATTAAGAAGCTCCAGAATACCACGGGGAGTTTCTTTCTAAGGCCGCCCATTTTAAAGATGTCATGCTCATGATGGAGGCAATGGATGACGGCGCCGGCGCCAAGAAAAAGTAATGCCTTGAAAAATGCGTGTGTCATCAAGTGAAATATGGCCGCGCTATAAGCGCCTACCCCTAGCGCCAAGAACATGTAGCCTATTTGAGAGATAGTTGAGTAGGCGAGAATCTTTTTTAGATCATGCTGATTGAGCGCGGTGAACGCTGCAAGCAGAAGGGTAGCCACACCTATTATAGAAATTGCTGACATAACAAGTGGAGACATCATAAATAGTTCATGATTTCGCGCTACCAGATAAACCCCGGCCGTGACCATGGTTGCTGCGTGGATCAAAGCACTGCATGGAGTAGGACCCGCCATAGCATCAGGCAGCCATGTCTGAAGAGGCAGTTGTGCCGATTTTCCTAGGCCGCCACCAAGGATTAGTGCGCATGCAATAGTAGGAATGGTGGCGCCGACTTCCCATCTTTCTTTTGCGATCTCAGCCACTTCAAGGATGTTCAAAGTGCCCAGTTCAGCTACTAGTAAAAATAGTCCTAGTGCCATGGAGGTGTCGCCAATTCTTGTGACAATAAAAGCTTTTCGTGCCGCGGCCCCATTGGCCGGATCTTGATACCAGAAGCCAACCAGTAGGTATGAACAGATTCCAACACCTTCCCAGCCCAAAAACATTAAGAGTAAATTGTCAGCCAGGACAAGAATTAACATAGCCGATACAAAGAGATTCATGTATGCGAAATAGCGACTAAAACTAGCATCATCTTGCATGAATTCAGTTGAATAGAGATGGATTAAAAACCCGACGCCGGTAATAACCGACATCATTACCAGAGCCAATCCGTCGAGGTAAAAAGCAAAGGCAGGTTTGAATTCATTAATTGATATCCAGGTCCAGAGATGAATGGACATAGGTGTCGGATCACGTAAGAACTCTATTCCGATGTTAAGAACTAATAGGCCAGCCGCAGCGATTGATCCGGCGCCTAGCAAACCAACGACCATCTTAGGGAGGCGACCAGCTGTAGCAATTAGAAGCGCGGCACTAACGAATGGTATCAGGGGGACTAAAGGTAAGTTTTCCATTTACTAACCCCGCATCCGGCTGACGACGTCCAGGTCAAGTGTTTTAAACCTTCTCTGGATTTGTAAAACAAGCCCTAATCCAACTGCGACTTCGGCTGCCGCTATGGTAAGAATTAGTAGTAAAATAATTTGTCCATCTGTTTGTCCCCAATGTGCACTCGCTCCCACAAAAGCCAATGCTGCGGCGTTTAGCATTACTTCAAGAGACATTAGAATGAAGATGACATTGCGCCTAATTAACAAGCCAAGCAGGCCTGCTGTGAACAACAATGCGGCGAGCATTAGTACGTGGCTAAGAGGGATAATCAGTGGATTCATCCTTCGTCCTTCTCCTGATCCATTTTTGATAAGCGTCTTCCAATATGGTTTGCAGCTACGAGCCCAGCAAGTAGTAACATAGAGGCAATCTCAACTGCCAATACATAGGGTCCAAATAACGAGATTCCAATTTCTTTTGCACTAACTACTATAGGATTGGTTTCGCTTTTCAAACTCGCTATAGATAGGGACAATTCGATAAGTAAAATAAGGCATAGAAGCGAAGGTATTATCCATACTGATGGATTCATCATCTCTTGTTCTACAACCGTACCCCGATTGCCTAGATTAAGCATCATTATTACGAAGACAAAAAGGACCATGATCGCGCCGGCATAGATGACTATCTCCAACACGGCCGCGAAGGGCGCGCCTAGCAAGAAAAATATAAAGGCGACTGCTAGTAGAGAAACTACAAGGTAGATGAGTGCATGTATTGCATTAACACGGGTAAGCGCTATCCCCGTAGCGGCAAGAGCGATTGCTCCAGCGATATAAAATAGGGCTAAGGTCATGGAAGTAAGCTCTTAACGTCAATGGGTTCAGCCTCATTTTGAGCTTCTCCTTTATCCTTTCCATCGATTTTTAGGCCGGAGACACGGTAGAAATTGTAGTCGTGATACTTGCCGGTGCCATTTATCAAAAGATGCTCCTTCTCATAGACCATATTCTGTCGGTCGTACTCGCACATCTCAAAATCTGGTGTAAGTTGAATTGCGTTTGTGGGACATGCTTCTTCACACATTCCACACATAATGCATCGAGAAAAATTAATCCGAAAAAACTCGGGATACCAACGCCCATCCTCGCGAGTTCCTTGCTGCAGCGCTATACAGTCTGGAGGGCAAGCAACGGCGCATAGGTTGCATGCGACACAACGTTCATCTCCATCTGGATCTCGCGTCAAGACAATCCGACCTCGATATCGTGGGGCGAGATATGGTTTTTGCTCTGGGTATTGAACAGTTTCTGCTTTGGTGAAAGAGTGGAGTAAAATTCGCCAAATGGTTCTAATTTGACTTACAAATGCTTCGATCATAATTCTAAGCCTGGTTCATCCATAACGCGATTGCACCTGTGGCAACCAGATTGATTAAAGTTATTGGTAACATAACAGTCCATCCAAGAGCCATTAATTGGTCATATCGTGGTCTTGGAATTGCCGCTCGCAGCAGAATGAAAAAGCACACAAAGCCAAAAGTTTTAAGTGCAAACCATACTAAGGGGGGGAAGAAGGGGCCGAGCCAACCGCCAAAAAATAGTGTGGTAATCATACAGGATAGCAAAATTAAACCGCAGTATTCTCCTAGCATAAACATTGTAAACTTCATCCCGCCGTATTCGGTATGAAACCCAGCAGTAAGTTCATGTTCTGCCTCTGGTAAATCAAATGGCAGCCTATGGCTTTCCGCGATTCCTGCAATGATGAAGACGTAAAGCCCCAAAAATTGAGGAATAAAATACCAACCATCTTGTTGGGCCTCGACGATATCCACCAGGCTAAAGCTGCCCGACAACATAACTACGCCCATCAGGGAGAGTCCCATAAAGACTTCATAACTCACCATTTGCGCTGCCGCTCTAAGCCCGCCTAGTAATGCGTACTTGTTGTTGCTTGCAAGGCCACCTAGCATGACGGAGTAGACGGCTAGAGAACTCATCGCTAAAAAAAATAATAGACCAACATTCATATCTATTAGGTAATGGTCTGGGCCAAAAGGAACAACGGCAAAAGCCATCAGCATGGAAATGACAATTGCGGTAGGAGCGATTACAAACACAAACCGATCTGCAAAGGGAGGGATCCAATCGTGCTTAGTGAGCAACTTGAGCATATCCGCGGCAACTTGCAAAATACCAAAAGGTCCCAATCTGTTTGGACCATATCGATCTTGCCATATTCCTAACAGACGTCGTTCAAACCAAGTAAGCACTGCCGCACCTCCTACTACTGTTAGTAGGATTGCGCCAATAAAAGGCAGGTTAGCTTCAGACATTTTTACTACCTAGTTGATCGCTCGAGATTATCTCGCTTCTACGCACCCAATTTTCTGAGCGCGTCAGTGAAAGACCTTCGCCCGGATTAATGTTTGCTGCTCCGGGCATGCCCTGTATGATTCCTACACAATTGGAAATTAAGCTGTCATTGATTTTAACTTCCAGCTCTACAGTCCCATTAACGCCATGCGCAGTCACTCCATCTCCATTACTAACACCCAGCTTATCAGCAGCCTCTATAGCAAGTTCAATGCTTTCCGATTCACAAAGCTCAATGATCCCAGGGGACTGGGAACTTAATTCTCCAGTGCCAAAAAACTTATACATTGCCACAGCAATGAAGTGATCTTGATCGTTATTTTGGCTCACCGATTTAACCTGCTGTTTAGATTGGATCAAGTTTTTGCTTTCAATCTTAACAACCGATCGACCACCTTTTAGTTCTCTCTCGCTACCGGTCTGAAGTTTGTGAACGGAATGATTTGAATTCCAGCCAGGGGCCCATACGAATGGGATAAGTTCGCCAGGGCGATCGCCACTATGTCCTTCCATGGTGAATCCGAGTGGGGTCTCAGTATCATCTGTCTGCTTCGGCTCATGAACCGAGAGATTTGCAATCATTGCAGTACGTCCGCTATAGCGATGTGGTTGGCGTGGAATTTTTCTTCCGCCGACTCGGTACTTTCTATCTGGCGCCACCTCATTTATCCCGGTCAGCGTAGAGCTGGATTCACTGCATGCCTTGTTAATATCGTCAAAACATTGCCATTCCAGCATATTTTTATTACTTGAAATTTTGCCAATCTCTGTTATCCATTCCCAACTAGGACGACATGGGTGTTTACTTTCAAATACCGGAAAATGGCGCTGTGCTCTGCCTTCAAAATTGATAAGTGTTCCTTCACATTCCGCAAAGCTAGATGCCGGAATAACAATATCTGCCTGGGTACAAGTTTCATTGTCCATAATATCTAGAACAATCACTTGATCTGCCGCTTGTAGCAGTTTATCCACCTTGTGCTTTGCTGCGCGCCTGTAAAGATCGTTCTCAACGATGATGAGAGTTTGAATATTATTATTTTCCCCCTGCTCAAATATATTTGAAAGTGAAGGTCCCTGTCCTTGGTCTAGCAGAGTGATTCCTAGCGTATTAGCTTCTTGATAGATAAGCGACAAATACGTTTCCTTCCCTTTGGCCACCAGGGCAGATGCTATTGAACTTGCTGCCTTAACGACTGATGTATCCGTGACCCCGGTGCCACTTATTATGAGCGGGCGTTCAGCCTTAAGAAGGGCTTCAGCGATATTGCCATAGTCGTTGGCATCTGTTTTCGTTACCGCGTCATCTCTCTTGCCTTCGATTAGTGAAGCTACCGAGTAACCTAGATGTGCAATATTTGACGGACTGAGATTAAAGATACCTTCGGCAATATCATCCAATTGAGTTGCATGAGGGCTAGCTAAAAATAATGGACTACGTTCATCTTGCGCCAAATTTCTCGTCGCCGCATCTTGCCAACTCTGTAATTGAAGTCCCTCTGCCATGTTGTAAGCTTCATTGCGTACAGCTTGCCTAAGAGATAAAGCAATTCTTGTGGCGGTATTAGTAACATCTTCTCCCAGAATGAGAATAGCATCGCATCTTTCTATTTCACGAGGCGAAGGAATTTTTGCTCCGGATTCTTTGATAGCTTCTATGCAGGCCGATACGAGTGCTGTTTCTGTTTCAGAGATTCCTGTACAGAAGTTTTGCTGACCAACCAAGTTTTGCAGTGCGAAGTTAGTCTCTATGGAAGCACGAGGCGATCCGATTCCGATCACTTTAGAGGTGCTTAAACCTTTCGCTATAGCGGTTAGTGCCTGACTAGAATCAATTGCATCGAAAAGACCGTCTTTTGATCGTCGGCCTACCGCGGGAATCCTTTTCTCACTGTTGACGTAGGTGGCTCCAAATCGACCCTTATCACATAAAAAATAACCATTAATGTCAGGGTTATAACGATTATGTACTCTCTTGAGTTTTCCATAGCGTTCACCAGGACTAGTATTGCATCCAACGGAACAACCAGGGCAGATTGAAGGGGCAGATTGGAGATCCCATTTTCGTGTGTAGTCGTTGACAAGGTGCTTGTCTGTAAAAACGCCGGTCGGACAGACTTCTACAAGATTTCCAGAAAATGGACTTTCAAGTTTGCCATCCTCATGTCTTCCGAAATATACATGATCGTGCGAAGCCATCGCCGACAAGTCGCTTCCTCCTGCATAATCTTTATAGAATCGGACACATCGATAGCAGGTAATGCACCTGTTCATTTCATGGTGGATAAGAGGCCCTAAATACTGATTACGATGGGTTTTCTTTAGACCTCTGTATCGCCTATCTCTATGGCCAGCCATCACTGTCATGTCCTGCAGATGACATTCACCTCCTTCTGCACAAACCGGGCAGTCATGAGGGTGATTCACCATTAACGATTCAATAATGAATTCTCGGAACGATGAAGCAGCTTCATTGGTAATAGAAAATCTAGCGCCATCCTGAACTGGAGTCATGCATCCCATGACAAGTTTGCCGCGCTCATCTTCGGGATTTTGGTATTGGATGATCGCACATTGACGACAGGAGCCTATAGACCCCATTGCCGGGTGCCAGCAGAAGTAGGGCAGGTCCAATCCAAGGCCCAAACAAGCCTCGAGAATATTCTCGCCTTGCGGAACTTCATACTCTTTACCATCAATTACAATGGTAGGCATAGCTTCTCCATGGGAATTTAGTCAGTTTCACAATAGTTACATTTTTTTCCTTCAGCGTGTCTTTCGAAATCTTCAGGAAAATATTTCATGGCACTCTGCAGCGGTTCCATTGCACCAGGTGCGAGAGCGCAGTGTGTATTGCCAATAGATCCAATAAATTTAACTAGTCTTTCTAGGGTTTCAATGTCGCGGGTTTCGCCTTTACCCGAAGACATATCTTGAAGTATATGAGCAGTTTGAGGTAATCCATCCCGGCAAGGCGTGCAGAACCCACAGGACTCGTGAGCGAAAAAATCTATTAAATTTTTCACCATGCCGACTGGACAAGTTTTATCGTCGAGAATAATCATGGTTCCGGTACCCATTCGGCTTCCCGCTTTGCCTATAGTTCCATAATCCATTGCGAGATCTAGATGTTCTTCGACGAGGAAATCAGTAGAACCCCCTCCTGGCAGAAGTCCTCGAAAACTATAACCAGGTAACATTCCACCTGCATGCACTTCTAATATTTCCCTAATCGTTGTTCCGATAGGTAATTCCCAGCAACCTGGGTTTTGAACGTTGCCACTGACGCCATACATTTTTGTTCCAGCGTCTTCACCTATTCCTAGTTCTTGAAACCATTCGGGACCATGATCAAGAATGTGAGATATGTTGCACAATGTCTCAACATTGTTGACGATCGTGGGTCTTCCCCAAAGACCACTGACTTGCGGAAATGGAGGCTTTGCTCTCGGATTGGCTCGTTTGCCTTCTAGGGAGTTTATTAGTGCTGTCTCTTCGCCACATATATATCGACCAGCGCTGGTATGAAGGTAGAGATCGAGAGAGTAATTCGTTCCCATGATGCTCCTTCCTAAGTAACCTTTGGCGTAGCATTCCTTAATGGCTTGTGACAGCGTTTCTGCAGCTTTGACATATTCACCACGAAGAAAGATATATGCAATGTCGGCCTGGATCGTATATGAACCACAGATCATTCCTTCGATAAGTTGATGTGGGTCACACTCCATAAGCAGCCGATCTTTAAATGTTCCCGGTTCCATTTCATCAGCATTACATACGAGGTATTTATGCCCAGGCGATACGTTATCCATGGGAACAAAGCTCCATTTCATTCCGGTCGGAAAGCCTGCTCCGCCTCGACCTCTAAGGTTAGAGTCCTTGATCACCTGGAGACATTCCGAAGGAGTCATTTGAGTAATGGATTTTCGAGCGCCTTGATATCCTCCGTTAGCTTCATAGTCTTCTACGAGAACAACTCTTCTGTCTTCATGAACGTTTTTTGTCAAAGGAGTAGTGATCATCTCTCTTTACCTTTGACAGCTGCGTCTTCTAAAATTCTATTAATTGATTCCTCAGTTAGATTCTCGTGAAGAGAATCACCGACCATCATCACAGGCGCTTTATCACAGGCGCCGAGGCAAGGGACCGGTACAAGGGTGAATTTGTCATCCTCTGTTGTCTGTCCTCTAGTAATTCCCAGAGTCTTGTTGATGTGCTTTTCCAATTTGGCGCATCCTCTTATCCAACAGCTAACACTGTCGCAAAACAGAATGACATTCTCTCCTACTGGCCGCCTAAAAATTAGGTTATAGAAGGTAGCTATACTGTCTAGTTCTTCCGATGACATCTCTAGGTAATTCGCTATTTCTTTTATGCTTGAATCGGAAACCCATCCTCTGTGTGACTGGACAATTTTTAGCGCGTCTATTGCAACAGCAGACCTGTAGGGAGCATGCTCCAGTTCTTCATCTATGGCACTTAGCTCTTCTGTCGATAGCGAGTTAACAGAATTATTCATCGATCTACATCTGCCATTACAAAATCTATGCTCGCGACGATAGCAATAAGGTCTGGAATCATTAGCCCTCTGCTGATGAGAGGTATCATTTGAAGATGTGGGAAAGAAGGTGTTCGTATTCTGGTTCTATAGGATGTAGTGCCGCCGTCACTAACGAGATGATATCCATTTAGTCCCTTTGTCGCCTCAACCATTACGGACGCTTCCCCAGCAGGGACAACAGGACCCCAGCTGACATTTAGGAAGTGATGAATAAGCGTCTCAATATCTTGTAATGTTCTGTCCTTTGGTGGAGGCGTAGTGAGCTTGTGTTCGCTTTTATAGGGTCCAGCAGGCATATTATCAACACACTGACGAATTATCCGCAGGCTTTGACGAATTTCCTCTATCCTCACTACTGCTCTGTCGTAGCAATCTCCCCTATGGGCGGTTGGAACCTCAAAGTCGAACTGATCGTAGCCGCCATAAGGTCTTTTCTTTCTCAGGTCCCAATCTAGACCTGTTGCTCGAAGACTTGGTCCAGTCACTCCCCACTCGAGTGCTTCAGACGTATTGTATTCTCCTATCCCAATCGTGCGCCGCTTTAAAATAGAGTTCTGCATGGCCATTTTTTCATAGTGATCTAGTCTGGCCGGCATACTATCTATGAATTCACGCACCATAGTATCCCAGCCTTCTGGCAGATCTTGGGCGACGCCACCAATGCGAAACCAAGCAGGATGCATACGACCACCGGTAATTGCCTCTACGATGCCGAACAGTCTCTCTCTGTCAGCGAACATATAAAAAACTGGCGACATCTGGCCTACGTCCTGCGCGAAGGTTCCATAAAACACCAGATGGCTGGAAATCCTAAACAGCTCGGAGAGCATAATCCTGATGACTTTTGCCCGGTCAGGCACGGTAATATTAGCTAGCGTCTCCACTGCCATGACGTAGGGTAGGTTATTCATTACTCCGCCGAGGTAGTCAATTCGGTCGGTATAAGGAATATAGGAATGCCAGCTCTGCCGTTCACCCATCTTTTCCGCACCTCGATGGTGATATCCAATGTCGGGGACAGCATCAACAATCTCTTCACCATCTAACTGTAAGGCGATTCGAAATACTCCATGGACACTGGGGTGATTAGGGCCCAGATTCAAGAACATAAATTCCGAGTCTTCATTTTCTTGAGTCATGCCCCACTCTTCCGGACGAAATAGCAAAGCCTCTTGTTCGGCATCGAGCAGTTCCTCGCTCATGCTGAACGGTTCCATTTCTGTAGCTCTGGCTGGATGCTCCTTACGAAGCGCATGACCTTCCCACAGTGGTGGAAGTAAGATTCTTCGAAGATTGGGGTGGCCTTCGAAAACAATGCCAAACATGTCCCATGCTTCTCTCTCATACCAATTGGCTGCAGGCCATATACTCACGATACTTGGTACGGTCTCTGGTTCTACTATGCTGATCTTGATGCGGATTTCTGCACTCTTTTCAAATGAGAGTAAATGATAAACCACGGTGAAATCGGCATGAGGTTGGCCCGTAGCTTTTTCTCGATGCCGCTCATCTATCCCAAACAAGTCAAAGAGCATGGGATAAATAGGTTTTAATTCTTTTAGTAAAGGGAGTAATTCGTCCCTGGCGACCCAGTAAGTCTTTACACTATCGGGTGTTTTCTGAACGTGTGAGGCAACGAAGGTGCTGTCTGGTATCCCATGATTTTTGTCAGGTCTTAAATTTTGGGTTTCATCAACAGTCACAGCGGTTCTCTTATACTTTATCCGGACTTCTAAGCTCAGTCGCCAGTGATCTTTCCTCAAGCAAGCGATCACGTTGGCTTGGCATATCCGGTTTAACGACCGTCTGGTCTCCAACTACCCAGCTCAGAGGCCTTCTTTCCTGTCCAATTGCATCCTGCAGCATGAGTAATCCCTGCATCAATGCTTCTGGCCTTGGGGGGCATCCTGGAACATAGACATCCACTGGTATAAATTTATCGACTCCCTGCACTACACTATATATATCGTACATGCCCCCTGAGTTCGCGCATGATCCCATCGAAATTATCCATCGAGGCTCTAGCAGCTGCTCGTAAAGATGTTGAACAACTGGGGCCATTTTTCTAAAACATGTACCAGAGATGACCATCAAATCGGCCTGTCTTGGTGTCGCTCGGATCACTTCAGAACCAAAGCGTGCAATGTCATGTCGTGATGTAAATGAGGTTGCCATTTCTACGTAGCAGCAGGAGAGACCAAAGTTGAATGGCCACAAAGAGTGTGCGCGCCCCCATGCAATTAGATCTTCAAGCTTTGCAAAGAAGACATTTCGCTTTACCTGTTCTTCTACAGAAATACCTTTTGGTTCGTTTTCACCTGTAGCTGTGGTGCCTGTATTAACTTTTGTAATATTCCATTCCACTAGCTGGTCTCCTTGCGCGCGGTCTGGGATTTGACACCCCAATTGAGTGCGCCTGATTTCCACTCATAGATCAATGCTATGGTTAGAATTAAAATGAACACCACTACGGCGAGGTAACCATGCCAACCTAGTTCAAAAAACGCGATTGCCCACGCGAAGATAAAGACAGTTTCCAAATCGAAGATTACAAAAAATATTGCGATCAAAAAGAAGTCTACTGAGAGCCTTACCTGCGAACTACCGACCGCTATTATTCCCGATTCATAGGGTAGGTCAGTTGTCTTAGTTTGCTTTCGTTCTCCAAGAACCGATGCAATTCCCAGCATAGTTGCTACCAAAAGCAGAATCGCGCCGAAAAAAACGAATACAGGTAATATTGATTGTTCAGCTGCTAGATTTTCCACTTAAATAACGCCCTTATTTCCCTATAGGAGCACAAAAGTAAAAACCCTTGGCCGCTCTTGCAGGGTTCGGCTTAAAAAACTTCAACCATTTTATGTGAGAATCATTGACCGTACATAAGCGCTTATTCTGACGGAGATATTCTCGCTCCGTATTGCGGCCGAATATAGCGCAAATATGCCAATTTTTAAGGGGCGAAACTTTAACTGGGTTGACTCGCAAACGCAACTTGTTGCCTCAGTTTTAATTAGTATGGGGTGCAACTGCTTTCGAAAGTAGCTCTGCATCAATTATACGCATGCTTTTTAAACGCGGATCGCCTGTAATTTAAGTAAAGTAAGCTCTTTTAGAGGGTATTTTTTCGCATATTCATTATAAAAAAGAGGTTGTTCTTGAATTCTTTAATGTCTTAAATACGCTCTGGGTATATACACTATTTGGAAATAACCATGAAAACACGTGCAGCCGTTGCATTTGAGTCGGGAAAGCCCCTAGAAATTGCTGAGGTTGACCTTGAAGGACCGAAATCTGGAGAGGTCTTGGTGGAGGTTAAGGCGACAGGAATTTGTCATACAGATGCTTTTACACTTTCAGGTGATGACCCAGAGGGAGCCTTCCCAGCTATATTAGGACATGAAGGGGCAGGAGTGGTTGTCGAGACTGGCCCTGGTGTGACCAGCGTAAAAACTGGTGACCATGTTATTCCCCTTTATACACCAGAATGCAGGACATGCGATTTTTGTCTTAATCCGAAGACTAACCTCTGCCAGGCTATTAGAGAGACACAAGGGCAAGGGGTAATGCCAGATGGTTCAAGTCGATTTTCTCTTGATGGCAAGCCTATTTTGCACTACATGGGTTGTTCTACTTTTTCAAACTATACGGTGCTTCCAGAGATAGCTCTGGCTAAAGTTAGAGAGGATGCTCCATTTGAGAAGATTTGTTATATAGGGTGCGGTGTCACGACTGGGATTGGGGCGGTTGCCTTTACTATGAAGGTCGAGCCAGGCAGTAGTGTTGCGGTTTTTGGCCTAGGGGGTATTGGTCTTAACGTGATTCAGGGCGCCAAGATGGTAGGAGCAACCAAGATAATTGGGGTCGATCTCAACAGCACGAAAGTTGACCTGGCAACTAAATTTGGAATGACGGATTTTGTCAATCCGAATGATGTGGAGAATCTTAGCCAACATATAATAGATCTTACAGGTGGAGGAGTTGATTATAGTTTTGAATGCATAGGCAATGTAAATGTAATGCGTGATGCTCTGGAATGTTGCCATAAGGGATGGGGGCAAAGCTGTATAATTGGTGTTGCTGGGGCAGGACAGGAAATTTCAACGCGTCCTTTTCAACTCGTGACAGGAAGATCCTGGCATGGGACGGCATTTGGCGGAGCTCGTGGTCGTACAGATGTGCCCAAAATAGTCGACTGGTACATGGAAGGAAAGCTGAATATTGATGACTTAATAACTCATACAATGCCGTTGAATGACATAAATGAGGCCTTTGACTTGATGCATTCGGGAGAAAGCATTAGATCGGTAGTTCTTTATTAGTCGGTTTTAGCCGTCACTGCGTAATGGTTCACGATAAATTCGCTTTCTAATTGGGTTATAGAATGTTTGATGTCGAGCGTTTAAACACGTGTATATCTGTTTGGAAGGATCGACCAGGCGCGCTCCTTCCGCTGCTTCATGATGTGCAATCAGCTTTCGGGTTTATTCCACCTGATGCTTTAAGACCTATTGCTAAGGCATTAAACATCTCCAGGGCAGAGGTCCATGGTGTAGTTAGTTTTTACGAGGACTTTAAGACCGAAGGAGTAGCAAAGCATTTGCTAAAGGTGTGCTGCGCCGAGGCATGCCAAGCGACTGGTTCCAGGGATTTACAGCAATTTGTGGAAGATAGATTTGGTGAGATGCCCACTAAAAATCAGGATAAAGAAGGTATCTCGATTGAAGCTGCATATTGTTTTGGTAATTGCGCCAGTGGACCAACAATAGAACTCGCTGGCCGAATGATTGGTCGAGTGACGCCAAGCAAGCTTTCTCGTCTTTTAGATGATTTGGATTAGGTTTGTATTTTGAAAATATTTATCCCTAAAGACACTAGTGCTGTAGCGCTGGACGCCGATGATGTTGCGCAGGCTCTTTCTCGCGCTCAACATGCTTTAGAAGCAGAGATATGTCGCAACGGATCGAGAGGTGCATTTTGGTTGGAGCCATTGGTCGAGGTGGAGCTCGCTGCTGGTCGATATGCTTTTGGACCGATTGGAGTTGAGGACGTCCCAGAACTTTTAGAATGTTTACCAGACCGTCTTGAAGACCATCCAAAATACCTTGGCTTAACTGAAGATATCCCTTGGCTTGCCAATCAGGAGAGGGTTACGTTCGCTCGAGCAGGTCTTGGCGATCCCGTATGCATGCATACCTACACAAAATTATCGGGATTTTCGGGCCTGGAAAAATCAGCAACGCTAACTTCACAGGAGATTGTTACTCAAGTTTTGGAATCCGGTCTTCGTGGCCGAGGCGGCGCAGCTTTTCCTACGGGTATAAAGTGGCAAACCGTGTTAGATACACCCGCTGATCAAAAATACATTGTTTGTAATGCTGATGAAGGTGATTCTGGAACTTTTGCAGACCGTTTGCTTATGGAGGCTGATCCCTTTCAGTTAATTGAAGGCATGGTCATTGCGGGAGCGGCGGTCGGGGCGACGTTAGGGTATATCTACCTTAGATCTGAGTATCCTTTAGCGTATCGGCAACTTTCGTTGGCTTTGGATATTGCTAGGCGAGAAGGTTATTTGGGCGAAAATATCTTAAATTCTGGAAGAGATTTTGAGATAGAGATACGACTGGGCGCTGGTGCCTATATCTGCGGAGAGGAAACCTCACTTCTTTCAAGCCTTGAAGGTCGCAGAGGCCTGGTGCGGGCGAAACCTCCGTTACCAGCGAAAGAAGGGTTATTTGGAAAACCGACAGTCGTTAATAATGTGTTGACGCTTGCTGCAGTGACGACAATTATGTCTCAGGGCAGTCAGTATTATGCGAGTCTGGGCGCTGGACGCTCACTAGGCACACTTACTGTTCAACTTGCTGGGAATGTTGCTAGAGGCGGATTAGTAGAGGTGCCCTTTGGAGTCAAATTGTCGGATGTTTTAAAGGACTATGCAGGGGGCACCTTTAGTGGACGGCCGATGTATGCAATTCAGGTGGGCGGTCCTCTTGGTGCGTATTTAGATTCGACGCGCTGGGATACTCCTATGGAATATGAGGAGTTTGCAAAGGTAGGAGGGATGCTTGGCCACGGTGGAGTTGTGATCTTTGATGATTCAGCTGACATGTTGGCGCAGGCCAGCTTCGCTATGGAGTTTTGTGCTCACGAGTCTTGTGGCAAATGTACCCCTTGCCGAATTGGCGCAGTTCGAGGTGCGGAGGTGATTGATAAGATCCGAAAGGGTGATCGAGTCAATGAAAACTTGATCTTGTTGGAAGATTTATGTGAAACCATGGAGTCCGGTTCTCTTTGTGCTATGGGGGGGTTGACACCGGGGCCAGTAAGGAGTGCTTTCAAAAACTTTGATTTTGGTGTAAAAGGCCCGGATAAGTCTCTGTCTAGAGAAGGTATTTCCTAATGCTGCAGTTTTATGAGCCTGATCTTGATTACGGCACGCCTCTTCGCTCTTCGGAACTTCAGGTAGAGCTAACGATTGATGGGGTGAAAGTCACTGTTCCAGAAGGCACCTCAGTGATGAGAGCCGCCGTGGAAGCAGGAATTGACATACCTAAGCTTTGCGCTAGCGATTCCCTTGAGCCATTTGGTTCATGTCGCATTTGTCTTGTAGAGATTGAAGGTAGAAAAGGGTTTCCCGCATCGTGCACTACTCCGGTTGAACCCGGAATGGAGGTCAGCACTCAAAGTGGTCCTGTCAAAGGGCTGCGGCACAATGTGATGGAGCTCTACATGTCGGATCATCCCCAAGATTGCGTTCTCTGCGCAACAGGGGAGTGTGAGCTACAAGATTTAGCTACACAGGTGGGTTTGAAGTCGGTGAGGTATGGGTTTGAAGGGCTTAGTCATTTAGATTCAGAAAAAGATTGTTCCAACCCTTATTTTACATTTGACCCGAGTAGTTGCATTGTTTGTTCAAGATGTGTCCGGGCTTGTGAAGAAGTGCAAGGCACGTTCGCTCTGAGTATAGAGGGCCGCGGTTTTACCTCTAAGGTTAATGCGGGACAATCTGAGTCCTTTATGGATTCAGAATGCGTGTCATGCGGTGCCTGCGTAAATGTGTGTCCCACAGCTGCTTTAACTGAAAAAAGTATTATTGAACACGGTCGACCTGAATATAGCACGGTAACCACATGCGGATATTGCGGGGTCGGGTGTTCATTTAAGGCAGAAGTTAAGGATGACGAAGTGGTTCGCATGACTCCCTGGAAAGACGGCAAAGCTAATGAGGGACATGCTTGCGTTAAGGGGCGGTTCGCATTTAGCTACGCCTCACACAAAGATCGTGTCGTTCACCCTATGATTAGGGAAAGCATTGATCAAGGCTGGAGTGTCGTTAGTTGGGAGGAGGCTATTTCATTTGCGGCAAAAAGATTTAGGGCGATTCAGTCACGTTATGGCCGTAACAGCGTCGGGGCTATAAGTTCATCTAGGTGCACCAATGAAGAAGTATTTCTAGTTCAAAAGCTTGTGAGAGCAGGTTTTGGAAATAATAATATTGATACCTGTGCCAGGGTATGTCATTCACCCACAGGCTATGGATTGAAAACCACTCTGGGCGAGTCAGCAGGAACTCAAACTTTTGCCTCAATAGAGAAATCTGATGTAATCTTGGTTATCGGTGCAAACCCGACCGATGCGCATCCGGTTTTTGCATCTCGACTAAAGCGTAGAGTTCGAGAAGGTGCCAAGTTAATCGTAATCGACCCCAGGCAAATAGAACTGGTTCAATCCCCCCACGTAGTCGCGAGTTACCATCTTCCAGTAAATCCCGGCACGAATGTCGCCGTTTTAAATTCTCTAGCCCATATCATTGTCGAGGAAAAACTGTATGACGCAGCCTTTGTTGACGAGCGGTGCGAGAGAGAAGCATTTGAAGATTGGATAAATTTTATTCGTGATCCATGTTATTCGCCTGAGTCAACGGAAATGCATACCGGTGTAATTGCTAAGGATTTGAGAGAAGCTGCCAGACTATTCGCAGAGGGTAAAAATAGTGCAATTTACTATGGACTAGGTGTCACAGAGCATAGCCAAGGCTCTACATCAGTCATGGCTATTGCTAATTTAGCAATGCTTACTGGGAATTTAGGTCGAGAAGGGGTGGGAGTAAATCCCCTCAGAGGACAGAATAACGTGCAAGGCTCATGTGACATGGGTTCTTTTCCGCATGAGTTACCTGGGTATCGGCATGTCTCCGATGAAGTCGTAAGGAACTCGTTTGAGGAAGCATGGAATGTTTCTCTAGATCCGGAGCCTGGTTTACGGATACCGAATATGTTTGATGCTTCGATAGGAGGTGACTTTCGGGGTCTATATTGTCAGGGCGAGGATGTTGCTCAGTCGGATCCAAATACTCAGCATATTGAGGCCGCCCTGAGTTCGTTAGATTGCTTAATAGTACAAGATATTTTTCTAAATGAGACGGCAAAGTTCGCGCATGTGTTTTTGCCAGGTTCTACATTCCTAGAAAAAAATGGCACCTTTACAAACGCGGAGCGCAGAATATCTCGTGTGCGCAAGGTGATGTCGCCAATGAGCGGTAAAGAAGACTGGGAAGTTACTATGGCCCTAGCAAATGCGCTGGGCTGTAAGATGAACTATTCGCATCCGTCAGAAATTATGGATGAGGTTGCTCAGTTGACCCCTACATTTCATGGTATGAGCTATGAAAAACTTGACGAAGTAGGCAGTATACAGTGGCCTTGCAATAAAGATGCTCCCTTGGGCACCCCTATTATGCATGTGGATAGCTTCGTGCGAGGCCAAGGATACTTTGGTATAACAGAGTATGTCCCAACTGAAGAGCGCGCAAATCGGCGATTTCCCCTCCTGATGACCACCGGTCGAATACTTACTCAGTACAATGTGGGAGCTCAAACTCGCAGAACCGATAACCTTCAGTGGCACGATGAAGATCAACTGGAGATTCATCCGCACGATGCTGAAGAAAGAGGGATACACGAAGGTGATTGGGTTGGTATCACAAGTCGAGCAGGCAGTACCGTACTAAGAGTTAAGGTATCAAAGCATGTTAAACCCGGCGTTGTGTACACCACATTTCATCACCCTGTGTCAGGGGCTAATGTGATTACTACAGATAACTCTGATTGGGCGACGAATTGTCCAGAATACAAAGTCACCGCTGTCGAGGTGGTAAAGGTATCTCAACCGTCTGAGTGGCAGCAAAGATTTGTAGCATTTGAAGACCAGCAAAAACGATTTTTGGAAAAAGCCACTACGATATGACGTCGAAGTTTTCGACTTCCGCAAAAACTGTCTCTAGACATCGTGTTGATGCCTCAGGAATTCATAAGGAATTAGACCATGTGATTGAAGAGAGGGCGATTGCCTTTGTCTACAATGGCATTTCTCATGCTGTTATGATGGCCACTCCATTCGATCTTGAAGATTTCGCCATTGGTCTAAGTTACACCGAAGGGATCGTCTCATCACCAGACGAGATTCTGGGAATTGATCTGGTTGCTCGTGAACAGGGAATTGAGCTAGAGATATTAATTTCATCCAGATCTTTTTCAGGCCTTAAAGCCAAGCGTCGAAGCTTTGCAGGTAGAAGTGGATGTGGCCTATGTGGTGTTGAGTCGTTGAAGGAAGCTTTGCCTGGAATACCTCAAATTACTACTCAGGCGAGTATAAATATTGCTGCACTTCGCAAAGCCAAACGAGGCCTAAATGCTCACCAGGTTATTCGTGGTGTAACTGGATCGGCTCATGCTGCGGCTTTATGCAGTTGCGAGGGTGAAATAATCTTAGTTCGAGAGGATGTTGGACGGCATAATGCGCTGGATAAGTTGATTGGCGCAATGTTACGGGCTAATCATTCGCTGGAGGGCTTTATCCTAATGACCAGTCGTGCCAGTTATGAGCTTGTTAGTAAAGCTGCTGTGATGGGTGTGCCTATATTAGCCTGTGTTTCGGCTCCAACATCTGTCGCTATTGAAGAGGCAGAACGCGCCGGACTGACCCTTATATGTTACTTATCTCGTAAGGATGAAATGGTATATAGCGGAAAGGAGCGAATTCTAAATTCGCTAGAAGCTGACGTTTCGTGAGTACTTCTCGGGATCAGCAACTTGTAAAAATGGCGGAGCAAATATCTACCAATATCGGTGCTCGACTTACTCCTGAAGTTGCTGCCGCGCGGACTGTTGATCACCTCAATAGATTTTGGACAGTAGACATGAAGCGTCGATTAGTCCAGCAGGTTGGCCTGGATCCGGTTAATGTTTCAGAGACGCTTTTGGTTGTGGCAGAGAGCATTGGTGATGTATCTTAATCGTGCTTTTCAATATGTAGCCTAATCAGGCACATGTTTTTATCGAAGCGTAAAAATATCTCATTAGGGGTTGCATTCTTAAATTAAACAACTGAATATACATACAGTAGTTTGTGAGGGGAGCGATCCTATCGTCACTTAAACGACGCACAAACTCGGCGAGGCAGTATTGATTTAACTAGATGAGAGGCAATTAGCATGGACGCAAATCGAAAGAAAGCACTTGAGGCAGCTTTAGGTCAAATAGAACGTCAGTTTGGCAAGGGCACGGCAATGCGAATGGGTGATGACGAGCGAGAAGCTATCCCTGCAATTTCAACTGGTTCGCTGGGATTAGACATTGCTTTAGGCATAGGAGGGCTACCCAAAGGTCGAATATGCGAGATTTATGGCCCTGAATCATCTGGAAAGACCACCTTAACACTGCAAGTGATTGCCGAGGCGCAAAAGAGCGGCGGTACCGCAGCGTTTATCGATGCAGAGCATGCACTCGATCCCACCTACGCAGAAAAGTTAGGCGTTCAAATTGATGACCTGGTAGTTTCTCAGCCGGATACTGGAGAGCAAGCTTTGGAGGTTGCCGAACTATTAGTTCGCTCCGGGGGTGTTGATGTAATCGTAATCGATTCTGTGGCAGCTCTAACCCCGCGGGCGGAGATTGAAGGTGATATGGGAGATTCGCATGTGGGATTGCAGGCACGACTCTTAAGTCAGGCAATGCGCAAACTAACTGGCGCGATTAAACAAACCAACTGCCTCGTGATTTTTATCAACCAGATTCGTATGAAAATTGGTGTAATGTTTGGAAACCCGGAAACAACGACTGGTGGAAATGCTTTGAAATTCTACTCTTCAGTCCGATTAGATATTAGGCGAATAGGCGCCGTAAAAGATGGGGACGAAGTGATTGGCAACGAGACTCGCGTCAAGGTCGTTAAGAATAAAGTTGCTCCACCATTTAAACAGGCAGAGTTTCAAATCATGTACGGGAGTGGAATTTATCATATGGGAGAGCTTATCGATTGGGGTGTTAAACTTAACCTATTGGATAAGTCTGGAGCATGGTACTCCTACAATGGTGATAAGATTGGTCAAGGTAAAGCAAACTCGGCTAGATTTTTAGAGGAAAATCAATCAATTGCAGATGAGATTGAGTCTAAGATACGAGGTGAGCTTTTGGCAGTTACAGTTGATGAGTCGGAAGACAAATCGGCAAAAACTGATGAAACCGAAAAGGTCGACGAGTAAAACTAAACGCCTGCAAAGCGCTTTCGACAAGTCGTGTCAGGTGGAATGATTCTAACGAGGAGTTCTCAGAATTCCTCGCAAACATCCTCTTATTTGGAAGAATGATGGAACAATGCTCAATTAAGGATATAAAGAGAGAGATTCGTCGTGTTGCCATGAGTCATCTTTCTCGCCGTGAATACACGAGGCACGAGCTTGTAGTTCGGCTAAATGAACGATTTGAGTCTCCAGAAGATGTTCAAGAGGTAGTAGAAAGTTTAATCTTCAAGGGACTGCAAAGTGATCGTCGTTTTACAGAGTCATTCATACGTTATCGCATCCAGAAGGGTTTTGGTCCCATTCGAATTCGTAAAGAACTTCAAGAACGCGGTGTGGAAGAGAATCTGTCAGCCGCTTCGCTCGAGGTTTTTGAACCCGATTGGGAGCATAATGCAACAGAGGTGCTTGATAAGAAGTTTGGGAAGGCAGTCTGCGAGGATTTCAAAGAAACAGCAAAAAGAGCCCGTTTCATGGAGCATCGAGGATTCTCGTTAGAGCATTGTCAGAAGCGCTTAAATCTGTAAGAGTCTGAACTACTAGCGCAGTTGTATTCTTGTATTGATGTCATCTCAGATCTGATTTTTTATTATGTGCTAAGATTTAATCTTATTAAGTATAGACACTCCACATGATCGTCAGCGGTGTGTTTTTGATGGATCTGATTGGAAAGGTATATGTCCCGAAGTATTGGTTTCTGGCGTTGTTGGGCGCTTGTTGTAGGAAGCATGATAGGAAGCGGAGTTTTTATGCTCCCAGCTGTGCTTGCTCCTTATGGAAAATACAGCGTGTTAGGCTGGCTAATTTCTGGTGCTGGTACCATTTTAATCGCCTTAACATTAGGCAGGCTTGCCAGGCGATCTCCACATCTTGGTGGCCCTTACGCCTATGTCAGGGAAGCCTTTGGTGAGATACCAGGGTTTTATGTCGGTTGGGGCCATTGGATATCTTATGTGCTAGCTACCGCATCAATAGCCGTTGCATTCGTTGGCTACCTCGCATTTTTTTGGCCACAACTTGCCTCCGAACCGGCATTGGCAGGGGTCACAGCGATTGCATTGATTTGGATTACTACCGGCGTAAACATTTCTGGAGTCGGTTCAGTTGGAGTATTACAGCTAGTAACGACTCTTCTAAAATTGCTGCCCTTATTCATTGTGGCGGTCGGTGGAATCTATCTTGGAGATTTCGAGTCAGTGCCATCGAAAAATCCTGATGAACAGTCGGTTATTTTTCTGATCGCCAGTATGGTGATGATCACGATGTGGGCTTATACAGGTATCGAAAACGGATCGGTTCCCGCTGATGACGTCATAGATCCCGGAAGAACGATACCAAAGGCATTATTATTTGGAACGTTAACTGGGACGGCAATATACGTAGCTGCTGGTATCGGTGTGATGGCACTTGTGCCTTTAGATGAGCTTGGAAAATCCACCGCACCATTTGCCGATGCGGCAGTTTATATATTAGGTGCTGCAGGAGCTTCCCTGGTGGCAATGGGAGCGATGATCTCAACCCTTGGTGCGATGAATGGGAATACCTTAGCCGCTGGTATGTTAAGTCGAGCAATTGCTCTTGACAGGCTTTTTCCAGATCGCATGGGCCAGCTTAATAACCGAGGAGTTCCTCAATTCTCTTTGGTTTTGGCGGGGCTAATCGCCTCAGTCCTAATAGGGATGAATTTTAGCCGTGGTCTAGTCTCTATTTTTGAATTACTAATCTTGCTTTCTACGCTGGCAACGCTTCTTCCTTATGCTGCGTCTGCGGTGGCTGAATTATTGCTTCAACAAAGAGATAATTCTGAAGGAAAATCTGTTCATTTGATAGCAAGACTAACGGCCATAGCGGCATTTTCATTTTCTTTGTTTGCAATTGTAGGAAGCGGATTGGAAATTGCTCTCCAGGGATTCATCTTGCTTTTATTGGGTACGCCTGTCTGGTATTTCTCGCGTCGATCGCATCAAATTTATTAACTAATCAAATTGCAAGATCTATCTTTAGCAAGATAGATTTGCGTCTCTTATTTCTTGAACTTACGACCAATAATTTTAAATCAGAAGATCCGCTGAAAGCATTTAAAATTCACAAAATCTAAGCTTGTCTCGGCAATACCGAAGCGTATGATCGCCGCTTCGAAAATCAGGTATGAGAAGTAAGACGATGTCTACTCCACTCAATTTGGCATCGCTGCTTTTTTCTACGGCACTTCTTCTAGTGGGGCATGGGATGCAGCTCACTATGCTGCCCCTTAAGGCACAAGGTGCGAACATACCAGACTTCATAATAGCCGCCACTGCATCAGGCTACTTTCTCGGATTTATCGCAGGATGCATGTTATCCCCATATGTAATTTTTCGGGTGGGACATATCCGCTGTTTTGGATCGCTTGCGGCTCTCTTTCTCAGCGCATTACTGATTCTTGGTATTACAGAGAACTGGGTGCTATGGTTTTTAATGAGGTTTATTATGGGGATCGCGATTAGCGGGCTCTATTCCGTAATTGAAAGCTGGCTTAATTCACAGACCAATGAATTAAATCGCGGTAGGATTCTCTCTATCTACGCATTTATAGTTTTAGGCGCGATGGCCTTGGGTCAATTTATAATAGGTGCGGTCGTAGTAGATTCGGCTTTGCCTTTCATTCTAGCATCGATATTTATTGCGCTATCGATTGTGCCTTTGGGGCTTTCTGACACGAACCCACCAGAATCAGTACATCCGGCAAAGCTTGATTTTGCACTTCTATACCGACGTTCCAAAACTGCATTCGCTGGAACGGTTCTAACCGGTGTGGTAGTCGGAAGCTTCTGGTCCTTAGGCGCGATTTTTGCTGCGAGAGTGTCAAGCAATATAGGAGATGCGACTCAACTTGTTGCGATCGCACTCATCGGTGGAGCCTGTTTCCAGTACCCCATCGGTTGGCTCTCGGATCGTTTCGATAGAAGGTTAGTAATGCTGCTCTTATGTTTATTTGGATCAATCAGTTGCTGTTTGGTGGCGTTGACCGCAAGGACAGATTATCAGCTTTTAGCTATGCTGTTCTTTGGCGGAACTACATTTCCTATATACGCGCTATCCTTAGCAACGGCAGCGGATAATTCGGCTCAAGAGGAATTTATTGTGCTGGGAACGTCAGTGATATTGCTTAATGCGCTAGGCTCGGCAATTGCTCCGTTGCTACTGGGTTCTGTAATGACGTTGTACGGCGCTCCAGCCCTTTTTTGGTGTTTCTCCGGTGTATGCTTATTACTAACCATGTATGTTTTGTATCAATACCGTGATCAATCAACAGCCGCGCCAGAAGAACAATTGCCATTCAATGTGTTTTCTCAAGATATCGCGCCGTTAGGCCTTGATCTTGATCCTAGAGGACCAGAAGAAGTTGAGGATGTTTTTGAATTAACAGAAGCGGATTCTTCTTCAGAGGGTTTTCACGACATCCCGTTTCCTGGTCAGATAAAAACGGATGCTGTTATTTAGCGTTGCATCTCGTCCTCAATTAGGGAAGCTCTAAGGTTTTTAGCGAAAGATTGTATTTTTTCCACATTATCTGGTCCCATACGCAAGAGTTGCTTATGGAGCTCGGGAAGAGCTTCTAGATCTTCATCCAGGAAGCGATAGACAGCTTCATGTTTCACAATCCCAATAGCAGTTTTTATAGTAGGGGCTGAAATTATTTGATCTAGCGATTTTATAATCGCGTTATCCAGCTCTTCCTCTTGGTAGCCTAGAGCAGCATAAGCCTGTTCAAGATAGAATCTATATTCATGAAATAATTCTCTAAGCTCGCTGGCTTCTATCGACACAAGAGCCTCAACGTAGGGATCAAAGCGGCGATATCCAGTTGGGTCCATGACCAAAATACGCTCTTTTTCAGCAATCGGAAATTTTTCTTTCAGAGGTTTTAATGCAAGCATCCGATGGATAACGACTCCTTGGCTAGAGGAGTCGACGATAGCCGCGATTCGTTCGATGGGATCAGACGTATAGAATGATTCTAAAAGCAAGGGAGAGTCGCTTAGATCCATAAGTGCATCTTGCATCTTGATTGCTGCCTCTTCCTTGTTGATTGCTGTTGGAGTTGCATTCGGTAAACTGTGTTCTACATCACCACTTATTGCAGCTGGCTCTTGGTCGAAGGATGGCGCAATATAAGGGATGTCCGGAGCTGATGTCTTAGGAATATCCGTAGATGAGTCTTCACTTTTGAGCGTTTCATTACTTTCGTTGATTGCAGTATTGTCAGTGGCGTTACTATAAAAATAAATCCCAGCCAGTGTCAGAGCTATGAGGCATGTGAGGACAATCCAACGGAAAGAGTGATTTGTTTCTTCGCTAGAAACTCGATCTTCCCTATCAGCGTTCATTGAAGATTTTGCATCCGTCATAGCTGTCCTCCTGTCCGAAAAAATGCCCCAATTGTTCTTTGGCTATTAACAGGATACTCCGGTTACAAGTTGCAGGGACTTAAATGTTACGGCGTTGTGATCACTTCCGTCTCGTTCAGGTTCATTCTTAAGTTGAAGATTTGGGAATCGCTTAAATAATTCTGACAAGGTTAGGAACAGTTGTCTCTTAGCTAATGCTGCTCCTATGCAGTATCTGGGGCCATATCCAAACAAGACATCTGGATCAAATTTTCTTTCCACATCAAATTGCTCTGGCTCTTCATAATAGGTTGGGTCGTAGTCCTTGAGATGTGGCATCATGAGAATCATCTGGCCTTTTCTTACTGTTTTTCCAAGAATCTCCATGTTATCGGGGGCATAGCGAGCGAAGCCCATTTTTGAAGATAATCCCCATCGGCTTATTTCATTAAAAGCATTGGCAAAAGTTTCTGCAGAAGCTAGGGCTTTTGAAATTTGACTTGGATTCTTTAATAGAGAATAGACTGACCACTGTTGTGCGACTAATGTCGTGTCAGCACCAGCACCAATTAGCGCTAATACCAGCGTTACGATGTCCCATTCATCGAACTCCTCATTATTAGATTCTATTGCAAGTAGAGTGCTCAAAAAATCATCCTGTTCAGGCTGTTCGCGTCTCTCGGAAATAACGTCTCTAATTATATCGATGGCTCTATTGCTGTTCGCTCGCGCGACTTCTCTGCGCTCGTCCGATATCGTGGGATTCCAAGTTTCGGTGAACGTGAGAATGACTTTTCGAATTGCTGGCCAGTATTTTTCCGGGATGCCAACCATTCGAGTTATGGAGATAAATGGTATGTGTTGGGCGATTGCCTCAATGTAATCAAATTCCTGAGGTTGGCCAAGATCGTCAAACAGAGCTTTGATATCAGGTTCAATTTTTGATTGTATTTTGTCGACTACATTTCGAGAAAAGGCTGGAGCAGTAACGCGTCTAATTAGTCTATGATGGTCATGATCAGACAGAAGGCTGTGCCCGATCATGGCTTTTTCAAAGTTGCTCCATTGATCTTCTGGTGGTCTTTGCGGGGCAAATTCCCAGTCGTAAAAATCGGAAGAGAGGTACTCTTCTTTCCAGCACTGCATGATGTCATCCATTTGGGTCATAATCCAAGCCTGCCATGGTTCATACCAAACCAAAGCACCCCGACCTAATAAAGCTAGACAGCCCGGAACTGGATCAGTTGCATATGTGTCGCTATGCGGGTTGAATATTGTCTCGATGGGTGGTAATTCGGGTTGATTCATAGTTGCTCAAACATAATGGCTTCTTGATTAAGATGGGTAAGTTTATCAAAGTACGCCAATTATGTTTATCATAGTTGACGAGCCTTGCTATATAAGGCCTATCCAAATTATTTGCAACGACTTCAAATAGTAACTTAGAGAATCATTATGTTAACAGTCTTAGACGATTATCCAATTCATCAAACCCCTGAACCCTTGGCGCATGTATCTACAAGCGATCATAATTTTTATGATCGGTATTGGTATAACGCACATGATCGAGATGGACTATTTTATTTTGGTGTCGGGGCATGTCGATATGCCAATCTCGGGATCTTCGATTGCAGTCTTAGTATTGCAATTGATGGAGAACAGCACGCATTTCATGGTTCTAGAAGGGCGCCAAAAGAAGCAGGTGACCTTAGCTGTGGACCGTTTCGCATCGAGATACTCGAGCCGATGGGTCGTCACAGAGTGTCGTTGCAAGAAAATGAGACAGGCATAAGTTGTGATTTGACCTTTACTCCCACCACAGTTTGCGTAGAAGAAGGCAGGCAGACGTTGCGTAATGAGCGTCATGTGGTAATGGATGCGACCCGGCTAGATCAGTTTGGCAAATGGCAGGGCTGGATCCGTTTCAATGGACGTGAGCTGTTGGTAGAGTCTGAATCGACGTTTGGTCTTAAAGACCGCTCATGGGGTGTCCGACCAGTAGGCGATCGTTTCTTGGGAGGAGCTCCACTGTCTGATTTTCAGGCAATACATTTTAATTGGTTGCCAATACATTGGGAGAATCGCTGCAGTCTTGCTGGATGGTTTGAGGATGATCAGGGAAACCAGTGGCATACCGATCAAGCATTTTTACCGAAACATGACGATCCTAAAGATGCATCACGCGCGAGCGACCCAGATCTGCGGATGCTTAGTGGTATCGTGGATCATGAATTGACAATGATAGCTGGTACACGAAGAGCTTCGTCCGGCGTAGTTACCATGAATGATGCTTCAGGTGAATCTTTAACTATTCATGTTAAACCGGTCTTAGTACATCGGATGAAGGGGCTTGGTTATCAACATCCTGAGTGGGGGCATGGACGCTGGCAAGGTGAATTGAAAATCGAAGGCGAGTCTTGGAGGGAAGCAGATTTAGATCCATTAGCCTTGGAGAATCTTCATGTACAACAAATTGTTGTGGCGACGTCTGGCGATGAAATTGGTCACGGGGTGCTTGAACAGCTTCACATAGGTCCTTCTAGCAGCTACGGATTTTCTGATTGGTTTGATGGTGCTAGTTGAGATGGGTTGTTTTTGGGGTGAGGCAAAGTAGATTTGTTTGCTGAGGAAAAAAATCAATCATGAAGCGTAGAGTGCTTTTTTTGGTCTTTTCTGCCCTTGTGATCTTCTTCGGTTATGTTTGGCACATTGGAGCGTGGAATCTTATCTTTCCTAAAAATAGTCATGATTCAATCGAGCCAGAATTACCAAAATTTCTGAACCAACCCAGCGTGCTGGTTTTTAGCAAAACTAACCAATTCAGGCATAAAGACAGTATCACATCAGGCCAAGCCTATTTTTCTGAGCTCACATCAAGCAAAGGGATAGGAGTTTTTTTGACAGAAAATGGTGCTTCTTTCAATCCCGGAACGTTAGCCAATTTCGATGTTGTGGTCTTTTTAAATGTAACCGGCGATGTTTTAAATGCATCTCAAAGAAAAGCGTTTCAGCAATGGTTGGTTGATGGAGGTGGTTGGCTGGGCATTCATGCAGCAGGTGATGGCTCCCATGTTGGTTGGGATTGGTATATGAAAAATTTGGTTGGAGCTATCTTTACCGCGCATACAATGGGTCCTCAATTCCAGGAAGCGACCATCTTAAGTGAAGCCCCCGATCATCCTGTGATGTTTGGTTTGCCCAAGAAGTGGCAGCATCTGGAGGAATGGTATTCTTGGGATATAAGTCCGAGGCAAAATGGATTTCTAGTTTTTGCGAGCATTGATGAAAAAAGCTACTCCCCTGAAGAGAGAGTTTTTTTCGGTGACAGGGATCTGCGAATGGGAGATCATCCAGTTGTGTGGGGACGCTGCCTTAAGAAAGGAAGATCGGTCTATGTCGCTATGGGTCATAAGGCAGAAGCATTTGAATCCCAATATATTGCAGAACTTCTATCAAATGCCATTGATTGGCTGATATCAGAAAAAGTGCCTTCTTCAGATTGCAGCCCACATGTGAACACAAAGGATGAATAAGAAATGAGCAAATCTGAAGCACTAATTCGCGTTGTTGTTGCATACATAGTCGCATTGTTAAGCGCCATAATAATGGTGTCGTTCTTAGATTTTGGACCTCTGCTAATGGCTATTGTGATGGATGTCATTGGAACCTTAGTTATTTTTGGGTTTGGACGGTACTATGGCAACTCAAGTTTCTACGATCCTTATTGGTCAGTTGTGCCGCCGGCGATGGCCTTATTTTGGATGTCGGTTGGCAGCTCTGGAGAGGTGGTCCTGAGAGAGCTGGCTGTTCTAGGGGTGATATTTTACTGGGCTACAAGATTAACTTTGAATTGGGCTTATTTCTGGGAAGGCATGAACCATGAAGACTGGCGTTATGAAATGCTTCGTAATAGGGCACCTAAGATTGCAGTTTTGACTGACTTAGTGGCGATTCACTTAATACCGACTACGATTGTTTTTATGGGCATGTTGCCTGTCTTCGCGGTATTTATAATGGGTTCGTCACCGTTTTCTTGGATTGACATTCTCGCAGTGCTTGTTGGAGTTGGGGCTGTATCTCTGCAGATGATTTCGGACTTTCAGTTACGAGCGATCGCAGCAAATAAAGATTCAAATGAAAGTTTGGCGAATGGTCTTTGGGCTTGGTCAAGACACCCAAATTATTTTGGAGAGCTCGGTTTCTGGCTTAGCCTATTTTTGTTTGGCATCTCTGCACATCCTTCAGGCTGGATTTGGCAGATACTTGGAGTGATTGGAATGACTTTGATGTTTTTATTTGCGAGCATTCCTATGATGGAAAAGAGAAGCTTAGAACGCAGAGAAGGGTATCAGGACGTCATCGATAACGTTTCTATGCTGATTCCTTTGCCGCCAAAACGTAATTCTTAGAAATACGTTTTCAATCGACTTCAGTCGATGCTTAGGTGCATGATTATATTTCTATTGGCTTCTGAGTATCGGTGTTCCCATAGATAAATACCTTGCCATGTCCCAAGCAAAAGTCTTCCCGATGCAAATGGAATACTAATTTGTGTAGCAGTGAGCATTGTTTTGATATGGGCAGGCATATCGTCAGGTCCTTCTAGAGTGTGGGTGTAGATAGAGTCATTTTCAGGGACAAGTCGATTAAGCCAGTTTTCTAGATCTCTGCGCGCACTATCGTCATAGTTTTCTTGTATCAAAAGACTTGCAGACGTGTGCTGAATGAACAAAGTGCATAGGCCGTCAGAAGGTGCGAGCTTGGAGATCTCTGTCGCAATCTTTTCTGTGATGGAGTGGAGACCCTGGTGGGGTGTTTTAACTTTAATGTTTAGTAGCATGTGGATCCTATTTTTCTTGACGCTAACAGACAAACCGCTCTAACGTAAAGAGAGATATGCTTTTAATTAACTGATATTGGAGAGAGTGCGTGGCAAACGAAGCGCAGAAAGAATATTGGAACGGAGAGGTTGGAGCGCGCTGGGCGGAACGGGATGATTTTATGACAAGGCTCTTAGAGCCAGCGGCGTTTGCTTTGTTAGAGAAAATATCTCCAGAAAGTGGGATTGATGCGATTGATATTGGTTGCGGTGGTGGTAGTCAGACAATAACACTTGCTGAAAAAATTGGAGTAGGCGGATCGGTGTTGGGTGTAGACATTTCAGCCCCCCTACTGGACTGCGCCAGAGAGAGATTGATTCGCCAAGGCTTAGTGAGGGCGAATGTGGAGTTTTTAAAGGCGGATGCGTCCACTCATGGGTTTGTTGCGGAGAGTGCTGATCTGCTGTTTTCCAGATTTGGCGTGATGTTTTTTGATGATCCTTTTGCTGCTTTTGCTAATTTACGACAAGCACTGCGACCGAATGGTAACTTGGGGTTTTGTTGTTGGCGTGAAAAGAGCGAAAATGATTGGATTAACCTCCCTTATCAGGCAATACGGCCTTGCCTTCCGGAGCAGCCCGAGGAAGATCCTTTCGCTCCCGGGCCGTTCGCTTTCGCAAGGCATGAGTATGTGTTTGAGATACTAGGGAAAGCTGGTTTTTCAGGCATCCAAATCATCCCATGTGACGTTTCCTTGTCTTTCGGTCCTTCCAAAGACATTCAGGCTGCAGTAAAAGAGCTGACCCTGACTGGTCCTTTAGCGAAGTTGATGGCGGATCTGTCAGATGATGTTCGCGCCATGGCATTTGACTCTGTAGTGACGGCTCTTGAGCCCCATTACCAGGATGGTACGGTCACTCTTTCCGGAGCTCTTTGGTTGGTAATGGCAAAAAATTAGCTCCTCTTAGCTGTTCTGTTTGAACACAAAGCCCCGTAAAATATCACCCTATAGCAGTTAATGGATTCATATTGAATGAATAGAGTCGAGGAAGCGAGTAAAGATTTAGCATGGCCAACCGTTATTTTAGGGACCGTGTTGACTGGTGTTTATCTCTGGGTGCCATTTCTTGTGCACGGTGCTGTTATTACTTTTGGTCAGGGTTTGTTTGTCATGACGCTAATAACCTACGCGTCTTATAGTGTGCTTCATGATGCCGTGCATGGTGCGATCAGTGGTGATCGGGCAGGATATAGATGGATTAATGAATCTCTTGGCTACGCAGCCGGATGGATCATGGGTGTCCCGTTAACCGCGCACCGGCATGCACACCTGGCCCATCATCGTAATACGAATGTTGATGGTCAGGACCCTGACGTTTCCTATGCGAAGGCAGAAAATTTTTGGCGAGAGCTGCCTCAATTTTGGAGCGGGGCGACTGCTCTTCAGTACAAGTTTTATTTAAAAAACCGATGGAATTTAAAGAAAGGAAATCAAAACAGATACTTATGCTTAGAGATCTTGGCGCAAGTGGGTGTAAGGCTTCTTGTGATGTGGCAGGTCGGATGGTGGCTTGGATTAACTCTCTTTATTATAAGCTCCATTATCGCAGTCACTATTCTTGTTTATTTGTTCGCTTATATTGTTCATAGGCCACATGATCAGTCGGGCCGCTACAAGGATACTTCTACGATTTTAATTAAAGGACCGTTCGGACGAATTCTGACGGTGTTATGGGGATATCAAAATTACCACTCTGTGCACCATTTGTATCCGAGAGTCCCTTTTTATCGTTATCCCGACATTTTTGAAGAGATTAGGGACGAAATGACTTTGAGAGGAGCTCCGATCTTTCATTTGACCGGTACCGGATTATCTGATTTGAAGGTTTCGTAGTCGTTTTTATTAGTTTGCCTTAGGTCTGCATGTGTCAAGATGCCCAGGGAATCTATCTTAGGAGTAATGGATGGAACTCGACTCTATCGTTGAAGATCAGGATTTTATTGAGGAGGCTCTGAAGTCAGCGAATATTCCAGCGCTTATCATGTCTATAGTTCACATGACAGGTGACACCCGAATCCTGAATGGTGATATCAAACCGCGATTTGTCGATCCTGTTTCTGCCGGATCAGAAGCATCAATTGATGAGGATATGGGCGAAGACGGCTTTACGTTAAAGGAGATGGAAATCGTTCGCCGTTGGGCGCTTGACGCCATTAATCAGTACCGCACTGCTAAAGAACCTCTGCCAGAGCTTGCTAAGAAAGACATTGAAAGCATGTTGAGTTATATGTGCGGGCAAAAACTCAGCGAGGAATACAGAAGCTTTATAGAAGAAGAGATTGGGCTCGACGGAATTGATCGACGTGGTATCAATCTCGAAACTCCTGAATTGCTCTCGCGAGCGAGGTCCTTTTCCGTAATAATAATCGGTGCTGGAATGGGTGGAATCTTGGCGTCGATTCGCCTCCAGGAAGCGGGTATAGCCCATACTGTTATAGAGAAAAATACCGGTGTCGGAGGCACCTGGCATGAAAATCGGTATCCAGGTTGTCGTGTAGATGTTCCTGGCCACAGTTATAGTTATTCTTTTGAACCAAACTATGACTGGAAGCATCATTATCCTGTTTCTGAAGATATACGAACTTACTATGAGCGGTGCGCAAAAAAATATAGGGTAGACGAGTTTGTTCGTCTAGATACCGAGGTCGTAAAAGCGGTTTTTGACGAAGAAGAATTGCTCTGGAGAGTTCACACTGTTGGTAAGAATGGGATCGAAGAAATTTTGTCGGCCAATGCCCTGATTAGTGCGGTAGGGCAATTAAATCGACCAAGATTTCCTGATATAGATGGGCTAGATGATTTTCAAGGAGAGCTAGTTCATTCCGCAATGTGGCCGAGCGATCTCGAGTGTTCTGGAAAGCGAGTGGCTGTTATCGGATCTGGAGCCAGTGCTTTCCAGATTGTTCCAGAGATAGCTAAAGTCGCCAAGCATCTAACAGTATTTCAACGATCACCTGTTTGGATGTTCCCTAATCCGGTTTATCATCGTGAAGTTGCTGAGGGGCACAAGTGGGCACTCAGAAAGATTCCTTTTTATTCCAAGTGGTATCGTTTCGGACTTTTTTATTCCGCAGTCGAAGGGGTGTATGAGCAGACACTCGCAGACCCCAATTGGAATAGTCCTTTATCAGTTAGTGCGTCAAACGATGTCATGCGTGAGAATTTGGCGATGTGGATTGAATCTCAAGTAAATGACCAGGCATTGCTAGAGAAAGTTCTACCAAAGTATCCTCCTTTCGGTAAGCGCATCCTTCAAGATAATGGGACCTATTTGTCATCATTACAGAAGGATAATGTAGAGCTTGTCGCAAAGGAGGTGAATAAACTTGTCCGAAATGGAGTTGTGTGTGGTGAGGGAAATGTTCATGAGGCCGATATTGTTATCTGTGCAACTGGATTTTTTGCTGAGCGATTCCTGTATCCGATTAATATCGTTGGTCGAGGAGGTGTGACGCTATCAGACCAATGGGGCGTTGATGAGGGAAGGGCATACCTAGGGATCACTGTGCCCAATTTCCCTAATCTTTTTTGCGTTTATGGGCCAAATACAAACCTAGTAGTAGCTGGCAGCATTGCTCACAATGCAGAGTCTCAGGTGAACTATATTATGAGAAGTGTCAAATTGTTGTTGGAACGCAATCAGGCGGCGATGGATTGTCGGAAAGAAGTCTATGACAAATATAACGCTGAAGTAGATTCCATTAATGAAAGAACCGCTTGGGGAGCTCCTTCGGTCAACAACTGGTATAAAAATAGCTCCGGAAGAGTGACTTCATGTCTTCCTTTTAGAATTATTGATTACTGGAAGATGACAAAAAAACCCGATCCTGAGGATTACCTGTTCATCGACCAGAATTAGTAAGATGTTCTATATAACATCTGCATCAGACGATAGAATCATGCTTATAAATGATTTACTGATTACCTAGCACGGTGGGGGTCTTGCAATAGTGAACTCTAGAATTAAATTTAATCGACATCTCTTACATCCGTGGGCAGATTTACCGAGCTTGGGGGAGGATGAAGGTACGCCTCTAATCACTCGTGGTGAAGGTGTGTACGTTTATGATGACCAAGGACGCAAGTTTCTTGATGGGCCTGGTGGCATGTGGTGCATGCAGGTCGGTTATGGTCGTAAGGAGATTGCCGATGCAATCTCGACTCAGGCCTTAGATCTTTCTTATGCCTCAGCTTTTTCGGTCATGCATCCCAAAGAGATTGAGCTTGCCACCCGTATAGCAGAAGTCACCCCTGGGGATCTGAACCGGATATTTTTTACTACAGGAGGATCGACGGCCGTTGATTCAGCGTTGAGGCTCTGCCAGCTTGCAAACAACATCAAGGGTCAGCAAAATCGCAAGCATATTTTGTGCCGCGAGCAGGGTTACCATGGCAGCACATTTCTAGCTGCATCGGTAACAGGAAAAGAGCGTGACAAGTCCCTACTGGACACTGAGAAAGATCTCGTTCATTTTTTGACGTCGCCGCTATTGTCTGCAGACCCTTTAAAACGATCAGAGCAAGATTTCTGTGATTTTCTAATAGAAGAATTAGACCAAGCGATACTCGAGATAGGCCCTGAGAACATAATGTGCTTTATAGCCGAGCCAGTATTGGGGTCTGGCGGAGTTGTAGTGCCCCCAAAGGATTACAATCGGCGTGCTTGGGAAGTGGTGAAAGGCTATGGCATTATCTATATAGCAGATGAAGTAGTGACCGGTTTTGGTCGGTTAGGTCATTGGTTTGTTTCTAAGGAGATCTATGGAGTCCAGCCTGATATTATAACCTTTGCAAAGGGTGTGACCTCAGGTTACCTTCCTCTGGGAGGGTTCGCAGTATCAGACTCCTTTGTCAGCGAAATTAGTCATGACAAGGCAGATGGGAATCTTTTTTCAGCCGGATTCACCTGGTCGGCCAATCCCATATGCTGTGCAGCTGCGCTCACGAGTTGGGATATTTTGGAACGCGAAAATATTCTCGAGCATGTAAAAGAGATTGGTCCTTATTTTCAAAGTCAGTTAAAAACTCTAGAAGATCATGAGCTTGTGCGGGAGGTGCGCGGTATAGGCTTGATGGCAGCCGTTGAACTCCAGGCGCCGGATAAGATATCTGGCGAATCACTCCTTGATCGTGACTATACTTTGGGTGACTTGGTCGATCGACATTGCTATGAGCTGGGTTTGATGGTG
This sequence comes from uncultured Halieaceae bacterium, assembly GCA_913051825.1. Classification (GTDB taxonomy): domain Bacteria; phylum Pseudomonadota; class Gammaproteobacteria; order Pseudomonadales; family Halieaceae; genus CABYJX01. The sequence goes on from CAJXCR010000003.1 coordinate 47,339, forward strand.
CGACCATTGATCAATATTTGTATCTTATCGCCTCCGCTGGTGATCTCCTTTGAACAGGTAGATGAGTTGATTGAAAAACTAGCAGCAGGCATTCAGGCCGCCTATCGCGAGCTTGGAGAACCAAAAAGTTAAAGACAGCAGAGGCGCTTTATGACTTCGGATAAAACACAACAATTTCTTGAGAAAGGCCTGCCATTTTTGCGAGAAGGTTTGCGCTACCAGTCGGAGAAGCAAAAGAGCAGTCAAAAAGGTTTCCAGCCACCGCTCCAGATAATTGTTGATCGTGCCGAGGGGGACTTCGTCTATGATCTTGATGGTCGAAAAATAATCGATTTTCAAAATGGTTGGGCGACAAATCCATTGGGAAATTGTCATCCAGAGATATTGGAGGCGGTTCGTGAGGCTCATGAGCGATATGGATTTCATTGGGAGCATTCGCTAAGGATCCCGCTTGCTGAGAAATTAGCTTCGATCACACCCGGAGGCGCATTGCCGCGCTTTAGCTTTGAGGTCTCTGGTACTGAAGCAGCAGAATCAGCTGTGCACGCGGCGCTTTGCCATAAGAAGCGACGCTATGTAATTGCTTTCGCCTCTAGCTTTCACGGAGAGAGCCTAGGCGCCAAGCTGTTAAGTGCATACGATAGTGATAATTATCGTTATTTAGAGGCCTGGACAGGAGGGGTGATCCGCACGCCGTTTCCGCATTCCGAGGAGCTGCCGCCAGGCATGTCTCAGAGCCAATACACAGATCAGTGTTTATGGCACCTTGAGCACTACATTCCTCGATACGTTATGTCGGCTGATAATATCGCTGGAGTTCTCGTTGAGCCTGCCTTGGCTGAAGGGGGCAACTGGGTCCCAGATACACGATTTATAAAAGAAATTCGAGACATTTGTGATCGCAATGATTGGCTTATGATTGCTGATGAGGTGCTGACGGGTGTGGGACGGACGGGCACTATGTGGGCGGTTGAACACTCTTCAGTCGTGCCCGATATTTTGGTCATGGGAAAGCATTTATCTGGAGGAGTTGAATCTTTTGCAGGATTTTCTGCAAAAGATGAGATTCTTGGTGACAATCCCAGGGCAAGTGGTGGTAGCACCTTTGCAGGCACTCCTGCAGGCTGTGCGGCAGCCTTGAAGACCTTGGAAGTGATGGAGAGGGATAAGATCCTGGATCAAGCACAGAGACTATCAGCCCTTGCTCGAGATATAACCGATTCTTGGCCATCTGAATATGACATCGTTTCTGAAATACGAGGTTTGGGCTTGCTATTTGGAGTCTCTTTTAATACAGCGCATCATGATGGGATTCATGTGGCACGCAGTGTGCGAGATGAAATGCTTAGGCTAGGTGCATGGGCGATCTGTGATTTTCAGCCGCAGGTACGCCTTTATCCAGCGTTAAATATGGAGGAGCGTGTTCTCGTAGAGGGGCTTGATATGATGAAGCAGGCGATTGAGAAGGTTGAGCGAGACGGCCCGGCCATAGGTGATTATCCTCCTATGCCCAGTGGAAATGTTGGATTCTAAGGCTCACATGCCAGTGAAAATTCTTTGGGAAGTGATATGAATACGTCTTTGCAGAGATCTCTGCCTGCTCTGGCTTATTTTGATTCTTCCGTTATGGAAGCCGAATGGGAAAAGCTTTGGTTTAAGCAGTGGTTGTATGTGTGCCGGCGCAGTGAGTTGGCAGAGTCTGGACAATATAAGGTGATAGAGATAGGCGGGCAGCAGGTTCTTATGACTCAGAACAAGCAAGGAGAGCTAAAGGCCTTCTATAACACCTGTAGGCACCGAGGGTCAGAGTTATGCTCAGACCCTGACGGTAAATTTAATGGAGGTCGGATCGTATGCCCTTATCATCGATGGGCATTCTCTCTAGACGGTGAGCTGGTAAATATTCCATTTGCCGATGGGGAAATAAATGGACAGGAGCTCGGCTTGTATCCAGTGCATTCACAGACCTGGGGCGGAAATATTTATATAAACCTTTCTAAAAACCCTTCGTCTGAGCTAGGAAAAGACGCTGATCCTTACTTTGGTCTCCTGGATAATTGGCCGTTAGAGGAGTTGGTGGTAGGACATCGCCATGATTATACGCTCAAGTGTAATTGGAAGGTGGTGTGGGAGAATTATCTGGAATGTTATCACTGCCCTGGCCTTCATCCAGAGCTTTGCGAGCTGGTACCGCTCTACAAGGAGACACTCGCGACTGACATGCTAGACGGCGTTAGTGGCACTAGGGACGCTGTGGCCGAGGGCGTTGAATCGTGGACGATGGACGGTAAGGCTATTGGGCCGAACTTTCCAAGCCTGACTACTGATGAGGTTAAGGCGGGGCACGTTTATCTGTCCCTGCCCCCTAATCAATGGATTGTGGGGCATCCAGACTATGTACGACAGGTTTCATTTATGCCCATCGATGCTGAGACGACCCAAATATCCTCAGAATGGTTGTTCTCACAGGAGTTTATGGATTGTCCCGACCTATCTCCTGAGCGCGCGATTGAATTTGGTGAACTTGTCCTTGGGCAGGATGCGGTCGCATGTGAGATTAATCAGCGCGGAATGACGGCATTGCCGCATGAAGCAGGATTTTTAGTGGCCCCTCAAGAAGATGATCTTGGAAAGTATCATGATTGGTACCGAGCGCTTATGGAGAATAAGTGAGTCAGTTAGAATCAGAGGGAGTGGAGCATAACTCTCGCAGGCAGTGGATAAAATGGCTCGTTTATAGCCTGTTGTTACTAAATTTTGCGTTTTATCTTTTTCAAGAGATTGAAATTGCCTCCCACGCTCTTCGAAGGGGCGGTACGTTACTGCAGTGGGCGCAAGAGTTTGCGACGACGATTGACGAATTAGGCTGGTTCGGCCTTCTCTTTGTGTTTGAGCTTGAGACCTATCTCTTGTCTGATGATGCCTACAGAAAGAGGCGGGTGCGATGGAGCCTTCTCCTAGTGCGTCTTGTTTGTTATGTGCTTCTGTTTCATACCTTGTTTGCTCGGGTTAATGGGTGGAGTGACTTTGTCGCAGTGTCACAGGCACCGGGATTGTTTGATTTGTGTCAGTTAGCTGGCAAAGATATTTCGTTTTCTAGTAATTATATTGCTGATTTGATTACAGTCGAAAACTGTCAGAACTTCTCCGACTCCACAACATATTATTTTCTGGACCCGACTGTGGTTACCGATCAGAGGGGTTATGAGATTCGCCAGCAATTAACATGGCTAGATCTGCAAGATTCGGTTACATGGATTCTGGTTGTTTTTTTAATCGATTTAGCGGTACGGCTTCAAAATAGAAACATTATAGATCAACGACTTACGATTACACTCTTGATAGTTCGCTTGATGTACGGGCTTCTGTTGCTCCATGGGGCATTTTGGGTATACCTCGGCCACTGGGTTTGGGGTTGGGATCAATTTCTATGGATAGCGGGGTTTTGGGCGATTGAAGGAAATCTATCCGAGTGGAAGAGTGAAATCCTTGAGGATACGGGCGGTTAGCAATAATTCGCCCTTTCAAAATGCTCAAAAAAAAATTACAGAAATTTTGCTGTAAAGAATTCACATTGAAAGCACCTGATTCAGACTTTGAATAAAGTGGTTCAATGTGTTTATATGTGCGTTAGAGCCTTCTTGGACGAAGAAAAACAAAAAGAATCAGAGGGTTACGATTAAATTATCTAGATAAAAGTAACAAATTCATAAGCTTATTAGCCAAATCTAATGTAATTACGACATGAGAGGGTTTTAAATGTTTAAGAAAAAGACGATAAGTAACGCGGTCGCGACCGCGATTACGGCTGGGGTCGCAGCGGGTTACTCCGGCGCATCTTTGGCGCAGCTCGAAGAGGTGATTGTCACAGCGACCAAGCGTGCGGAAAGCATGCAAGACGTCCCTGTGTCAGTGAGAGCCTTAACAGGGGATGCGCTGAAGGAACAGAATATTCAGACATTCGACGAATATATTGAGTATCTGCCGAATGTGGTGAACGCAGGTAATGGTCCTGGTCAGAAGGAAATCTATATTCGTGGATCTGCCTCAGCACAGACTTCAGTGACCGTTGCTCCAGCTCAGGGATCGGCTCCCGGCGTTGCGCTTTACCTCGATGACACACCCGTCTCCTTTGGTTCTCGGAACCTAGATGTCTACGCAGCGGACCTAGAAAGGATTGAAGTACTGGCAGGGCCTCAAGGAACCTTATTTGGTGCGAGTTCCCAGTCAGGAAATATTAGATTGATTACTAATAAGCCGCAGCTCGGTGAGTTTGAAGGAAGTATAGACTTGGGATTCAGCACTACAAGTGGCGGTGATGACAGTAATAATGTCGAAGCAATGGTAAACCTGCCATTGACCGATCGACTAGCACTCCGTATTGCGGCATTTAGCGATAACCAAGGAGGCTGGATTGATAATGTAAGGTCTACGTATACTCCAAACGGCGCAGTAATTGACAGAAATTCAATAGGTTATGGTCCATACTTCGGAACATTCCCACTGACTACAATACAGTCCGCTGACAATGCTGCTCTTGAGAAAGAAGATTGGAATGAAGCCACTTATACCGGTTACCGTGCAGGACTGAAACTCGAGGTGAATGATGATTGGAGCGTACTGGTCCAGCATATGTCCCAAGAGCTCGATGTAGATGGCAGCTTCCTAGTTGATCCTAGTATGGGAGATGACAAGTCCTCCAAGTTTACCCCTGAGAGTAACAATGATGATTTTGAGCTTACTACATGGACTATAGAAGGACGTATAGCCAATCTCGATGTAATCTACACCGGCGGATATCTAGATCGAGACGTGGAATCGCTAATTGATTACACTCACTATAATAATGGTGGTGGCTACATCACGTATTACCTCTGTAGCGGAAACATTTATGCTAATGGCGGTTACTCGGGAGACAAGTCAAACGAGACGAATACGTGTTTTGATCCCACTAAGCAGTATGCGGAGCGCACGACGAATGAACGTAAGACTCACGAATTCCGTATAAGTAGCGATCCTGATAACAGGCTACGTGTCTTGGCAGGCGTATATATCGCCGACGTTGATACGACTCACCTCGGTGAGTTCCAGTACTTTTCTACAGCCGATGCCTTTAGCGAGTTTGCTACACTTTACTACGGTGCAAGCGGGCAGCCGTATGTTTTAGGGAACATTACTATACCGACGGCAGGTACGGTGGCCGGTACAGCGCCACGAAGTCCTCTTACGACGTTTTTTAACGACTTCACGCGGACTGAGGAAGAAACAGCGTTTTTCGGAGAGATTGCTTTCGATATCTCGGATAATCTGACTGCATCTTTGAGTGCCCGTCGTTATGAGTTGGAGAGCCGATTACAGGGTGCATCCAACTTCTCATTCGGATGCCGTTACAATAATAATGCGGCCAGAAATCCTTGTAACAGTCATGTATTTAGTAACGACGTAACCGCGCGCGGTCAAGCTCTTTCGGGCTGGGCAGCGTCAGGTGATGATTCGATCATACTGAACGCCACTAACTATGCTGGTAATAAGGATATGTTTCGTGGTGGTGGAAGTAATGCAGCCACTCTACAAGCTCTGAAAGACGGTAGGCTGGACGTCAGCGACCTGAATGGTGATGGAGCTGTAGAGGAAGAAGATACCATCGTCAAGTTTGCGCTTAGCTGGAATGTGAATGACGACATCATGCTATATGCCGCATATTCCGAAGGATATCGACCCGCCACTATGAACCGTAATATGGGACAGTTGGCGGCTAAGCAGGCTGGTGTTTTCGAAGGATATGTTGTTCCTGCTTACGCTAAGACCGATACCTTAGAAAATATGGAAATAGGTATTAAGAGCGAGCTTTTGGATAACACTTTACGCTTCAACATGACCTACTATCAGACGGAAACCGAAGATCTTCAGGTTTCTCGCTTTGATCCATCTAATGTAGCGTTCCTGTTCTTTATGGAGAACGTGGGAGATGCGGATACAGAGGGTGTCGATCTTGACTTCATGTGGATGCCTAGCTCACAGCTTACAATCAGTGGAGCGATGAGCTTCTTGGATACTGAGATAACTCGAGTAAATTCACAGCTGGCGGGTGTCTCGGTTCCTGTGGGCTCTGAATTGCCTTTCTCATCTGACTTCTCCGCAGCTCTTAGAATGCGTTATGACTTTGAGATGGCTGGTGGTGATGGATACATTTCAGCCTCGATGACTCATCGAGGAGGAAGCGTGACAGGCCTGATGGGGACTGCAGAGCTGTTTGAAGACACTCAGCAGCTTGTTTATGGAGCACCGTCTGGCGTGAGCATGAAGATGGAAGGTGGCACCTACGGCTCGGTGAATATCTCTGATGGAGAGTTACCGGCAAATGCTCGGTATCGTAACCCTTCAGCGACGACCTTTAACGCTAGTATGGGTTATTCGCGAGATAACTGGCTGGCAGAGGTTTATGTGAACAACATCACAAGCGAAGAAGGTCAGATTATGCAAATCGCGGGTAAGTTCACACCTGAGCAGACTGTCATGCGTCCTCGTACTATTGGGATGCGAGTCTCCTACAACTTCTAAACTCTGAAGTACTTTTTGCTAGACTCCAAGGGGCGAACCAAGGTTCGCCCCTTTTTTCATCGGCATCACTTATGAATGAAACCTCAGAAAATACCGCTCAAAATCAGTTAAGGCTCGCACAACAGGCGCTTGCGAAAGGTGATCTAGACGGTGCTGAAAGCGCGGTGAATGAAGTACTTAAAGCTTATCCGGATGATCCTAATGCAAGCTATACCCAAGCTATAGTGCATAGGATGAGAAAGAATCCATCGGCCGCGATTGCGACACTAGATAAGTTGATATCTACTCACCCGGATTTTGCTCGGGCGTATCAGGAGAAGGGCATTAATCAACTTATGCTATCCAATCCGAAGGAGGCGGGCATTGTTCTGGAGGAGGCCGTTGCCCTTGATCCATCGTTGATAGAAAGCTGGAAATTATTAGTTCCACTTTATAAAAAATGGGGTAGCCCAAGAGAAGATGAAGCCAGGCAGCAGGTGAAATTATTGGTGGATCTTCCAAAAGAACTAGTCACCGTAATCAGTTATCTATCTGCGAATCGTCTTGTAGATGCTGAAAGGCTTTGCAGATACTTTCTTCGGGAAAATAAGACGCATATTGAAGGTATGCGGTTGTTAGCGGAAATAGCGACAAGAAATAATGTTCTCGACGATGCTGAGTTTCTTTTGGAGACGGTTACTGAACTCGCGCCCAACCATATCGATGCTCGTGTTCAGTTCACACAGGTCTTGCATAAAAGACAGCGCTTTCATAAGGCATTTGATCACGCTAAAAAGCTTCTTAGAGATTTTCCAGAATCAAAGGAGCGAATTCAAAGGGCCTATGCTTCTGCATGTTTCGGGGCAGGTCATAATGATGAAGCGATCGGACATTACCTTGAGATGATCGAGCGAGAACCTTCGGATCACTTTCTTCGGGTTGGTTTGGGAAACATATACAGCGCAGTAGGGCAGAACGATGAGGCCGTATTGAGCTTTAAAAAAGCCGCTCAGTTGAAACCGAACTATGGCGATGCCTACTGGAGTTTAGCAAATACAAAATCCTACAAGTTCGATGATAAGCAGCTATCAGAGATGCTGGTCGCCGAAGAGGGACATACTGACGACCCTATAGATAAAATTCAGTTAGCCTTCGCGATCGGCAAGGCCTATGAAGATAGGAAGGATTTTGAGAGATCTTTTTTCTACTATGAAAGGGGTAACTCGCTAAAAGCCGAAACTACTCATTATGATCCTGAGCAACTCCAACGGAGGATAGATTCTCAGATCGAGATCTGCTCCACAAACTTTTTCGAAGATAAAGAAGGCCTGGGTAATAACGCCACTGACCCCATTTTTGTACTGGGCTTGCCTAGAGCTGGGTCCACATTACTTGAGCAAATATTAGCATCTCACTCGCTTGTAGACGGCACCATGGAGCTTCACAATATTATTGACCTGGCTAAGCGACTTCGTGGTCGAGACAGGACGACAGAGGGAGTCCCTCGGTATCCAAAGGTGCTAGAAGAGCTTGAGGATAGTTACTTCAAAAAGTTCGGCACGCAATTTATTGAAGATACTCGTATCTACCGTGGAGACGCACCATTTTTCATTGATAAGATGCCTAATAATTTCTTTCATATAGGGCTAATAAAATTAGTTCTCCCAAACGCTAAGATCATTGATGCGAGACGTCATCCGATGGCGTGCTGTTTTAGTGGTTACAAGCAGCTTTTTGGAGAGGGGCAGGAATTTTCCTATGGCCTTGAAAGTATGGGCAACTACTATAGACAGTATGTCAAGTTGATGGATCATTGGGATCAAGTTCTGCCGGGGTTCGTGCTTCGTGTGCAGTATGAGGAGGTGGTTGAGAATTTGGAGTCAGAGGTTAACAGAATCTTAAATTTTTGTGGTTTGCCCTTTGAAGATGCTTGTCTAAATTTTCATCAAACCAAGAGGAGTGTTCGAACGCCAAGTGCCGAACAAGTTCGTCAACCAATCTACAAGTCAGGATTGGAGCAGTGGACTAATTACAAAGAATATCTGCAGCCTTTAATCGATTCTCTTGGGACTGAAGTTATGGAGCGTTATCCGATTAGCTCAGGATGATCATTTCGCACGCTCACAAATTTATATTTTTTGCCGTACCCAAGACGGGAACACACGCGGTTAGAGAAGTCCTAAGGATGCATCTTTCACCGGATGACTGGGAGCAACAGATGCTGACGGGCAATCAAACACTGCCTATTCCAGAGATCGCTCAGATAGGACACGGTCATGTCACGGTTCGGGAAATAAGGCCTTATTTGTCTCAGGAAATATGGAACGAATATCATAAGTTTGCATTTGTTCGAAACCCCTTTGACCGTTTTGTATCGGTTTGTGCATTTCTAAACAGAGGCAACCCCGCTTTTGCAAGATCGCCATTGCAATGGATGAAGGAGGCTTTAAATAGACCTCGTTTTCGAGAAAGAATATTGGTTAGAGAACAATTCGAGCAGCTATGCAATGAAGAAAGAGAAATAGGGATTGATTCTGTTTGTCGATATGAAAATCTTCAGAAGAGTCTGGATACCATTCTCGGCAAGCTGTCTTTGCCTTCAAGTTCCTTGAACGTATTAAATTCTTCAGAGCATAAGGTCTATTCCGAGTACTACGATGAAGAGCTTAAGAGTCTGGTGCAGAATCTGTACAGCACCGACATAGAGGAGTTTAATTATGCTTTTTAGTAAACTCCGGGAGCTGATCAATATTCAGGGCCGCATTTAAAATACGTTGCATGATAATTGGATTAATTCCAATTTCATTTCCTGAGGTAATTAGCGCACGGGGATTTTTTCTTAGACTGCCGGCTGTCCGATTCAACAGTTCCTTGTACCTTGGCCATCCTTCCTGTTCGTATCCATACAGATGCCAAGCTTCTCGCCAGTCATTCGCGAGATCATATAGGACGGCTTTGTACTCTTCTACAAGATGCTTATCGTTCAAGGGTTGAGATGAAAAATTTTCAATTAAATCGGTAATTAATGCTTCCAACTCTCCTGGTGCCATTACAGGTGCTACATTAAATTTTTCTGTTCGAAGTTCACATTGCTTATCTTCTAAATACGATATCTCCATCTCATCTGTGGTTTGGGCGAAGTCATCTTCTGATGTATTCATCTGTTCTATTTTTCTGACGAGATTCCAGAAGCGTGAGGACCCAGCAAGATCAATTACAAGGTGAACTCTGTCTTCTCTGCCAGCATTAATCACGCGGTGTCTTCTCCAAGAATCAAATAGCCAGGCTTCACCTGCCGCCATATGTACACGCGCCTCTCCACAGTGGAAAGTGACATCAGGATTGGTTTTTATGGGGACGTGTATCCGAACTCTGCTGTGCCAGTGATAATTGAAATCTACATGCTCAGATACTTCAGCACCGGAGGCTAGTCGCATTAGTCTCGACCGAGATAAAACTTCTCCAAAGGATGCCATGACTTGCTTCATATAAGATGTTGTAGCTAGATAATCGGTAGGGCGCATGTGACCTTCGAATTTATGGTTGCGCTCTCCAATGTACGATACGAGCGGTAGAGCTGAATTACCTTCCATCTTGGAGGGGTGCTCCATCCAACATTGCTCATCAAAGGAATTGAGCTCTTTAACTAGTTGGTTAACGTCAAAGCGGTGAGGTAGGCGAACGAAACTATTTTTTACTCGCATATCTTTAGAGAATTTTAAATAGTGATTTAGATCAGTGTACTTGGGCAATTCCCAGCGGGCAAACACTTGTCATAAAAGTTGGAAAAATAAAATCCCCACTTGTCCTTAGGCTAAGTATAATTTGCGTACCAAAGATAAAGAGCTTGTCTATGAAAGTTCGAACCAGAGTTGCTCCATCACCTACAGGAGATCCTCATGTAGGTACCGCGTATGTGGCATTATTTAACATGTGCTTTGCCCAAGCCAATGGCGGACAATTCATACTTCGGGTGGAAGATACTGACCGTGCAAGAAGCACAGAAGCGTCCGAATCGGCGATCATCAACTCATTAAGATGGTTGGGATTAGATTGGGATGAGGGGCCCGATAATGGAGGGGGTTTCGGGCCCTATCGCCAAAGTGAGCGGTTAGATATTTATCGTGAATATGCAGAGCAGTTAGTGGCGTCTGGGAACGCATTTGTCTGTTATAGAACTCCAGATGAGCTCAATCAGATTAGAGAGGGGCGACGTACAGATGGAAAAACCTCTGCTCTGAAACAATCAGATCTTATGCTTCCGGATGATGAGATTCAACGTCGAAAGGAAGCTGGGGCTGCTAGTGTCATTAGAATGATAGTGCCTGAAGGTGAGGGTAGCTGTTTGATAGATGACATGCTAAGAGGGCAGATAGAGCTCGACTGGAGTATGGTGGATGCACAGATATTGATAAAATCTGATGGTGCTCCTACCTATCATCTCGCCAATGTTGTTGATGACCATCTAATGGAAATTAGTCATGTTATCAGAGGTGAGGAATGGATAAATTCAGCGCCAAAGCATCAGTTGCTCTATCAGTATTTTGGGTGGGATATGCCGATATTGTGCCATTTACCACTACTTCGTAATCCAGACAAATCGAAGCTAAGTAAGCGAAAAAATCCTACAAGCATTCTTTACTATGAGCGAATGGGATACCTTCCTGAAGCATTGATTAATTATCTTGCTCGGATGGGATGGTCCATGCCTGATGAGCGAGAAAAGTTTACCTTGCAAGAAATGATTGATGAGTTTGAAATTGACCGAATATCACTTGGCGGACCAATCTTTGATCTTGAAAAATTAAGTTGGTTGAACGGCATGTGGATCCGTGAGAATTTAAGTGAGTCTGAGTTGGCGGATAGATTGATCCAGTGGGCATATAATCAATCTAATTTGATGAAGGTATTGCCTCATGTGCAAAAGAGGATGGAAACATTATCAGACTTTGTCGATTTGACTTCGTTTCTCGTGTCAGGAGAGCTCTCCATATCGAAGGACGATTTTTCAGACCTTAAGACAGATTTAGCAGACTCCATTAGATATTTCCAATTTGTCCTATGGCGTCTTGAAACCCTAGATGAATGGTCGCGGGAGACAATATGGGAATCTCTCAAAGCTCTAAGTGACGCCCTAGAAATAAAGATAAAAGATTTTCTGGCACCATTTTTTATTGCCATATCAGGAAGTAGTGCTTCATTTTCTGTTGTGGATGCTATGGAGTTGCTTGGTGCTGAAATGACTAAAGCTCGAATAAGGTACGCCATGCAGGTTTTAGGCGGCGTGTCCAAGAAAGAAGCTAAGCGGTTGGAGAAAGAATATTCTCGTGTTGTGAATAGTTAGTCTGAATTTTTTGTCAGTCAGGCAACACTATCGCTTTTAGTTCTTGATACTCACTAAGGCCAGCCTCGCCCCATTCCCGGCCATTGCCTGAGCCTTTATAGCCCCCAAAGGGTGCATTAAGACGAAAGTAGCTACCTTGAATAAAGCATTGGCCGGCCCTAAGTTGATGAGCAATTTTTATTGCTTCGTTATTGCTTTCAGCCCATACCGCCGAAGAGAGTCCATATTCAAGTTCGTTAGCGATCTCGATGGCTTCCTCGATTGAGTCGTAGGCCATCATGCACAATACAGGACCAAATATTTCTTCCTTAGCGATCACCATCTCGCGATCCACGTCAGCAAAAAGGGTGGGTGAAATATATGCGCCATTTTCTAATCCCTTGGGAAACTCGCCACCTCCTAAAAGCAATTTGGCACCGGAGTCGATGCCCTGTTGGATGTAGTCGACTACTCGCTCACGTTGCGTCATTGAGGCCAATGGTCCCACAGTAGTTTCCTGAGAATTCGGATCGCCCACAACATGTTCAGTAGCGCATTTAGTGGCAATATCGATTGCCTCTTGATAATGGGCACGAGGTACTAGCATTCTCGTCAAGGCATCACATGTTTGCCCCGTGTTTAACATGACATTGTCCACCCCATATTTTATTGCGGCTTGTAGATCCGCACCTTCAGCAATGATGAATGCAGATTTTCCACCCATCTCTTGGCAGACACGTTTTATAGTAGGTGCGGCATTCATCGCGACAGAAATGCCGGACGAGGTGGATCCGGTAAATGACACCATATCGACCAAAGGATGTGACGACATCTTGGGTCCAATTTCAGAACCAACTCCCGTAATTAGGTTAAACACTCCTTCTGGTAACCCGATCGAGTCGACTATTTCGGCCATGATTATATCTTGTAAGGGTGTTTGCTCAGCGGGTTTGAGCAGCATAGTGCATCCCGCCGCCAGTGCGGGCGCTACTTTGCCAATCATTTGGAGTAGGGGGTAGTTCCAAGGGTTGATTAGCGCACAGACGCCTATCGGTTCACGCGCTAACAAAAATCCGCCTTCGCTTTGGTCCGAATCGATATTTCTAGCGAGGTCTGCGTAGTATCTTACCGCCTGAATCGGACCTTCAATCTGAACCTCATAAGCCAAGTGACGAGGGATTCCCATAGTCTGAACATGTGCTTCGATAAAATCTTCTTTTCTAAATTCCATCGCATCAGCCATTTTGAGCATTAAAGCAGCTCGTTCCTCTCCTGATGTTCTAGACCACTTTGGGAATGCTATGCGCGCTGCCTTAGCCGCTTTGTCGACGTCAGTCTCTGCCGCGCACGCCATAAGTGCACAAGCCTCTAGGTTTGCGGGATTGATAACCGGTATGGCTTTATCACTTGACGGGGCTATCCACGCACCATCGATATAGAATTTATTGGGCTTCATTTATTAGGTCCTTAGGTTGATAAGACAAGCTTAAATATTTTTTACTTAATTTACTGGAGAGTTGAGGTTATTGTTTCCTCTAACAAACACGCTTCCCGCGATGACCATGGTTGCCAGTTCATAGATCAGTGCGCCGATCGTGTAGCTTGTCCAGTCTTCACCACCGATAAACTGAGAGATTAGTCTTGTTAATCCAACACAACCAATTACGATGAAAAGAGCCAAAATTCCTGCCCGGTAGTAATTTGACTTGATGATGGCAATTAAGCAGAAGGCACCGAACCCTATCTGAAGACCTCCATACATCGCCCCGATTTCCGCAAAAGCACTAGATCCTTCCATAATAAGACCAGCGTTAGAAGTCGCGATTAG
>CAJXCR010000004.1 GCA_913051825.1 uncultured Halieaceae bacterium
GATTATTATATTGAGGGTTTTCAAATGAATAAATTAGCTTATTTAATTTTTGCTATGTGCTTGGCGATTTCTGGCTGCGGTATGGATGAAAAATCAGCGACGCAGGAAGAAAGTGCCGGTGATTCTCCAGTTGAAGCGTCACCAGAAGCAGAAAGTATGAATAGTGAAGCAGTGGAAGAAGCAATTGAGGAAGCAGTAGAAGAAGCAGAGGCAGTTGCAAAAGAAGTTGAGGAAGCTGTCATTCCTAAGGGCTCATCTGGTGAGATCGGTGTAGGCAGCTCAATTAACAAATAAAGAAGGCTGGTTTTTGGCTTGTCCTAGGATTTGTCAAAATTCGCCCTCGTAGCTCAGCTGAATAGAGCACCCGCCTCCTAAGCGGGGGGTCGCAGGTTTGAATCCTGCCGAGGGCGCCAAATCAGCCTAATTAAGTGTAAGCTAGAAGCTATAGACTTTTGTAGGTGCCTTATGAAAACCATATTTTTTATTCTGATGCTTTTGACATCATTTGCTACTTCAGCTCAGACGTTTTTCTGTGCTTATAAGGGAACTGATGGTGAAGGGGATACGCTTCAAGCGAGGGTTATTATAAAAGAAGCTGAAGTTGAGTTAGTTAGGGATACTGGAGATAGTTTTATTTATACAACCTTGTTTAATAAGAAGCAGCTACTGATGGCGGCTAGGCCTGTGTATGATAAAAAGCGGGGCCGCTTCATAAATCCTGGTGTGGATACCCTATCCCTCATTATTCCCACCAAAGGACAGGCAAAAAATGGAGCTCGTACCCAAATTAAGTTAGGCAGAGTAATCCAAGGTCTGGCTGATAGTACGTCTGGCGGAACATGTATGTAAGCGTATATGACGTCGCTTTTTGAAGATAAGCTGCTCATCTATTAGAAGTGAAGAATATACGGATTTTTAAATATGAACGTGACGGTGGAGATAGAAACGCCTAGACAGAAGTCTGTCAGTAATATGTTCGATGACCTGGATACATATCTTAGTCAATTGTATCCGCCGGAGAGTAACCATTTTATCGATATTGAAGAACTTGCTAAAGCAAATACCATCTTCTGTGTCGCACGAAATAACGATATCGCGTTGGGTTGTGGTGCGGCTCTTTTAAAATTCGGGGACGAAAACGCGTATGCTGAGATTAAAAGAATGTATGTTCATGAAGAATATCGTGGTGAGGGTGTTGGCGGGAAGATATTGAAATTTTTGCATTTAAAGATAGCATCTCAAGGAATTTATATAGCTAGATTAGAAACAGGGTTTTCTCAATTTGAGGCAATTAAATTGTATGAAAATTTAGGTTATTATCGAATTTCCCCATTTGGTGAGTATGAGCCAGATCCGCTGAGCTTATTCTTCGAAAAACAAATTCTATAAGCTTCTAGATTGCTTCCTATAGAATCTGTGAACTGTAGAAGATTTTGAAGTATATTCTCGTGCCAAAGTATTGATATTTCAAAAGAGATGACTGCATCGTGATTACCCCTAGAGTTCTAGTTTGCTTATTTTTTCTATACTGTCCTTTTTCCTCAGCAGAACTGACTAAGGTATATGAGATTGCGCTGGACCGAGCTGTATACAGTGACGCACTTTATGCATTAAAAAAGGGTGATGCCAAAAAATTCACGCGGTTACGTCAGGAGTTGGTGGAGAAAGAATATCCATTGGTAATTTATTTGGATTATCGAAAAATATCTGGCAGCTTATCTGGGCTTAATTTAGAGAAGGCAAAAGAGAGATTTCAGCATTTTGAAAACACGCCTATCCAAAAGCGATTTTGGAGAAGTTATTTGGATTGGTTAGGGCGAGCTAAACGATGGGATAACTTCTTAGCGTTTTATGAGCTAATGCCAGAGGGATCTCTTACTGAAACTTTGCGATGCTACCATGCTAGGGCTTTGCGAGGTTCTGGCAAACTTGAGCTTGCCTGGCTAAAAACTAAAGAACTTTGGGTCCATGGAGGGTCCAGACCGACTCAGTGCGATCCCGTTTTTAAGCTATGGTTTAAATCAAGTGCATTTAATGACTCGGCGGTTAAAGGACGCGTGTTGGCAGCATTTAGAGCAGGTAATCGAGGACTCATGAATTATGCTGGGCGCCTTGGTAGTCAAGATCTCGGAGATTGGACGACAATGGTAAAACGTGTCTATTCTAAACCTCAAAGAATTGATCGTTATGACTTGGCAGTTGGTGATCCCTTTTCCTCTGAATTGATAACGGTGGCACTTGCTAAATTGGCAAAAACAGATCCTAGGGATACCTTGGCTATCTGGAAGAAATTTCTGTTGATTTACAAGTTTACTAGTGCTCAAACAGACTTTGTTGAAGAGGCTATTGCGAGATCTCTGATTAGGTCCGCGCCGCAAGCTAGAAAAGAATGGCTCCTTAAGACTATTGCCTCTCCTGGCCGAGGCGCTCTAAAAGAAGGATTTCTGAGAGGATTGATTAGTGAGAAGCGCTGGAAAGAAATTTTATCGATTACAGAAAACTCTTCCGCTTCACATCTAGAAAAACCTCTATGGGTTTATTGGCGAGGCAGAGCCGAGCACGCGCTAGGTGAGAAAGAAAATGCTAAGGAAACGTTTCGAAAACTCGCCAAAACTAGGCATTATTATGGATTTCTAGCTGCCGATCAGCTTGGTCAGTCCTACGATTTTAATGATCAGAAAATTGAATACAACGAAGCAGCTTTTAATAGATTAAAAACTGATAACACTTTCCGTCGACTTGAAGAACTTCGCTTTCATAGGGAAGTTGACTTAGCTCGTCAGGAATGGCGAAGATTGCTTAGTAATCTATCGACAAGTGAGACAGCACAATTGCTTCTCTTTGCTATGGAACAGCGTTGGGGTAATTGGCCTATACTTGCAGCCAAAAAAGATCATGGGGAAAATCGGCTTTATAATGCATTAAATATTCGATTCCCAATAGAATATCTTGATTTATTTGCTAAACATGCACAAAGGAGAAATTTATCTACGATAGAACTTTTATCGATTGCCCGCCGAGAAAGTGCATTCAATCCTAGTGCAGGATCCTCAGCAGGAGCGCGAGGTTTGATGCAACTCATGCCGTCAACAGCAAAGCTGGTGGCTAAAGAAGCGCGCATTAAATTTAGAAATTCTTATCTGGTTAACCCAGATAAAAATGTAGAATTGGGAAGTATTTATTACAAAAATGTACTAAAGAAATACAAAGGTAATAGGATTTTTGCTCTGGCAGCATATAACGCAGGCCCCTCTGCCGTGAAGCGTTGGAGAAGAAAATCAAATCGAAAGTTAGATGCTGCGGCTTGGGTGGAAGTAATACCTTACAAAGAAACTAGAGATTATGTTCAGGCCGTCCTTGCTTATCGTTCCGTATATGCTCACAAGCTAGGTCAGCCAACAGCGCTAATGTCTGACTTGGAGCTTAAAGGAAAATATTAAACGTAACTTTCAATAATGAAATCAACTTCTCCGCATTATTTCAAATCCCATTCTTCATCTTTTGGGGATGAATTTTGAAGGACGTTCGACCTTTACTGATTCAATCGGATTTTCCGAGAATTTCAAGAGCTGAGCTGCATA
This sequence comes from uncultured Halieaceae bacterium, assembly GCA_913051825.1. Taxonomy (GTDB): domain Bacteria; phylum Pseudomonadota; class Gammaproteobacteria; order Pseudomonadales; family Halieaceae; genus CABYJX01. The sequence continues at coordinate 3,582 of CAJXCR010000004.1, forward strand.
CTTTGCAATTAAATCTTGGTTATCGTTGCAATCTTAGTTGTGTGCATTGCCATGTTAATGCAGGTCCATCTAGAACCGAAGAAATGGATTCCAAGACTGTAAATAAAATTTTAGATCTGATTGATTTAATTTCTATCCAGCAGATAGACCTCACTGGTGGTGCGCCAGAACTAAACCCAGAGTTTAGACGCTTAGTAGTGGAGTTAAAGGCCAGGAAAATCAAGATAATAGATAGATGTAACCTTACTATATTGTTTGAACCTGGACAGGAAGATTTAGCTGCTTTTTTAGCAGCTAATGAAGTCGAAATTGTTGCATCTCTTCCATGTTATGAAGAAGAAAATGTTGAGCAGCAGCGTGGAAAAGGAGTATATCAAAGCAGTATAGAAGCTCTACTCATGTTAAATTCTTTGGGTTATGGAAAAGGATCCATATTAAAACTAAATTTGGTCTACAATCCTATAGGAGCTTCATTGCCTCCAGCTCAAATTATGCTTCAAGAGCAGTATAAAAAAAGCCTTTTTAAAAACTACGGTATTGTTTTTAATGAACTTCTCACGATTACTAATATGCCAATTAATCGATATGGTGCCGTCTTGTTGGCTAAGGGTGAATTTAATAATTACATGGATCTTTTGAGGAGCTCATATAACCATGAGAATCTTGATACGGTTATGTGCCGAAACTTGATAAGCCTAGACTGGAAAGGTGATGTCTACGATTGCGATTTTAACCAGATGCTTAATTTGCCAATAATTTCGCACAATCAGCGGACAATAGATGATTTGCTAAAAAACCCTAATCTTGTTGGAAAATCTATTGCTACCGCTGAACATTGTTATGGCTGCACCGCTGGGCAAGGTAGCAGTTGCGGCGGTGCATTGGACAATTGAAAAACACACCTTTTTCTTTTGTTATCCCTGTTCTAAATGAGGCCGATAATATCGGTCATACGCTAGCAATTTTGAAATCAAGATTTCCAAATTCAGAGACTATTGTAGTAGATGGTGGGAGTAGTGATGGCACGGACGAAATTGCAAAAAAGGATTGCGATATATTTCTAGAATCTTCTGCAGGTCGAGCCACGCAAATGAATTTGGGTGCGTTACGCGCGCAGGGTGAAGTGTTATTTTTTCTCCATGCAGATACGGTTCCAGATTTTAGCGAAGCTGAATTTAGCGACCAACTTTCGTTGTCTACTATTTGGGGATTTTGCCGACTAAAACTTTCAGGACAAAAAATCATCTATAAAGTAATTTCATCTTTGATTAATAAGCGCAGTGAAATTACTTATGTATCTTCTGGTGATCAGATGATTTTTGTTCGTCGAGCAGTTTTTGATGCTCTTGGTGGATATGGAAATCTTTCATTGATGGAGGATATCTATTTAAGTAAGCAACTTCGTGTCATATCGAAGCCTCAGGTTATGTCCCTGGAAGTAGTTTCCTCGAGTAGACGTTGGGAAGAGAATGGAGTCATTAGAACCATCGTTTTGATGTGGACATTACGGGCTGCTTATTTTTGTGGTGTTTCACCTAACCTCCTAAAGAAATTTTATTAGGAATTGCTAGATAATCATGTCGCGGTTAATTGTGCAATTTGCGAGAGCGCCAGTTAAAGGTTTTGTTAAAACGCGAATGCAGCCATATTTGAATCCCGAGGAATCTGTAAAACTCCATGAATCATTGGTAATGATGTGCTGTAAAAGATTAATCGCGAGTGAAGTGGCTGAGGTTCATTTGTGGGTAGATGCTCAGCCCGAGCATCCTTTGTTTTTGTCGTGTGTAGATAGTGGAGTATCTTCTATAAAGCTTCAGCATGGATCGAATCTTGGAGAAAAAATCTTTGATTGTTTTACGCATGCACTCCGCGAACACGAATCCGTTGTTTTGGTTGGCAGCGATTGTCCTGCTATCGACGATCGATATTTAAGAGAAGCATTTCAAGCGTTGGAATCGGCGCCGTTAGTTTTTGGTCCTGCGTTCGATGGCGGGTATGTGTTACTTGGTGCTACGGAGGTTCGCACTGAGTTATTTGATAATATAGGCTGGGGTGGCAGCGATGTGCTTACAAATAGCTTGAGAGCAGCTAAGCGTCTTGGTCTAGAGGCATCTTTGCTCGAGGCGCTGCACGATATTGATCGTCCCTCGGACCTGGAACACTATCCAGAATACGATCTCACCCGCCACTAAGTTTAACAGAGTAGCCTTCCTCTTCTAGATAATTAAACAGGACTTTTCTCTGATCGCCTTGAATTTCAATGACATGTTTTTTTACGGAGCCTCCGACTCCGCACCGACGTTTCAATCGTGTTGCTAGTTCTTTGAGTTGATCTGAATTCAGTGGAAGTCCCTCAATCAGGGTGACACACTTTCCCGCCCGACCTTTTATTTCTCGCCTAATACGGACAGCTCCATCGCTAACATATGCGGGACGGTCCGCTTTACAGACGCAGTTATTTGTAGCCCTAAGGCATTGGGGGCAAATTCGTCCATGTTCTGTAGAATATACAAGTCTACCAGTAGGAGGTCTTTTCTGTTGTTTACCCATTTTTTAGAGTTTAATGTAATCGGGGATTTGTGTTGTGGACTAGACAATTTATCTTGGGGTTTGTCAATATGAGTAGCGAGATAAAAATGGATGAGTTAGTTAATGAGCTTCAAAGTAAACTGGCTTTTCAGGAGGATGCCTTAACTTCGCTAAATGATGTAGTGATCGGACTTCAGAGAGATTTGACTGAGCTTAGACAGCTAATGATGGCTATAAACCAACGTGTCTCTGCCCAAGATGAGATTATTAATGCACATGCCTCGATTGGTGTTGATGCTCGACCTCCGCATTATTAGAGAGACGCTATTGACGTAATTGTGTTACTAAAAATTTATCAGCAGGGCCTTTGAAATTATTTGTTTTTGGAAAGAGAGAATATTATGGCAGATACGCAACGCAAGGACACTTCAGAGCAGGGTAAGTTCCGTGAGTATTGTAGAGAGTGGTTGGCTAATAATCATCCTGGAGAGCCCGGTGTGAGATTACCTCAATCGCCTCTAGAAATAATGACCAATGAGCAAATGAATTATTTGCAGCAATGGCAGAAGTCCGCATACGATGCCGGTCTTGTCGGCTGCGATTATCCAGAGCAAGTCGGTGGTAGCGGGCGAAAGGATTGCCAGCGCATAGCAAATGATGAAATGCTGCGAGCTAAAACGCCATACTTCCCTAATGTGATTGGTCTTGGGATGGCTGCACCCACAGTTTTTTATCATGGACAAGATGCCTTGAAACAGCGGTTATTACCAAAACTATTTTCTGGCGAAGACATCTGGTGCCAGGGTTTTAGTGAGCCTGGAGCAGGTTCTGATTTGGCCAGTGTTCAAACATTTGCTAAAAAATCAGGAGGAAAATGGATTGTAAATGGACATAAAGTGTGGACTTCTCTCGCTCATTTCGCCGAATGGATGATTATTTTGCTAAGGACAGATAAATCTCATAAATATGACGGCTTATCCTATTTCGTTGTGCCAATAAAATCCGCACTTGGAAATGGCGTCACTGTAAAACCATTAATAAAGATAACGGGTGAAACAGGATTTAATGAAGTGATATTTGAAAACTTAGAAATCGACGATTCTTATCGATTGGATGAGCTGGGGCGAGGGTGGCAGGTCGCGATGACAACATTGCTTCATGAGCGAGGAGCGGGGGATCTTCATACTCCCAGAGCAGGAGGTCTTAAGAGCAAATCTGCACACACCTCAAATGCTATTAGTTTGATTAGTTTGGCGAAAGAGGTAACCAGAAATGGGAAACGAGTAGCCGATGATCCGATTATTCGCGATCGCATAATGAACTGCATAATTCGAGAACAAGGACTGTCAGAGAATCAGAGAAGGGGAAGAGTGCCCGAATTACTAGATCATCCAATGCGAATCCCTCTTCAGAATAAGCTTCTCTCTAGTGAGATCGCTCAGGAAATTGCGTCTCTGGCAATGGACATAGAGGGAGCGGCTTCCTCTTTATATGTAGGAGACGAAAATGCACCGGCAGGAGGGCAGTGGCCTCTGGCATATTTGAATTCTTATGGTATGACAATAGCTGCGGGGACAAGTGAGGTTCAGCGTAATATCTTAGGCGAGAGGGTACTTGGGCTGGCAAAATCTAAATAAGGAGATCGACGTGAGTAATAACACATATGGATTTGATCAAGATGCAGCCTTATTGAAGGATTCTGCTAGAAAGTTTTTTTCTGAAAAATTGCCAGTAGATAAGCTTCATGAATTGGTCGCAAATGATCCTACACTTGGCAGAGCTCCGCGGAGTAATTGGTCAGAAGAACTTTGGCAGGAAATGATAGATTTAGGTTGGTCTATGGTTGCTGTTCCAGAGTCTGCTGGTGGATTGGGCATGCCGGCAGTGGCGGTAGCGGGGCTCATGGAGGAGTGTGGTCGAGCGGCAATTCCTTCTCCGATGCTCTCTACATTAGCAACTACCTACGTGCTAGCTGCCGCAGAAGCCATAGAGCCTCTAGCAGATATTTGTTCCGGTGAGGCTGCTACTCTTGCAATCTCTGGATCGAGAGATGCCTGGGATTTGGCTTCCACAGAAGTGACTTACAATAATGGTAAATTGTCAGGGACTTCATACTACGTTCAAGATGTGGATAAAGTTCAAAAAATCTTAGTAAGTGCGCATAGTGATTCAGAGATATTATTGTTTTGGGTGGACAAAAAATCGAATGGTGTGAATATAGATCTTGATACGATCGTTGATTTGACAAGAGATCAAGGGCGTGTGTCTTTTGAAGCCGTAGAGGCAAAGCCCATTTCATTTAAGGGATTATCGGCTTTAGTTGAGGCTATGCCGAAGATATGGATGCTTGTCTCGGCTGATATCGCTGGTGCTGCAGAGTGGCAGTTGCAAACAACGGTTGAGTATGTCAATGCCCGTAAGCAGTTCGACAAAGCGCTGGGATTTTTCCAAGCAATAAAGCATCCTTTAGTGGATGTGATGATCAAAGTAGACGAAACTCGATCATTGCTTTATTCCATGGCAAATTCCATTAGCGCTTCTCCTGAAAAAGCAACACAACTTGCTCATATGCTTAAAGCTTCTGCCAGCGACCTAGCTGGATTCGCATCGGGGCGTTCTGTTCAGAGTCACGGTGGGATAGGCTTTACCTGGGAGTGTTATGTCCATATTTATTTCAAGAGGCAGAAGCACAGTCAGATGTTATTTGGTGATGCAAGTTGGCATCGAGCCCGGCTAGCGGATATTTTGATTGGGCCCGTTGCAGCATAGTATTTTAAAGATAAGATTAAAAAGAAAAAGATTAGCGATTCCATCAAAATAATTTTCTAAAGCTAATTTTCAAATTTCAATGAGAGGTCCTGTAGATTGAAATGAGTTGGACGAATGAATAGTCCTTCAGCTTTAGCGGTGGTGTTGTTGTTAGCAAAGATCTGACCGCTCACTCGTGTTTTTCGATCATCTATTCTAGAGACTTCTGCTTCGAGCTGTAGTTTAGTATTCAAAGGAGTGGGTTTAAGATACCTTATTTCAAGTTTACCAGTCATGCCTGGATTACCTCCAGCTACTTGAGCCATGCCCAGGAATTGATCAAGAATTGCGGCAACATAGCCCCCATGTATGTGGCCAGGTGGACCTTCATAAGCAAATCCGCACTCTGTGGTGCCAAATGCTTTAGTGCCTTCTACCCAGATGTTAATACCTGGAGATAGTGGATTAGAAAATCCTCCAATTGCATTATGTTCATGATTCATTTCACCATGACCACCGTGGTTTCCGTCGGCGACGAACTCTAGCAAGCCAAATTTCCGTTCAGAAGTTTCGAGTACCGAATTTATCTTTTCTAGCGTTTTTGCCATTTCTTCAAGCTCTTCGTTGCTTGGGATGCAGGTAACCAGTGTTTCAGTGATTGCATGGACAGCGGCCGCCATCCGCCTGCGTAGCTTCCAATGATCAGAAATTGGTTCGGTAATTTCCGAGCTAGCAAATGGATTAGCGAAACTTCCTAAGATTTTAGTTTTGTCATTCATAGAGGTAAATTCATTTAGCTTAGTCGAATAGAGCGAAAACAGTTTCGCAATTCTTCTACGAAAGTGTCAGGCCTTTCAAATGCGGCGAAATGTCCGCCACGATCTAATTCATTCCAATAAATTAGATTGCTAAATCGTTTTTCCGCCCAGCGTCTACTGCATTGAAAAATTTCTTTCGGAAACTGAGAGCATCCAGTAGGGGTATTGATAGGATCGAAATTTGGATTGTTGAAACTTTCCCAGTATAACCTCGCAGAACTAGCTGAGGAGTTGGTAAGCCAGAAAATCATTACGTTATCCAGTAGTTCGTCTTTCGTAAGGACGCTCTCTAATTTTTTTTCTCCTTCTTGTACACAATCTGTCCATGAATAGAATTTTTCAATTATCCAAGACATTTGGCCAACTGGCGAATCAGAAAGGCCATATGCAACTGTCTGAGGCCTGGTGGACTGTTGTTTAGAGTAGCCCGAATCCCACTCATTATAATAGTTCATTGCAGCCAGGGCGGACTGCTCCTTTTCAGATAACTCATTCATAGTCTCCGGGTCAGGCATCACAATTGGCATATTGAGATGAATCGCCTTGCAATCTCCGACTTCTGTTATAGCCATACTTTGGGAGATTATGGCGCCCCAGTCCCCCCCTTGGGCTACATATTCTTTGTAGCCAATTCTTTTCATGAGTTGACCCCACATCCGTCCGATCTTTTCGACGGAGGTTCCTGGATTATTAGGTTTATCCGAAAATCCGTAACCAGGCAGAGAGGGGACGACCACACTAAAAGCATCTTTTGCATCGCCACCATGTTTTTCAGGTTCTGTAAGTGCGTCAATAACTTTACAGAATTCTATAACAGAGCCAGGCCAGCCATGGGAAATTATTATTGGTAATGCATCTGGGTGCGGACTAGGTTTATGGATAAAATGAATGTCTAAATCGTCGATAGAAGTCATATAATTTGGCCATTGATTTAGCATTTTTTCACAACGTCGCCAGTCATATTCATTTATCCAGTAATTGGTCAATGATTTCGCATAGTCAAGCGGGATACCTTGATCCCAACTGGAGACAGTTTCAGCATCTGGCCAACGTGTATTCTTTAAACGTTCTGATAGTTGATTTAGTTCGTTCTCAGGTATATTTATCTGAAAGGGTCTAATGCTATTTTTCAATTTATTTCCCCAGTTTTAAAATTTATCAAGAAAGTCTAACAACCGAAGTCTCTCTTTTTTTGTCTCGACTGTCGATTTAATCAGGTATGTCGTTCTTGGTTCCCTATCGAGAAATAGTTTTCCGCTAATTCGTCCCGCTTCGGATGCAGCGGCTAACCAGACAATAGTGTCTGCTCCCTGTTCTGGAGTTCGTAGAAATTGCTTAGTGATTTTTCGAAAAGTTGGCAGAGAGTTCTGAACGCCTGGTGTATCCGCCCAACCTGGATGCATAGCATTTACGACAAATCCATCTTCTTTCCAGGCATCTGCCCAAGATTCAGTCACGATCATTAGGCCACGCTTTGCTCGAGCATATGCAACGCTTCCAGAATATTTCTCCTTCGGCATAATTAATTCGTTCACGCATAGTTTTTGTGTATACATTCCACCAGAGACTACATTTATGATTCGAGGTTGTTCTGACTGGTTTAGAAGTGGTTTGAGACCCAAGGTAAGTCGATATGGGCTCAATAAAAGAAGCGCGAAACTTTGTTCTAGATTTTCCTTAGTCTCAAGCCTTGGGTTTATTAGTGCCCCAGCATTATTAATTAAGACATCAATTTTTTTGTTTTTTCTTACCAGACGATCCGTAAGAGATTTTACATCACCAATTAAGCTTAGGTCCGCGACTTCCGCAGTTACGTTTTTATTGCCACTAACTGTTTTCAACTTGTCCACTAAAGGTGTGATGTCTTCAGCTTTTCGAACTACAAGAGTTAGTTCCGCGCCAAGTTTTGCCAGCTCCTTAGCTGCACAGAGTCCTAATCCTGTTCTAGCGCCAGTGATTAAGATGTGTTTATTGCTTTGATTGCCAGTGATCTTCTTCCAGCGTTTTTTATTTCTCCAGTATCCAAACCGAGTAAAATCAATTATTCCTGGAAGTATCCATCGGTCAGCTATCTTTGAATAGCGAGACATTTCTGGCGCGCAAAAAGCTTCTTTGGTAGTGACTAATTGGTCGGAAGAATCACTCATCGATCCAGATCTTTCGAAGTGGTTCTCCAAAGTCATCATATATTATTTTTTGCTTGGATCTCGTATTACAAAACTTTTTTTCGGATTTATTCTTTCTCATTAAAAGACGCCGCTCTTCCATCGCTTTAATTACTTCAGGAATAGGCGTTCTTTTAGTTGCTGGATCTACAAATACGCGGTTTTTCAGCCATACGGGCTCTTCACCAATATCGTGAGCGCTACTTCCTCTTGGTATGATTTCGACCTCTCCACCTCCAGCAATAAAGTTCAACGTTTGCTTCTTAAGGTGCCGCCGAATCTCTGATTTTGATTTTGGTCTATTAATGACTAAGAAATCCGTCATCCACTATTTGGCCTCATTATAGCGCGGTTTTTGCCGCAAGTAGACTTTCGAATAGGTACTTTGTATCGTTACCTTTTTCCATTCTTCTATTAGTCGCAAACTGATTTAAGATAAAATCAGCCAAACGGAGAACTAAATGACGGTAGTACGTTCGGTCTTGATTTTTTTCTGGATGGTATTAAGTGTCATACCATTGGGTCTTGGTCTTGTGCTTAGTGCTCCATTTTTGCGTTCCGATAAGCTTTGGTGGTGGTTTGCAATTCCTTATTTACGCGGAGTAATTTTGGCTGCTCGGTATGTGGGAGGAGTCAAATACAAACTTCATGGCGAAGAATATCTTCCTCCTAGTGATGACAATCAACGAATCATCTTGTGCTCTAAACATCAATCGGCCTGGGAAACATTTTTTTTCCCAGGAATACTTCCTCATCCAACATCCTATGTTTTCAAAAGAGAGTTACTCTGGATACCAATTTTTGGTTGGGCTTTAGGTTGTGTTCAAAGGATGCATATTGATCGAAGCCGTCGTTCGGAAGCCTGGGGTCGCGTAGCAGAACTTGGGGGTCCGGTTATGGATTCAGGGAGTTGGGTGATTATGTTTCCTGAAGGAACTAGGACGGAGAGAGGCTCAAAGGGTAGATACAAAACAGGAGCAACTCGGTTGGCAGTGTTAACGGGTGCTAGCGTTATTCCAGTTGCGGTAACGTCTGGCCGATGCTGGCCTAGACGATCTTTTTGGTTGCGTCCGGGAGTTATCGATGTCTCTTTTGGTAGGCCGATTTCTTCTAAAGATCGCAACCCTGATGAACTAATGGCTGAGATAGAAGATTGGATCGAGCTAGAAATGAACCGTTTAGATCCTGAAGCTTACATCGAAAAGACAGTCTAGAAATAGTGGATCTCTTATTTCACAATTAATAATGGAATAATTTAATTTTTCTCTACACTAGCTAGATTTTGTATTAGTCTAGCCGCTTTTAATATTTAATTTACTTGAAGTTGATCGAGGATCTTTTATGACTGATGCGTATATTGTAGGAGCCCTCCGCAGTGCTGGCGGAAGAAAAAATGGAAAACTTTCAAAAGTTCATCCCATAGACTTAGGTGCTAAGGTCATTGATGCTTTGGTAGAAAATGTTGATTGTTCGATCGAAAATATCGACGATTTAATATTTGGTTGCGTTTCTCAGGTCGGAGCTCAGTCAAGTAATATTGGACGCAATGTTTGCTTAGCTTCCGTTTTAGGAGAATCTGTTCCTGGAACTACCGTTGATCGGCAATGTGGATCTGGTCAGCAAGCAATTCATTTTGCGGCTCAGGCGGTGATGTCAGGCACACAAGATGTTGTTATAGCTGGTGGCGTGGAGAGCATGAGTCAGGTGCCGATAGGGGCGAGTATTATTGATGGTTATAAAGCAGAACATGGATTGCCTTATGGTGAACGTATAAGTGAACGTTATCCAGGGGTCCAGTTTAATCAGTTTGCGGGAGCAGAGATGCTGGTAGAAAAGTATCAGTTGTCTAAAGAAGAACTCAATGAATTTGCACTGGAGAGTCATCTCCGTGCGAAGCGGGCGGTAGAAGAAGGTCGTTTTGATGATCAGATTGTTCCTATAGAAGTTGAGCTCGAGGATGGCACATTAGAGCTTCATCGTCAGGACGAAGGTATTCGTATGGATGCCACGATAGGTGCGATATCAGGGCTCCAACCAATGACCGAGGGTGGTGCTTTAAGTGCCGCAAATGCATCCCAAATTTGTGATGGAGCGTCAGCAGTTATGCTTGCAAATGCAGATGCGTGTCGCAAATTTGGATTGAAACCGATGGCGAAAGTGATCGCTATGAGTGTTATTGGATCGGATCCTGTTATTATGCTTGAGGGTCCGATTCCAGCAACCAAGAAGGTCCTAGAAAAAGCAAATATGGATCTAAATGATATCGATCTATTTGAGGTCAATGAAGCATTTGGATCGGTACCGTTAGCTTGGGCAAAAGCGTTAGGCGCAGATAAACAAAAGTTAAACGTTAATGGTGGCGCACAGGCATTAGGTCACCCGCTAGGTGGTACTGGTGCAAAACTTATGACTACGTTGATTCATGAGCTGCACCGTAGTGGGAAACGCTATGGTCTTCTGGCTATATGTGAGGGTGGTGGAACCGCAAATGCGACGATAGTTGAGCGACTAGACAGTGTGATGGAGGATTAGAAGTGGCTATTCAAACTAAACTACTAAACTATGATTGTGACGGAGTCAGATTAGAAGGATATTTAGCGTGGGATGATTCTATAGAAACCGCTCCCGCTATAGCGGTTTCTCATGCTTGGGGTGGTCGAGGTGAATTTGAGGAAAGTAAAGCATTGGTCCTTGCTGAGATGGGGTTCGTAGGGTTTGCCATAGATATGTATGGTGAAGGAAAGCAAGGCAGCAATCCTGAGGAAAACGAAGCTCTTATGACACCGCTATTGGCAGATAGGGATCTTCTTGGCAGGCGAATAGAGAGGGCGATCGAGACTTTACGTGACCAATCGCAGGTTGATTCGTCAAAAATTGCGGCAATGGGATATTGTTTTGGAGGCTTGTGTGTGCTGGATCTTGCGCGTCGTGGTAGTGATGTGTCTGGAGTAGTTTCTTTTCATGGATTATTCACCCCGCCAAACGATGAGGTGAAGCCAATTAGCACCAAGGTTTTGTGTTTGCACGGCTATCAAGATCCTATGGCGTTGCCCGAATCGGTGGTAGCTTTGGGAGAAGAGATGACAAAAGCTGGAGCGGATTGGCAGCTATATGCTTATGGGAATGCACTTCACTCCTTTACTAATCCAGCGGCAAATGATCGGGATTTCGGAACAGTCTATGATGCTGATTCTGATCGTCGCTCTTGGTTAGCGCTAACAAATTTCCTTGAGGAGATTTTTTAAAGGCTTGCCACTTCTATTCTGAAAACTTCAGAATGATTTGTTTGCCAAGTGCCATTTGGTGTACTTCGTCTGGCCCGTCGGCCTGACGGCACCATCTCGCATAGTTGAATGCCTCGGCCATAAAGTAATCTGAAGTTAAACCTCCAGCGCCGTGCATTTGCATGCATCGGTCTAGAATTGTTTGGGCCATGATGGGGATTCTTATCTTGCTTGCCGCAATCATGTCGCGAGCTTCCTGAGCTCCAACTTCGTCCATTTTATGACAAGACTTTAGTACTAAAAGTCGCATCATTTCAATTTCAGCGAAGCTAGTAGCAATCGCTTCTCTGACTGATTGGTGCTGGCTAAGCTCTCGACCAAAGGTTCGTCGTTCACTAACTCTCGTACAGGTGATTTCCAATGCTCGCTGAGTGGCGCCGATCAGCCGCATGCAATGATGCATACGACCTGGTCCCAGTCTTCCTTGTGCGATTTCAAAACCACGGCCTTCACCTAACAAGATGTTGGCAACAGGGACTCGAACATTATCAAATCTCAGTTCTGCATGGCCGAATGGAGCATCGTCATAGCCTAACGTGGTTAGTGGACGAATGATTTGTAGGCCAGGTGTCTCTTTCGGGACCAGGATCTGACTTTGTTGGAGATGTCGATTTGAATTTTCTGGATCGCTCTTGCCCATTACTATAAATATTTTTGTACGTTCATACATCGCTCCGGTGATAAACCATTTTCTTCCATTAAGCAGCCAGCTGTCACCGTCGCGTTGAATGTTAAGTTCCACATTGGTGGCGTCACTTGAAGCCACTTGTGGTTCAGTCATGGCGTAGGAAGATCTAATTTCCCCTGCTAGTAAAGGTTTTAGCCATTTTTCTTGATGTTCTGGACTTCCATATTTCATGAATACTTCCATGTTTCCAGTATCAGGCGCATTGCAGTTGAAAATTTCGGGTGACCAGAGTACTCGACCCATTATTTCGGCAAGTGGTGCGTATTCAAAGTTAGTCAGCCCATCATGATTGCAGAACTCCGAAAGAGCTGGTGGAACAAAAAGATTCCAAAGCTCCTGTTCCTGTGCTTTTGCTTTTAGTTCATCAACTAGAGGGAGAGTGGAGAAACGATTTTGTGCCTTGGCAAGTTGCTGGGAATAAAATTCTTCGTTTGGATAGATATAGTCATCCATGAATTTTTTCAATTGATTTTGATACGAGAGTGATTTTTCGCTAAAGGTATACATAGAGTTTTGTTCCTATAAGAGGATACCGAAAAAATAAGATAGTAGTTACGGTGATCAATGTTATTCGTTGATTCATGAGGAGACAAATAGTCGATATCGGACTTTCTTCTAGTTTATCATGCTACAGACATCTCTTCAGATGAAATTTAGATATAGAGTTATAGGGAAAAATTATGTCAGAAATTCATGAGAGCATTCCTGTTCTAGTCGGTGCGGCCCAGGAGACATTTAGGGATCTTGATCCATCTCGAAACCTTGTCGACGCTTTTGAATCGGTGCTTGAGCAGGCGCTGGATACTGCTTGTAAGAAGGAGTTAGTAAATCTGGTGGATTCGATTTATGTGGTGCCTTCTCTAGCCGCTTATATGCCAGAGCTCAATGAGTTAATGCCTAGAAATCCAGGCATACAACTGGGCAGCCGCTTCGGGATCAAGAATTTCAGTACATTTTCTGCTGATATGGGAGGAAGTTTACCTCAGGAATTTATTAATCGTGCCGCCGATCGGCTGGCGGCAGGAGAATCTGAGGCCGCTATAATTATCGGCGGGGAACTCTTGGCTACTTTAAGGAAGGCGCTTCGAGAAGGTACTGCTCTCACTAATTGGTCTCCTGGTGATGAAGAGTTTCCTACTGCGCTTGATGTCAGGCGTGATCCTAGTTACGACACGGAAAGAACTCATGGTGTATATGCTCCCATTAATGCGTATCCGGTAGTCGAGACTGCTTTGCGTCATAGAAATGGTTTTAATCTTGAGCAACACCAGCAGGTAATGGGCGGTATTGTCAGTCGATTTAGCGAGGTGGCTGCGAAAAATCCATTTGCATGGCGGCAATCTTTTTTGACTCCCTCTGAAGTGCTGGATACGGAAGGAGGCAATCGGATGATCACCTATCCTTACACGCGAGCTATGAATTCAATTTTATCAGTGGATATGGCAGCAGCGGTGTTAATGACTACGGTCGGTCATGCTAGAAAAATGGGAATCTCCGATCAGGAGATGGTTTTTTTGCGAGGTGGAGCTGAAGTCAACGATACCTGGTATTTTAGCGAGAGGAATAATTTCTACAGTTCACCAGCGATTCGTCTTGCCGCAGAGCACAGTTTTTCAATGAGCGAGATTAGCATTGATGAAATTGAGTATTTCGATATCTACAGTTGTTTTCCATCGGCCGTTCAGGTTGCTGCAGATGAACTTGGTCTCGATGTCAATGATCCGCGTGGACTTACCCTCACTGGTGGTCTGACTCAGTTTGGAGGTCCTGGAAACAACTACTCCTTGCATCCTATTGCGACTTTTTTTGATAAGGTTAGTAATGGTACTTCTGGACATGCCCTTATTACGGCGAATGGCGGATTTTTAACGAAGCATGCCGTGGGAATCTATTCGACTGAACCTCCAACCAAACGCTGGTCTAGAGCTCATATCCCGGACTTACAGGCTCTTATTGATTCTCAGCCTCATCCGGAATTGGATTTTGAGCCAAGTGGCCCAGGTATTGTGGAAGGAATGGCTCTAAGGTTTAGAGATGGACATCCTAGTAGAGGTATTATATTGGGTCGACTAGATTCAGGAAGACGTTTTTTAGCACTAACATCGGAGGAGCAAACTATTTTGGATAGCCTGATAGGCGAGGATGTTGTTGGACTCAAGGGCGAAGTGACCCCGGGTTTGAAAGCTAATTTGTTTAAATTTTGATAATTAAATAATTTCGATGAGTAGGAGTACACGGTTAATACACGACGACTTGAGCCAAGCGCTTGTAGAGTTACTATCGACTATCTATGAGGGCGAAATAGAATTAGTTGATTTTTCAAGATTGTCGGGAGGTGCAAATATGGAGATATGGTCCATGGATGCAGTCTTAGATAACACCTCCCATCCCATCATTTTGCGCAGAATGCCTGGTGGAAAGAACGACTTAAACCAGGTTGGGAATATTGATCTAGCTACTGAAGCAGAATTAATTACCATCGCAGCTGGTCACGGTGTAGCGGTGCCTCAAATAGTTCATGTCTTATGTCCCTCGGATGCGCTAGGGATTGGATTTCTAATGAGCCGAGAGCCAGGGTTAGCTTTACCTAAAAGAATTTTGAAAGATCCTGATCTAAACAAGACTCGCGAGTTGCTAGCGTTTGAGTGCGGTAAAGTCCTTGCAAAAATTCATAGCATTCCATTAGAAAAAATTCCTGGATCGGTTAAAAATATGAGCGAAATTGATATTAACGAAACGATGCAGGCTAAACTAGATAATTATAACAATGTGTCACCAGTCCATCAGCTGACTCTGAATTGGTTACGAGACAATTTGCCTGCTGCTCGTGGTAAAACATTAGTGCATGGTGATTTTCGCAATGGAAACATGTTAGTTGATACGAATGGTATTGTTGCCATTCTGGATTGGGAGCTGGCACATATTGGTAATCCAGTGGAGGATCTTGGTTATCTCTGCGGAAATGTGTGGCGGTTCGGAAACCATGATCAGCCTGTGGGTGGGTTCGGTCAATATGATGAGTTACTCGATGGATACAGAACAGAAGCTGGGTGGGCACCCACCGTGGAAGAGGTACAACATTGGGAAATTTATTGTGCGATGAATTGGGCTATGGCTTGTCTTACTATGCTCGATTTATATCGGACCAGAGCAGATACTAGTATCGAGAGAGCCGCTGTGGGGCGTCGTCTTTCAGAATCCGAGATAGATCTATTGCTGCTGCTAGAGGGAAAAATGTAATAGTATTTTTAATCATCGATGGAGGTGCAAATGAATGGAACGAGCGCAGCGGAGCTGTTAGAAGCAACTCGCAATTTTCTTTTGGAATCGGTGCTCCCGAATCAAGAAGGTTTCTTGGCGTATAGCACTCGAGTAGCTGCTAACAACCTAGCAATAGTTTCTCGAGAAATAGAATTGAGAGGATATATTGACAAACTCGATGAAGAAATTATTCGGACATTGTCGCTTCAAAATAAAGGAGAGCCGCTATCGACCACCTTGGCGCGAGCATTGAGAGATGGAATTATTCAGGTTGATGATGATTTACTGGAATATCTACGAAAACGCACAATGCGCTCTTTGGAAATAGATAATCCTAGATATTCTGGTTTGGTCTTGGCTCAAGATCGTTGGGAGAAGCGAGGTTTGCAAGAATGAGTCAGGAAACTTCACCCTCAAGCCTTAAGAAACTTCTGGATAATCTTGATGAGTTTATCGAAAAGACACTCAAACCAATCGAGGAGAGTGAAGGGAATGAGCGCTTTTTTAACCACCGCCGCGAATATGAACGTACAAATTGGGAAGATCATGGCTTACCTCAAAAGGAATGGGAAGATTTATTAGCTAAGGCCCGAACTTTGGCACGCGATGCGGGTTTTCTCGATTTTGCATTGCCAAAAGAATTTGGTGGAGGGGATGCAACTAATTTAGAGATGGCGGTAGTTAGAGAACATTTGGCTGCTAAAGGTATTGGCTTGCATTGTGATCTTCAGAACGAGCACTCCATAGTTGGAAACTTTCCGACTACGCTGCTTTTTCGAGATTTTGGTAATGATGTTCAGCGAGATATCTTCATTAAGGGCAGTATACAAGAGAAGGTTGCAGTTGGATTTGGTTTGACAGAACCAGAGCATGGTTCGGATGCAACATGGATGAAAACCGAGGCCCATCGATCTGATCGTAACCGCGAATCAGGTTGGTTGATCAATGGTGAAAAAATGTGGACCACGGGTGCGCATCGAGCTACCCATCTTCTTATTTTTGCACGCACTAGTGGTAAGTACGGTGATCCTGTTGGAATAAGCTGTTTTGTTATGCCGATTGATACTGCTGGATTCCATATTGATGAATGGCTATGGACCTTCAATATGCCTACAGATCACCCAAGGGTATCTTTAAAAGATGTCTGGTTGCCGGATAGTGCAATACTAGGAGAAGTCGATAGAGGCCTTGATGTAGCTCAGCACTTTGTTCACGAAAACAGAATACGTCAGGCGGCCTCTAGTCTGGGAACGGCACGT
Organism: uncultured Halieaceae bacterium; assembly: GCA_913051825.1. Classification (GTDB taxonomy): domain Bacteria; phylum Pseudomonadota; class Gammaproteobacteria; order Pseudomonadales; family Halieaceae; genus CABYJX01. The sequence continues at coordinate 20,334 of CAJXCR010000004.1, forward strand.
TTTTGCATCCAAGCTTCGGTGAACTATGCGAACGAACGGATAACTTTTGGAAAACCCCTTTCTATGAATCAGTCTATTCAATTCAAAGTGGCTGAGTTAAGTATCGACTATGAGATGATAAAGGCTCTGACCATGGCCGTAGCGGGGGAGATGGATCGATTGTCAAAGATAGAAGTGGCAAAGCTGTTATCTGCGAAAGTAGCTATGTGTAACTATCGGGCTAATACACTAGCATGCGATGCGGCTGACTACGCTATGCAAGTGCACGGTGGGATCGGTTATTCTCGATACAAGCAATTCGAGCATCACTATAGACATCACCGTCGATATCGAATTACTGAAGGTTCGGATGAGATTCAGTTGAGAAAGATTGCCGGGAAACTATTCGGTTTTATTAAGGCGTAAAGACTGGAAAAAGAATGGTAGTTTCAATTTAAATATGGATCCACTTTCACAAGGTATTATCGGTGCGGCGTTGCCACAGGCCCTCTCTCGAGAAAAGCACGTAGCTTTGGCTACAATGCTCGGCTTCCTAAGTGGTATGGCGGCGGATCTGGATATTGTAATCCGATCAGATTTTGATCCGCTACTCTTCCTTGAATATCATCGTCAGTTTACACATTCAATTCTGTTTATTCCTTTGGGTGGTGCGTTGTGCAGTTTGCCACTCTACTTTCTCATTAGACGCCGCAATGATATTTCGTTTTTAAGGGTCTATTTTTACTGTACCGCTGGCTATTCCACCCACGCATTACTTGATGCCTGCACTACCTATGGGACGCTTTTGTGGTGGCCTTTTAGTGAGGAAAGAATTGCATGGAATCTAGTATCCGTCATAGATCCTGTTTTTACCCTGCCAATAGTTGTGTTTGTTCTGTTGGGTCTTGCTAAAAATACAAATCAGTATGCTTATTTAGCTTTGGTATGGGTGCTTGTTTATCTCTCGCTAGGATTGGTACAAAGAGATGGTGCGGTCGAGATTGCCAATCGGTTGGCAGAGTATCGCGGACACAAGTCAATTAAGGTGGAAGCGAAACCAAGTTTTGGAAATATTCTTGTATGGAAGACTATCTATTCAACTGATTCTGATTTTTATGTGGATGCAGTTCGTATTTGGTGGGACAAAGAGATTTTGTATGAAGGTGAAAAAATATCTAAATTGAATATTAAGAGAGATTTACCATGGTTAGAATCTCATACTCAGCAGAGTAAGGATGTAGAGCGTTTTGAATGGTTTAGTAATGGTTATATCGCAGGTGATCCTGATTCTAAAAATAAAATAATCGATGTTCGATACTCTCATATACCTAATGAAGTTGACGCTTTATGGGGTATCTCCTTAAATGAAGATGCAAATTCTCATGAGCATGTTACATATTGGACATCGCGTAATCTAACCGATGAAAAAAAGTCCAGATTTTGGTCGATGATCAAGGGCAATGATTAAGAGAATCTCAATTAGAAACGAATAGCTAAGGGCTAAGCATCTAGTACTGATTTAGCCGCATCGATTGCTGCTCCAGGCACAAGGTCGTAACCCTGTTTTGCCATCACCGCCTCCAATGAGGCTAAGCAGGTGATTACATTTCGTCTTGTACTAGAGTGGCCCATTAATCCGATGCGCCAGGTTTTTCCAGCAAGCTCACCTAGGCCAGCACCAATTTCCAGATTGAAGTCATTTAGCAGTTCATTCCGCGTTTTTCCGTCGTCAATACCATTGGGTATATAAACGGAATTCAGTTGTGGTAGCCTAAAATCTTGATCTACTGCCATCTCCAATCCCATAGCTTCTAGCCCTGCTACTAGAGCTTCATGGTTTGTCCGATGTCTAGAGAATGATGTTTCCAAGCCCTCTTCTTTTAATATCAGTAGTGATTCGTGGAGTCCATAAAGGGCGTTGACTGGTGCCGTGTGATGGTAGGCACGTTTCTTTCCTTCTCCCCAATAGCTCATTATTAGTTGCATGTCTAAAAACCAGCTGTGACTTTTACTCGTGCGGTTATTTATTCGTTCAGCGGCTCTTTTACTAAACGTTATGGGAGATAAACCTGGTACGCAGGAAAGGCATTTCTGGCTCCCCGAGTAAACCACATCGGCTTTCCAATTGTCGGTATCGAGTTCGATTCCTCCGAGTGTGGTAACCGCATCTACTATGGAAAATGCGCCATGCTCAAAGGCGATTTGGCAAAGTGTCTTTGCATCGCTTCGTGCTCCAGTAGAAGTTTCCGAATGAACAAATGCTAGTACTGATGCCTCAGGATGCGAGTCAAATGCCTCTGACACTTTTTCTGGGTCAACTGGCTTCCCCCATGAGTCTTGAATCATGACAGGGTTCGCGCCACATCGCTCCACATTCTCCTTCATTCGTCCGCCAAATACCCCGTTTTGACACACTATGACCGTATCACCTGGAGAGACCAAATTTGCAAACGCTGCTTCCATGCCAGCCGATCCCGGTGCAGAGATTGGAAGTGTCAGTTCGTTCTTTGTTTTTAGAGCATACTGAAGCAATTGCTTGATTTCGTCCATGAGTTCAACAAATAAAGGATCAAGGTGACCGATAGTGGGTCTGCCCATAGCAGCAAGAACACGTGGTGAAACGTCAGAAGGTCCTGGACCCATAAGGGTTCGAATAGGTGGATAAAAGCTCTTAGTCATGGTTTCAATGTCTTTTCAATTATGATGAGGAGCGCACCCTATCAGGTTTTTGCTTCTGGTCAAAGTCTTCGACGAGTTACGCCTAGCGGCGTATCACGAGATTTGATAAACGCTCAATTTCTTGGATTTCAGCTGTTGCTGGGACAAGAAACACTTCGTCGCACTCGGCCGATTCCGCATTATCTAGAGCGTCTAAAATGGCCTGTTCTGAGCTTCTTGATACTGATTCTGCCATCATCTGAGCAATTTCTTGTCCGGCGATAGAGAGATATTCAAAAACGTAATCGAAGAGTTTTTGCTGACCACTGTCGGCTAAAGTGCACCAGAAGCCTCCAAGCCTATAAGGTTTTTGACTTCGCTCATTTTTTTCAAATGCCTCTTCCATCAGGGAAAAGGCAGTGGCTAGTTCTTGTGCCTCTCCATTTCCAGACCACGCATATAATCCATCTGCCCAACCTCCGCCTCTGCTTATACTCTTAGGGCCGATGGCTCCGGTCAAAAGTAGTGGGTGTTCTTCTGGAGCGAGATCGGGACCGATAGATCCGGCACCTTCTATGATTTCTTGGCCTGACCACACCTGTTTTAGTGTTTGCACCTGATGATCCATCCGTTGGTAACGACCGTTGTATGCTGCCCCTACCGCTTCATAGTCTTGAGGTCTGCCTCCATACCCCAAAACGACCTTTTTGACTCTGCCTCCTGAAATGACATTTAGGCTAGCAATCTCCTTTGCAACGCGCACGGCATTATGCATTGGCAGAACATAGAGTGTTGGCGTGATCTCAACTCTTGTGGTTGCGGCTGCCGCAGCACTGAGTAATAAGCGCATGTCGAAAGTAGGACCGTGAACTCTTTCTCCACAGGAAAGGCTTTCAAATGGGCCGTCATCTATGATTTTAAACCAGGTCAATAAATCATCTCGCGATAATCCTGGTTTCATGTATGGTAAACAGATTCCTATTTTCATAATTATTGCCGGCAAGTTGAAGTTAGATCTTTATAGCAATTAATGCTGGGCAACAAAAGTATTTACGAGAGAATGCATTTGCATGATCATATAGGGAAGAAATTTTGCTAGTCAATAAATTGGCTTTGACAGCAACGATAAATGAAAGGGAAAAATAATAGGGAGTATAATTTGAAGATCGATGCACCCTTTTATGCCAATCTCCCCGACGCAGCAAAGGAAGCGAAAAGAATCCAAGATCTTGGCTTTGACGGCTTATATACTTTGGAAGGAAGCTGGGATCCTTTTTTGCCTTTGGCTTTGGCCACAGAGCATGCTCCGCTTTTAGATATTGCGACGGCAGTAGCGATTGCGTTTCCAAGGAACCCAATGCATACCGCATATCAGGCGTGGGACTTGCAAAAATTTTCACGTGGGAAATTCACGCTTGGATTAGGTTCACAAATAAAAACCCATATCGAAAAGAGATTTGGAACAGATTTTCATCCGCCAGCTTCACGTATGCGTGACTATATTCAGGCATTGAAGTCGATCTTCAAATGCTGGCAAGAAGGTTCCAGACTTGACTACCAAGGTGAATTCTATAGACATACTCTGATGACCCCAATGTTTAATCCTGGGGAAAATGAGTTTGGTGTTCCTTCGATAACGATGGGTGCCTTGGGCCCAAAAATGACCGAGGTGGCAGGAGAAGTCGCCGATGGTTTGATAGTGCATCCGTTTAACAACGAATCTTTTGTGAGAGAAAATACACTCCCTGCCTTGGATTTGGGTATCGAAAAATCTGATCGTGATCGATCTGATATTTCTTTGAATGTCCACGCTATTGTGATCACTGGTGAATCGGAGGAAGAAATGAATGATGCCAGAGACAGTGTTAAAAAATTATTAGGGTTTTACGGCTCCACTCCGGCTTATTTGGCGCCTATGGATTCCATTGGGTATGGCGCGCTGCAGCCTGAGCTCAATCAACTTTCGAAAAAAGGTAAGTGGAATGAGCTTGGAGAAGCGATCGATGAAGGTTTTCTCGAAGCATTTTGTGTCGAGGGCGAGCCTAGTGATTTGGCCTCAAAATTAATTAATAGGCATGGTGGCTACGCTGACCGTATTGGTTTGTATGCACCTTACAATGTATCGGATAATATTTGGCGACAGTTGTTGAGTGATCTAAAAGATTAAAAAGAGAGCCGCTTAGTGAAAATTCAATTCAATACAGAGCAAGTAAAATTGAAGAAAGAACTCAGAGAATATTTTTCTGAGATGATGACTCCAGCGCTTAAAGAGGAATGTGAACGTGATCTTGGTGAAGGAGGAGGGCCTCTTTGGCGAACTGCATTAAAGCAGATGGGTCGTGATGGTTGGATAGGAATGGGATGGGATGAAAAGTGGGGAGGAAAAGGATTGACTCCACTTGAGCAATTTATCTTCGTCGAAGAAGTGATGCGAGCGGGTTACCCATTTCCATTCTTAACGACAGAGAGTGTGGGTCCTATTCTAGCGGAGCATGGTTCAGATTTTCTAAAGAAAACTTTTCTGCCAAAAATACTTTCCGGTGAGTTAATCGTAGCGATTGGATATTCTGAACCCAGCGCTGGCACAGATTTAGCGAGTTTGAAAACGACCGCGATTCGAGAGGGTGATGACTGGATAATAAACGGGCAGAAGATGTGGACCTCGCTTGCACACTTTGCAGATTACACTTGGTTGGCAGCTCGAACGAACCCTGACGCAGATAAGAAGCACAAGGGAATAAGTTTATTTCTCGTGCCGAATTCCGCTCCCGGTTGGAGTTGCGCTCCGGTACATACCTTAGGTGGTATTAGAACCAATGTAACTTATTACGACAATATTCGGATTAGTGATGCTTACCGTGTCGGTGGGCTAAATGAAGGTTGGAAATTAATCACCAGTCAGTTGAATCGTGAAAGACTCAGCCTAATTAACTTTGGCCCTTGCTCTGATTTGTTTAATCAGATTGTTAAGTGGGCCATAACTACGGTATTGCCTTCCGGAGAAAGCGTTATCGAACAATCTTGGGTGCAGGCTAACCTGGCAAAGGTCCGAGCTTATATCGAATGTATGAAGCTCATTGTCTATAAACAGTCATGGGCAATGACAGAAGGAAACCTTGATATGGCAGATGCTTCGGCAGCCAAAGTATATGGTTCTGAAGCGTTTATCGAAATTTACAGGTTGCTCGGTGAGGTGGTTGGTTACGCAGGACTTATTAGAAATAGCGATGAAATCTGCCCACAAGCTTCTAAAATCGAGCGACTGTATCGGACCGCATCTATTATTACCTTTGGCGGAGGTGCCAATGAAATTCAAAGAGACATCATCTCCGCTGCAGGACTGTGGATGCCAAGAGCATCGCGTTAGAAGGGTTTGCAATGGACTTTGGTTTAAATCAAATTCAGCGAGAAATTCGGGATCTATCTAGAAGTATTTTTAAGGATAATGTAACTCCTGAGAAATTGGCGAGTTACGATGAATACGCTATGCCAAGATTCGATGAGGACCTTTGGTCGAAGCTCGCAGAAGCTGGTTTGCTATCGACTTGTATAGATTCTGATTATGGAGGATCTCAGTTCGGTTTTATGGAATTAGCTTTGCTCTTAGAGGAAGTAGGACGATCAATAGCGCCTGTTCCATTAGCTTCTCATTGCCTTTCAATGATGGGTATTCAGAAGTTTGGCGAAGAGAAAATCCGGAAAAAGATTTTGCCTGAAGCTGCGTCTGGAAAAATACTACTTACTTCCGCATTTTTAGAACCTATGAATAATAACCCAATGTCCGCGCATAGCACCTCATACGTATTTGATGGAAAAAATTATATTATTTCAGGTCGAAAACAGGCCGTGCCTTTTGCGAACCAGGCGGATTACATTCTTCTTTCTGCAGCAAATGGAGAGGATCTAGTCGTTTTCATCATTGAGCCGGGGGCGGCTGGTGTATCTATCAAGCCTTTGCAGGTAACGTCATTTGAGCCGCAGGCAGAGATTTGCCTGAACGAGGTAACAGTAGAATCTAGCCAAGTAGTCGCCGTGAGAGATGGTTCGACACTAGTAAAATGGATTTTTGATCGAATGCTGAGCTTAATTTGTATGCATCAAGTTGGAGTGACGGATGCGGCGATGAAAATGTCTGCAAGCTATACCTCAGAGAGGACCCAGTTTGGAGTGCCTGTAGCGACATTTCAGGCCGTCGGACATCGGATGGCGGATTCATATATTGATATTGAGTGTCTGCGTTTGACATCGTATCAAGCTGCTTCACTTTTAGACTTAGAGGAAGAGGCTGATATAGAACTTCAAATAGCAAAGATCTGGGCGGCGGATGTGGGCCACAGATTGAGTTACAGTGCCCAACATGTTCATGGAGGTGCGGGTATTGATAGAGATTATCCATTATGGCGGTATTGTTTATGGTTAAGGCACAATGAGATGATTGTTGGGGGCAGCTCCTATCACACTCAACAACTAGGTAATCTCATTGCATCAGGTCGCGGTCTTTTTTCTTAGAATAACAGAGTCTAGGTAGGGCGTAGCTTTACCATACTTGCACCTTGTTATTTTAATTTTTATAAAAAATTGACGGCCCCAATTTCACTACGTATTTGTCCTGTAAGGATAAATGCTAACCTTTTTTAGAAAAGTCCAAGTTTTCTTAGTCTGTTTTGCATTTTTATGCAGTAATTAGTTAATCGACGATTAAAAGGAGTCGGCTATGAAAGCGGTTATAGTAGTTTTGTTTATGGCATTGACAGTATTATTGGAGTGGACGCTGGGAGGTCTTCCAACTTTTTATTGATTCTACTTATTTTGTGAGTTTCTTTTTGCAAATTTACAATCATAAAATTATTTTAGGTTTATTCTAGCCAAAGAAACTATTCAGGTTTGGGAACAATCACAGGAAGTGGTGTATCATTAACGTTTAGCTGTTTTCTAACAAGGCTATGGTTTCGACTCAATCTTCCTCTTCCTCTTCCTCTTCCTGGTTCGCCACTTGTCCTCGTGGTGTAGAGCGACTTCTTGTGGAGGAACTTCAGCAGTTAGGAGCTAGCCATACAAGAGAAACTATTGCTGGTGTGACTTTCAAAGGTTCACAAAGCGTTGCCTACCGAGCTTGCTTATGGTCTAGGCTATCCAATTCTATAATGCTTCCATTGGGGGAAAGCGAGGCCAATGATAGAGCCTCAATTTATGAAAGTCTTTCTGAAATAGAATGGGGGAGGATTTTTGATGTTGACACTTCATTTTTAATAAATTTTTCTGGCACTAACAGCCACATACGAGATACTCGATTTGGCGCGCAAATATGTAAAGATGCTGTCGTCGATTGGTATAGAGTCAATTTAGGACGCGTACCTCCGAGAGATCGTGCTAACCCAGAAATCAGAATCAGAGTTAGGCTCTCAAAGAAAGGTATCAGCGTGGCTCTTGACTTGTCAGGTGGCAGTTTGCATAAACGTGGATATCGTTCTGGATCTGGAGAAAGTCCCCTCAAAGAAAATTTAGCAGCAGCTGTATTGCTCAATGCAAAGTGGCCTGAGATAGCTAAAGATCAGGGAGCGCTAATAGATCCCATGTGTGGCTCTGGTACTTTACTGATAGAGGGCGCTTTAATGTGCGCAGATGTCGCTCCTGCGATTAACCGTGCTCAATTTGGTTTTGAAAAATGGAAGGGACACAATCCTGAACAGTGGGAAGTTTTGGTGGCGGATGCAAGAGGAAGGGCGGAGCGCGGATTGTCCTCTGATCATCCAGAGGTAAGGGGTTACGATGATGATCTCAGGGTGATTCGTTATGCGGAGAAGAACATCGCATTAGCGGGATTGTCGAAAATCGTTAGAGTTTCATGTAAAGATCTTAAGAACTTAAAAAAACCGACTCACAAACCACTTCCCAACGGCTTATTCGTTTGCAATGCACCTTATGGTAAGCGGTTAGGTGAAAAGGATTCTCTTGCTTATCTGTATCGTCATTTAGGAGAGGTTATGGCATCTGAATTTGGAGGATGGGATGCAGCGATATTGACTTCTGAGGCAGAATTGGCAAAGGCAATTCGATTGCGAAGTCACAAGCAATTTTTTCTTCCAAATGGACCGATTGATACCCGGTTGTACCTTTTTAATTTAAGAGAAAATTATCTTAGTCAAGATATGTCCGAAATCACCTCGCTAGGAACGAAGAACTCTAATCTAGAGCTTGATCAAGCTGAAGGCCCGTTTGCAAATCGAGTGAAGAAGAACTTACGGAGATTGTCTGGATGGATTAGTCGAGAGGGCATAGAATGCTACCGGCTTTATGACGCAGACATGCCAGAGTATGCAGTAGCAGTAGATGTCTACGGACAAAGGTTGAATGTTTCTGAATACAAAGCACCGATTGGTGTAGACAAGCAAGGTGCTGAGGCAAGGTTATCCGAGGTTCTACAAGTCTTACCTAAAATATTTTCTATACCTGCCTCGGCGATTATGCTGAAGCAGCGACATAGGCAGCGTAAAGGTGTCCAGTATCAGAAAAAAGAGACTGCTAAGGGAGAGTTGTTCAGCATCGATGAGCATGGGGCAAAGTTTCTCGTTAATCTAAATGACTACATAGATACTGGATTGTTTTTGGATCATCGACCTTTGCGAAGAAGATTAAAATCTGAAGCCAAGGGTAAGGATTTTCTTAATCTCTATAGTTATACGGGTGCAGCGAGCATCCAAGCTGCATTAGGTGGTTCTCGCAGCACTACAAGCGTGGACCATAGTAAAACCTATTTAGCTTGGTACAGAAAAAATTTGGCGCATAATGGTCTATCCGAAGCACGCAATAAATTATGCCAGGCAGACTGTCAGACATGGTTAGAAACAAACGATGATTCATTTGACTTAATTTTGTTGGATCCCCCTTCGTTTTCTAATTCTTCTCGCATGAATAACTATCTTGATATACAACGTGATCATATTGATTTAGTTCATGCATCCATGGCTCGATTGAGGGAGAATGGTATTTTGTATTTCTCGACAAATTTTAGAAAATTTGAGATTGATGGAAGCCTAGAAAAAAAATACTTGATTGAAGACATTACGAAAGAAACTTTGGATCCAGACTTTAGACGGGGGAAGCCCATTCACAGATGTTGGAAGATCTTGCATGGCAAACTTTGAAGGTGATAAAAAAATCAAAAAATTCATATACCTCGAAAGTTTTTAAGTGAATGCTTAAAATTATTTATCATAGCCAGAGCGGCAGCTGCGCGAGACTAGCCCTTGAAGTTCTTGCTGGAGCTAAACAGGAGAAGGGGTTTGAAACCAGCTTGGCTCGTGCCTTAGATTCAAGCATATCGGAATTATCTAATGCTTCCGGTCTATTATTAATTGCCTCCGAAAATTCTGGATATTTGTCGGGAGGAATGAAGGAGTTTTTTGATAGAATCTTTTATCCAGCGATTCGCGACTCCCTTATTTTGCCTTATGCGCTTCTAATAAGTGCAGGTAACGATGGTCGCGAGGCTGCTAGACACGCACAAAGAATTCTTTCAGGAATTCCGCTCAAAGCTGTTATGGAACCGCTAGTGATTAGAGGTGAGTTAACCGATGACTCATATCGCAGAGCGCAAGATTTTGGCCTGACTATGGCGGCTGGTCTAAACATGGGGATTTACTAGATTTTCGTGAGGGATCAAATATCTAATGCTGAGGACATACCAACGGGGTTTAAGCTTTTGCCCGCAGGTTATGGCTTTACCGACGTCTTGTTTCCGCTGTATAGGAGAGTGAGCGATTCAGGTGTTGAATTCGGTATTTTTGTCTCTAGTCAGCATCTCAATAGCATGCAGATATGTCATGGAGGCGTATTAATGATGCTTGCTGACATAACAGCGGCCTCGGGGGTGAATTTCTCCGTAGGGAAAAAGAGTGGAAGTCCTACGATTAATTTATCGCTGGATTTTGTTGCGCCTGCCCGCGTCGATACGTGGATTGAATCGCGAGCTGAATTAGTGTCCATTCGCAAGCGTTTCGGGTTTTGTTCTGGAACGATCGTTTCAGAAGATAATTTAATTGCTCGCTTTAACGGCACCTTCTACTTGCCTCATGATTCGGATTCTTCCTCTAAGGTAAAATTGAAGGCATAGATCTTTATGGTTTTATGCAAAGTCATAGTAGAATCTCTTATGCCTATAAATAAAAATACCAGCCTTTTTTAGATCGGAGCACCTGTGTCAGGACAAACTTTATACGATAAGCTTTGGATGGATCATTTAGTTGAAGAACGCGATGATGGAACGTCGCTAATCTATATCGATAGACATCTTTTGCATGAGGTGACTTCTCCGCAGGCCTTTGAAGGTCTGCGTCTGGCAGGAAGAAATCTCTGGAGAAGAGATTCAAATCTCGCTGTGCCAGATCACAATGTGCCGACCGATTTAACCGAGCGGCAAGGAGGTATTGAAGGAATCGTTGATGCCACCTCTCAACTTCAAGTCCAAACACTGGAAGATAATTGCGTAGATTTTAATGTTAAGCAAATCCCAATAAACGATGAGCGACAAGGGATAGTCCACGTTGTTGGACCGGAACAAGGAGCTACTTTGCCTGGTATGACGATTGTTTGTGGGGATTCTCATACCTCAACTCATGGAGCCCTGGGTTCGTTAGCGCATGGCATAGGCACAAGTGAAGTCGAACATGTTTTAGCTACTCAGTGTTTAGTTCAAACGAAAATGAAGAACATGCGAATCGATATCTTTGGTTCGCTGCAAGCTGGAGTGACTGCAAAAGATGTTGCTCTTGCGGTCATTGGTCAGATCGGTACTGCCGGTGGTTCTGGATATGCAATAGAGTTTGCAGGCCAAGTTGTCAGATCCCTTTCAATGGAAGGTAGAATGACACTTTGTAATATGTCCATAGAAGCTGGCGCGCGCATGGGTATGATCGCTGTCGATTCTATTACGATAGATTATGTTCGTGGTCGACCCTATGCTCCGAAAGGAGAACTTTGGGAGCGAGCAGTGAAAAGCTGGAAAAAACTGTGTTCTGATAATGATGCCATTTTTGAACGAGAAATCAGAATCGATGGAGCTTCTATAGAACCTCAGGTGACATGGGGAACTTCTCCAGAGATGGTGCTTCCTATTGTAGGGAGATTACCAAGCCCAGAGGACGCGACTGACAGCACAAAAAAAGAAGCCATTAGAAGGGCTTTGGAATATATGGATTTAGCTCCTGGGACACCAGTTTCAGATATCCCGGTTGATCGCGTCTTTATTGGTTCTTGTACAAATTCACGCATAGAAGATTTGCGCCAGGCGGCACAAATCATAAAAGGAAGAAATATAGCCGCTTCAGTGAAACAAGCATTAGTTGTTCCCGGCTCTGGCATTGTAAAAACACAGGCTGAGGCAGAAGGGTTGGATAAAATTTTCCTTGCCGCTGGAATGGAATGGCGTGCTCCAGGCTGCTCTATGTGTTTGGGGATGAACTCGGATACGTTAGGTGATGGTGAACATTGTGCCTCGACTTCCAATCGAAATTTCGAGGGTCGACAAGGCTTTGGAGGAAGAACGCATCTAGTAAGTCCCGCGATGGCCGCCGCCGCGGCGGTGACAGGTTATTTCACTGATGTGAGAGAATTTTTGGGAAGCGATTCAATATGAGAAGTTTTGAGGTGGAAATAGGGATAGTAGCGCCTATGGATCGTGCAAACGTAGACACAGATCTAATTATTCCAAAACAATTTTTGAAAGCAATTGGTAGATCTGGATTTGGTGCTTATTTATTCGACTCGATCAGATATATGGATGAAGGACAGCCTGGTCAAGACTGCACAGGACGTCCGCTAAATAAAGAATTTCCTCTGAATCAAATTCGCTACAAAAACGCTTCTATTCTCTTGGCAAGAGAAAATTTCGGGTGTGGATCTAGTCGCGAACATGCCCCTTGGGCGCTAGAGGATTTTGGTTTCCGATGTATCATAGCGCCTAGTTTTGCAGATATTTTCTATAACAATTGTTTCAAAAATGGACTACTCCCCGTTGTTTTGTCTAGTGAGGTTGTTGAGACACTTTTTCAAAAGATGTACGCGGAAGAAGGGTTTAGACTTGTGATTGATTTGGAGAACGAAATAGTAAAATCCATTGACGGTGTCACGGAAATACCATTTGAGGTTGATTCATTTCGCCGTAAGTGCTTGTTAGAAGGTCTTGATGAAATCGACTTAACTTTGAAGAGTAAAGATCGTATAAGGGAGTATGAAGACTTGAAGAAGCAAAATTCTCCTTGGTTATTTCAATCTAATACTTAATAGGGTCTAACAAATCATTGGCCTTTCGTTCAACTAATATTCCGCTAAAAGAGTAGATAAAAATGCTAGAAAGTGTAGATGTTGCAGTAGTCGGTGCCACAGGAGCGGTAGGCGAGGCTATGATATCGATCCTTGAGGAAAGAAAATTTCCTGTGGGTGAGTTTTTCCCTTTGGCAAGTGAAAGATCCGCCGGAAAAACAGTTATGTACAGAGGCAAATCACATCGTGTCCAGGATTTATCCGAATTTGATTTTTCTAGAGCGCAGTTGGGTCTATTTTCTGCCGGTGGCAGTGTGTCAAAAAAATATGCTCCCGCGGCGGCTTCCACGGGTTGTATCGTTATAGATAATACGTCGCACTTTCGTTTAGAAAAGGATATTCCTCTTGTTGTTCCTGAAGTTAATTCGGAAGCTTTGATTGAATATCATCAAAGAAATATCATTGCAAATCCGAATTGCTCAACGATTCAAATGCTAGTCGCCCTTAAGCCAATTTATGATGCAGTGGGGATTGAGCGAATCAATGTCGCCACATATCAGGCAGTATCGGGAACAGGTAAAAAAGCGATAAAAGAACTCGCAGGTCAAACAGCAAGCCTGTTAAATGCGCAAGAAATAGAATCAAAGGTTTATCCAGCTCAGATTGCATTTAATGTTTTACCGCATATCGACGACTTTCAAGAAAATGGATATACACGTGAAGAAATGAAGATGATTTGGGAGACAAAAAAGATCTTTGATGATGATTCTATAGAGATAAATCCGACATGTGTCAGAGTTCCTGTTTTTTTCGGGCATTCGGAAGCAGTCCATATTGAAACACGCGAAAAGATAACCGCATCAGAAGTGCAAGAGTTAATGCTTGAAGCGAGTTCGATTCAGTTAATAGATGATAGAGAACCAGGAGGCTATCCAACCCCAGTTGGACATTCTGCGGGAGAGGATTCCGTTTTCGTAGGAAGAGTTCGGGAAGATCTGTCGCATCCACGAGGTATTAATCTTTGGATAGTTGCAGACAATGTTAGGAAGGGAGCAGCCTTGAATAGTGTTCAAATAGCTGAATGCCTAATATCTAGTTATTTATAGTTTATCTCTCTAAAGAGATCATATTGCGAGAATTTAGATGATTCTTACTTTTATAAAAAACGGTCAACTATATGGTTAATTGGTTAAAAACCAGCATGGTTTTCCCATTTTTTTTCGTGTGGGCACTTCCGTCGTATGGATTGTGGTTGGGTGATTTAACAGTCAATTCATATTTGGGGCAACCCCTGCAGGGTCAGTTAATTCTCGAAGAGGTAGGTGATATTAGTCAGGCCGAAATTCTGGTTCGAGTAGCAGATAAGTCAGAATATGAGCGACTAGAGATAGTTAGACAGGAGTTTTTAGATGATATTAAATTTGAATTTCTTTTGTCCAACGAAGTTACCGATAGTTTAATTGTCACTACTAGATTGCCAATTGCCGTAGACGCATTTGATCTTATAGTTCAAGTCCATTGGGATGAGAAAGTGGCTTGGAATAGATATCGAGTGGAGATAAAGCCTGATCCTCAGGCTTTGAATCAACTTTTACCAGGATTACGCTATCGAATATCTGATAACGAGACTTTATGGAGCATCTCAAAAAAGATTAGTTCAGACGAAGTGTCAATTTATGCTGTTATGAAAGGCATACAGCGATTAAATCCAAGTGCGTTTCTTGATGGAGATGTTAATGGATTGATAGCGGGATCTGTTATTTTACTACCTACTGAGGATGATCTTTTCAGTGATAGTGAAGGGGTCGAAATTAACGAAGCTAGGAATGAACCACCGTTAGACGAATCCTCCTTGAGTAAGGCCGCAGAGAAACCAGACCCAACTGTTACACAGGTTCATTCTAGTGCGGCGTTAGCAGAGATAGAAACAAGCTCCAGAGAAATCGCAAAGGGGGAAAGTAGTAATGATGAACTGTTAGATCAGATCTATATATTGTACGAGCGAATTCGAGAGCTCGAGGAAGATCTTGAGACTAGCAATGAAAGATCAATAGAGATTGAACTTGAATTAGAAACTCTTTTGCAAGAGATGTCCCGATCCCTCGTTATAAATCCAGAAATACTAATCAATTATTTTTACGATTTTCCAGAAGTGGCAGAGGTATTTTTTTCTGATCCCTTATCGTTTGTCCAAGATTCTAAAAACCATCTACACCTGAGTGTGGCCATGGTGATGATTTTCTTTGTGGGTCTTTTGTTGATTTTTTCAATTAAAAAGATCAGATCACGGAGACAGGAAATCAATATCGAATTTGACCATTCTGAACAAAATTTGAAGAACTTAAAGGACTTGAAAGAACCCGAAAAAGGATTCAAGGAAGTTATGGATGAAGTTGGTTTGGTTGAGAAGCAAGGTGAAGAGCTAAACCACGCCTCTCTTCTAGATGGCGACGAGGCTGAAAATGTTCTTCATGCCGAGGAAGCGGACCCAATCTCTAGTAAGTTGGATCTCGCACGGGCTTATATCGATATGGGAGACCAGGCTTTAGCTAATCCCTTGCTGGATGAGATTTTAGAGGAAGGTTCTGATGAGCAAGTTGATGAAGCTAGAGAATTGATCGTGCGGCTCAGAGAGTTGTAAGATGTTTTCGGACAGGATCTTGGAAAAAGGGTCGAGAGTTGCCTGTGGGGTTCAGTATCACGGAGGAGCCTATGTAGGTTGGCAGCTGCAATCTGGTCATAAAAATTCTACTATCCAGGGTTTAGTCGAAAATGCCGTCTCTGTCGTAGCAGATTCTCGGGTGCGCATCTACTGCGCTGGTAGAACGGATGCTCGGGTGCATGCTCTAGGTCAGGTTTTTCACTTTGATGATCCTGCAGGGCGTAGTCTAAAAGCTTGGGTTCATGGCGTTAACGGGCATCTGCCTAAGGATATTAGAATTTTATGGGCTCAGACAGTGCCTGAGCATTTCCATTCTAGATTTTCTGCTTTATCCCGTAGTTACAGATATATGATTGTCAACACATCAATTTCGCCAGCCTTGTTGTATGGATTGGCATCTTGGCATCGAAAAGCATTAGATGAAAAGCTCATGAATAGAGAGGTTCAGTGCTTACTTGGCGAACATGACTTTAATGCCTTTAGGGCTTCGACTTGTCAATCACCGACGTCAATGCGAAATATTATTTCCATAGAAATAACAAGACATAGCGATCTTGTTTTCATGGATGTGAAAGCAAACGCGTTTCTTCACCATATGGTTAGAAATATCGTCGGATGCGTCATTGCTATCGGAGATGGGAGGAAGGAAGCAGGATGGTTAAAGTCAATCTTGCTAGATAAAGACAGATCGAAAGCTGCGGAAACCGCAGCTGCTGATGGACTTTATTTGATGAATGTAGAATATCCTGAGGAATTTTCCATCCCAAGAACCTCTGATATTTTTCCCCTGACGATCCAGAATAAATAATTACATTCCTGAGTTCTGTTATTATTCTAGTCTTGGTAGGAGAGAGAAAAATCTATGCGCACCCGAATTAAAATTTGCGGTATAACCCGACTCGATGATGCGCTTTCCGCAGTTAACTTAGGCGCTGATGCAATAGGGTTTGTATTTTCTCCAAAAAGTCCTCGTGCTATTCATGCAGAAGAGGCACAAAAAATAGTTGCCTGCTTGCCTCCGTTTGTTTCAGTGGTTGGTTTGTTCGTGGATGCAGAGCTTCAGTTTATCCGAGATATTTTAAATCACGTTCAGCTTGACATGCTGCAATTTCATGGGAAGGAGTCACCAGAATTCTGTGATCAATTAGGTTTGCCATATATAAAAAGCGTTAGAATGTCGCCAAATCAGGATCTTATTAAATGGTCTGAGCAATATTCATCAGCTCGGGGATTGTTATTAGATTCCTACAAACCAGGAATGCCAGGAGGCACTGGAATGGTCTTTGATTGGCAAACAGTACCGAGAGAGAGATTGTCTTGTCCCATAATTTTGGCAGGAGGACTTAACCGCAAAAATGTTTTGGAAGCTATTAGTATTGTTCGTCCTTGGTCAGTTGATGTTAGTACTGGAGTCGAGAAGTCACCTGGTGAAAAGGATGCTGGCTTGATTGCTGACTTCATAATGGAAGTTAACTCCTTTAATAGTTTCAGAGGAAAAAATGAATACTGACATGAGGGCTTCGGCATTTTCTTCAATGCCAGATGAGGACGGTAAGTTCGGTATCTTTGGAGGGAGATTTGTTTCAGAAACTTTGGTGTCAGCGCTTTCTGAGTTAGAAGAGTTTTACAAAAAAATTAGTTCAGAAGAAAAATTTATGGAGCAGTTAGACGAAGATCTTGTTAGTTATGTTGGCAGGCCCACGCCACTTTATGAAGCTAATCGTTGGTCCGATCAAATAGGTGGAGCACGCATCTTGTTTAAGAGAGAAGATCTGAATCATACAGGAGCCCATAAGATCAATAACGCTGTCGGACAGGCTCTTCTAGCGAAGCATATGGGTAAGACTAGAATTATAGCGGAGACTGGCGCCGGTCAGCATGGAGTGGCAACTGCAACCATTGCAGCGCGATTAGGTTTGGAATGCCAGATCTTTATGGGCGAAAAAGATATAAAGCGCCAAGAATTGAACGTATATCGAATGAAGCTTCTTGGGGCTGAAGTAGTAAGTGTGTGCTCTGGCTCCAGAACACTAAAAGATGCCATGAACGAAGCCATGCGAGATTGGGTCACTAGGGTGGACGATACCTTTTACGTGATTGGTACAGTGGCAGGCCCGCATCCATATCCGATGCTAGTTCGGGATTTTCAGAGTGTTATCGGGAGAGAAGCGCGTATCCAAAGTCTTGATAAAATTGGTAGATTGCCAGACGCGCTAGTAGCCTGTGTTGGTGGAGGTTCCAATGCGATCGGTTTGTTTTATCCCTTTCTTGATGATGCTGGAGTCTCGATGTTTGGTGTGGAGGCAGGTGGAAAAGGTCTGGAAACAGGTCAGCACGCAGCACCTCTTAATTCCGGCTTGCCAGGTATACTGCATGGCAATAGAACGTATTTAATGCAGACAAATGATGGGCAGATTATGGATACCCATTCTGTTTCAGCAGGTCTAGATTATCCAGGAGTTGGTCCAGAGCATGCGTGGCTTAAAGACATAGGAAGAGTGGAGTACGTGGTTTCAAGTGATGAAGAAGCTTTGGCAGCGTTCCAAAACGTGACACGTATTGAAGGCATCATGCCAGCTTTAGAAACCGCCCATGCTCTTGCCTATACAGAAAAATTGGCAGCTGATTTAGATTCTGACAAATGCATAATAGTAAATTTTTCAGGGCGAGGTGATAAGGATATTCAGACAGTAGCTCAGCTTAAAGGTATAGAGGTTTAAGGTTAATTGATGTCTAGAATAGCAAAGAGATTTTCAGATCTTGCATCCAAGAATCGAAAAGCCTTAATAACATATGTTGTGGCAGGCGATCCTACTCTAGACATAACTAATACGTTAATGCATGAGATGGTCGCTAGTGGGGCAGATTTGCTCGAGCTTGGAGTGCCTTTTTCAGATCCAATGGCAGAAGGACCAATTATACAAGCAGCGCACGAGAGAGCACTTAGTAACTCGGTGACTCTAACTCAAATATTCGAGGTGGTAAGTAGATTTAGGCAGAAGGATAAAGAGACACCTGTAGTGCTAATGGGATATGCTAATCCAATTGAAAGAATGAGTTATGAAAAGTTCGCAAGGGCAGCAAGTGACGCAGGCGTAGATGCTGTGCTAACCGTAGATCTTCCTATAGAGGAGATAGCTTTTTCTAGCAGGATCTTTGCTGAATTTGGATTAGAAAGTATTTTACTAGTTTCTCCCACATCCTCAGAGGAAAGAATTCATCGAATTGTTTCGAAAGCCGAAGGGTTTATATATAGCGTTGCTTTAACAGGGGTTACCGGAGATAAAAATCTAGATTTTAACCAGGTAAAGAGTCAGGTGATGTCTATCAGACGGCTTTCTAGTTTGCCAGTGGTGGTTGGTTTTGGTATCAAGGATGCAGAGACAGCAAAATCGATCTCGTCTGTTTCAGATGGTGTTGTCGTTGGTAGTGCAATTGTTGATTGTTTAGCAAAACAATTACTGGCACCATCGATTGCAATAAGCAATGTGAGAAGTTTTGTGTCGGCTATCAGGGATGGGATGGATGGAATCGCATATGATCTGCAGGTTGATTAGGTTGCTTAAATTCTAGTTAGAGGTTTTTCTATGAGTTGGATGGACAAGATTTTGCCTGCCGGTATAGGACAGTCGGCAGGAGAAAGAGTAAATGTTCCGGAAGGGTTGTGGCACAAATGCGTCAAGTGTGAGGCCATTTTGTATCGTCCTGATCTCGAGAATAATCAGCATGTCTGCCCAAAATGTGATCATCACATGAGAATTCGAGCTCGAGAGAGGCTCTCTAACTTTTTGGACAATGAGGCTAGTCGGGAGATTCTTTCTGAGATTGAGCCTGTTGATCAACTCAAATTTAAAGATAAGCGCCGATATCGTGATCGCATTTCAGGTGCCCAAAAGATTACTGGCGAAAGAGATGCTTTGGTTGCAATGGAGGGCAGCTTGAAAGGAATGCCGGTAGTTTGTACTGCATTTGAATTTGACTTTTTAGGCGGCTCGATGGGCTATGCGGTAGGAGAAAAATTTACATGCGCGGCTCAGCTCTCACTCTCTACAGGTGTACCCTTTATCTGTTTTTCCGCGTCTGGTGGTGCACGAATGCAAGAAGCACTAATCTCGTTAATGCAGATGGCGAAAACATCTGCGGTGATTGAAAAATTGCACCAAGCTAGTGTTCCTTACATATCTGTTATGACAGATCCGATATATGGAGGAGTCTCGGCGTCCCTCGCGCTGTTGGGGGACATAAATATTGCGGAACCAGATGCTAGGGCAGGTTTTGCTGGTCCAAATGTTATTGAGCAAACTATTAGAGAAAAATTACCGAAAGGATTTCAGCGCAGTGAGTTCTTACTTGAACATGGCGCGCTTGATATGATCGTTCACAGAAAAGATCTTAGAGACACCATCTCGAGGCTTTTATCTAAGCTTTCTGGCGATAATTGGGCAAAGGAAAGAGATCAATTGTCGGAATTTAATGACGAATCTATTCGCCCTAGAGTTTTGCCGCCTGAGGAGAGTATCGATTTCTCAGACTCCTGAATCGGTATTAATTGAGTTAGCCAGTGGGGCAGAAGACCTAATCGATTTAGGTTTACAAAGAGTGGCTACAGTTGCATCTCGATTAAATCTTGATCGAACAAATGCCAAGGTATTAACAGTCGCTGGTACTAATGGTAAAGGTTCATCTGTGGCATTTTCTGAAGCGATTTTGATAAAGCTAGGAATCGCCGTTGGAACATACACATCTCCACATATCTTGAATTTCAATGAACGCATAAAAATAAATGGGAATCCAGTTTCGGATAAGGAGATCTGTGAAGCATTGGAAGCAATCAGAGATGTGCTCTGTGATACTTCCCTGACTTATTTTGAAATAGCAACGATAGCCGCGCTGTACATTTTTAAATCTCATGGACTGGATGTTTTAATACTCGAGGTAGGTTTAGGTGGGCGGTTAGACGCAGTAAATATTTTGGATCCAGATGTTTCTCTGATTACCAGTATAGATATCGATCATACAGAATGGCTTGGCGCCGACCGAGAATCGATAGGCAAAGAGAAGGCAGGTATTCTTCGGGCAGGTCGTCCGGCTGTGATTGCGGATCCATTCCCGCCGAAATCTATTCGAGAGTCAAATCCAAATGCAAAATTTTTTCGCTATAACCGAGAATGGAGCGCATTAGGAGGTCAAGGTAAAAATGACCTTGTGGAGGTATCCCTTCAAAATCCGCAGGGTGCTGAAAAACGGTATCGTTTTTTTCCTCCAAAAGGAATTTTGGCTACCAATGCAGGAGCTTCTATTCAATCCTTAGCTTTACTGGGTTTCGAGCCGTCACAGGAGCAGCTGTCAGATATTTCTCAAGAATTCTTGTTAGTAGGTAGGCTGCAGAGTTTTTTACTCAACGGGCACGAGATATTGATCGATGTAGCTCATAATCCTTCGGCAGTTGCGACTCTAGCGAGACATATCAAAGCTAACGAGGTGGTTGGGAAAAATTACGCGATATTCGCTGCTCTCAAGGATAAAGATATCGTTAATATGTTGACAGATATATGCGGTATGTTCGCAGCTTGGTTTATTGCTGATTTGCCAGAGGCGGCGCGTGGCGCTGATAGCAATGGCATTAAGAGAACAATTAGCGAACTGGGTGGTACCGAATTAACAACATGGCCTAACACAAAAGATGCTTGGGACGCCGTTTGGAAATTGATGGTTCCAGGTGATCGGTTGGTGATTTTTGGCTCCTTCTATACAATATCAGGTGTTTTGCCATTAATTCAATCTATAAGAGACGGGGCGAAAGGTGGATAGTTTGTTTAAGCAGCGGTTAGTGGGCATTTTAGTTATTTTATCGGTGGCTGCGATTTTTTGGCCACTAATATTTGCTCCTTATGAATACCGAGAAGGTACAGATTTTGTAGAGATTCCTCCTGCTCCCAACTTTAAGAAAAACTCGGAGAGTACGCTAGAAACGAGGACTCTTGACTTAAAAGAGGAAGCGGAATATCCAAATAATTGGTTGAAGACAGAGGCTGATGAAGTTTTAGAAATTCCCGCAACTAATGAGACAGATAAAATTTTTGCTACTAAATCTTCTTCAAGGCAGGTTCGTAATTCTTCTCCTGAAAAACCTCAATTGGATAGCAAGGGTATTCCTATCGCTTTTGTGCTTCAGGTAGCTAGTATGGTGGATAATGATCGTGCTAAAAAAGTCCGTGACAAACTACTTGAGCAAGGCTATAGAGCTTATCTAAGACAAGTCAAAGTAGGTGAGACAATTATGTATAGGGTATATGTCGGACCAAAGTTTGAAAAATTAGAGTTAGCATCCATAAAGTCTGAAATTGATAAGATCTTTAAAGTAGATTCAGTTATCCTTCGATATGTGCCTTAGTAATTTATCTCGGGTCAAGCATGGTTTTAGTTGATAGTTTAGGTGGGTTCAGTCTGTGGGACTGGGGCATAGTTTTTCTCTTGACGGTTTCTACGCTCGTGAGTATTTGGAGAGGCTTTTCTAGAGAGGCGATTTCTCTTTTAGGTTGGGTTTTTTCTTTTGTAATAGCAAATTTGTATGCAGGAACTGCGGCCATAAGTTTAGAAAGTGCCATTGATAACGCTATGGCTAGGTTACTTGCTTCTTGGTTACTTATATTTATTACGGTGCTTTTAATAACCGCATTCTTTTCAAAAATGTTTTCAAAGGTTGTCTTTGCAGTTGGATTAGGATTTTTGGATAGATTGTTGGGAATAGTCTTTGGTTTTGCAAGGGGCGTTATAATTGCCGTGGTTCTTGTTTTTCTTGGTCGAGAAGTATCGCCAGTTATGTTTAAGGACGTGCTCTCACAGTCAATACTGGTTCGGTCGACTGAGATGTTGGTGGATTGGTCTTTGGCGTTGCTCGGTACGGATATTAATGATCTCTTGCCTGCCGAAAAATGATTTCCTAAGAAGATAAGAGGCTTTAAAAATGTGTGGACTCGTTGGTATTGTTGGAAAATCTGACATCAGTTTTGATATTTTTGATGCGCTAACGGTTTTACAACATCGCGGCCAGGATGGTGCTGGTATCCTCACATGCAATGAAGGTAAGTTTATTCAGAAAAAAGGTGAAGGATTGGCCCGAGATGTTTTTCGGCCTAATGACATGTCTAATCTTGCAGCTAAGATGGGTATCGGGCATGTTCGATATCCTACAGCAGGTAGCACTGGTGCAGCACTATCACAGCCTTTTTACGTCAATTCACCTTATGGTATTGGTCTTGCTCACAATGGAAATCTAACTAATTCCGAGCAATTGAAGCATGAGCTTTTTCAGGATGACCTTCGTCATCTGAATACAGAATCCGATTCAGAAGTGTTGCTAAATATTTTTGCGCATGAACTTCAGAATCTCGGAAAGCTTAAACCTGAACCTAAGGATATCTTTCAAGCCGTTAGATCGGTACATGCAAGATGTCGCGGCGGTTACGCAGTTGTAGCACTTCTTGTCAATTACGGGGTGGTAGCATTTCGAGACCCCAATGGTATTCGACCTCTGGTGATTGGCCAGCGGATAAAACAGTCAGGTACAGAATTTATGATTGCATCTGAGAGTGTGGCCTTAGATGTATTAGGATTTTCACTTATTGGAGATGTAGAACCTGGAGAGGTTGTGTTCATAGACCATCATGGAACGTTGTATCGAGATAAGGGTGAAGAGGATTCAAGACTTCAACCTTGTATTTTTGAGCATGTTTACTTCGCGCGAGCCGATAGTTTGATGGATGGAATTTCTATTTATAAGACGCGGATAAGACAAGGAGCTGCACTAGCAAAAAAAATCATAAAACTACGTCCTGATCATGATATCGATGTAATCATACCTATCCCTGATACTAGCAGGACGGCGGGTCAGGCGCTAGCAACTGAATTAGGAGTAAAGTTTCGAGAAGGTTTTATGAAAAATCGTTATATAGGCCGTACATTTATCATGCCGGGTCAAAAGGCTAGAAAAAAGTCGGTTCGTCAGAAACTGAACCCAGTCCCTCTCGAGTTCAAAGATAAAAATGTAATGCTAGTCGATGATTCAATAGTTCGAGGTACGACTTGTAAACAGATTATTGAAATGGCGCGTGATGCTGGCGCCAAGAGTGTTTATTTCGCTTCTGCAGCTCCGCCAGTTCGATATCCGAATGTATATGGAATTGATATGCCTTCATCTGAAGAATTAATTGCGCATAATCGAACAGTCGATGAGATAAAGACATTGATTGGTGCTGATTGGTTAGTATATCAGGATCTTGATGATCTCATTCGTTGTTCTTCAGAAGGAAATCCTTCAATTGCCAGCTTTGAATGTTCGGTATTTAGCGGGGAATATGTAACTGGCGATGTTGATCAAAAGTATCTAGATTGGTTGGATGAGTCTCGTAATGATAAGGCACAGGAATTACTTCGAAATAAAAAGAACACTTCTAATTTTGTCAATCTTCAAGATGAACTTTGACAGGAAAATTCTAATTACATTTTATGACTGAAAAAGACAGTCAGATAAAGTTTAATTCGAGCGATACAGTCGGTGTGCGTGTGGGTCATGAGCGAACGGTATTCGGTGAGCATTCTGAACCCATATTTTCTACCTCAAGCTATGTTTTTCCCAATTCAGAGGAAGCTGCGATGCGTTTTTCTGGTGAAAGGGAAGGTGACATTTATTCTCGTTACACTAATCCTACGATTAGAATCTTTGAGCAACGCATTTCTGCTTTGGAGTGCGGTGAAAGAGCGGTGGCGACTTCCTCTGGTATGGCAGCGATACTTAGCACTTGCATGGCATTGCTTTCTGCCGGCGATCACGTTGTTTGCTCTAGAGATGTGTTTGGAACCACGACTTCGCTATTCAATAGATATCTAACTAAATTTGGTATCGACATCACATTCGTTTCACTTATAGATATAGATCAATGGAAGGAATCTATTACAAGATCAACAAAAATGTTTTTTCTGGAAACTCCATCAAATCCTCTTTGTGAAGTAGCTGATATAAGTTTGCTTTCGACACTTGCACATAAAAATAACATTTTACTAGTGGTGGATAATTGTTTCTGCACACCAGCTCTACAAACTCCTTTGAAACTAGGAGCGGACATTGTCACTCATTCCGCTACTAAATATTTAGATGGTCAAGGAAGATGTGTCGGTGGAGCGGTTGTGGGAAGTGAATCGCATATGAACGAGATTTTAGCTTTTCTTAGAACATGTGGACCAGCAATGAGCCCCTTCAACGCGTGGGTTTTTCTTAAGGGCTTGGAAACATTAAATTTAAGAATGGAGAGGCATAGTGCTTCAGGATATAAAGTGGCGTGCTGGCTGCGTGATAGATTGGAAATAGATGCGGTTCACTACACTGGTTTAGAGACACATGTTGGACATTTGTTGGCAAAACGTCAGCAGAAAAATTATGGAGGCGTTCTGTCATTTGAACTAAAGGGAGGTAAGGCGGAGGCATGGCAGTTTATTGACGCTGTTCAAATGCTTTCGCGGACCGCTAATTTTGGTGATGCCAAAAGTACTATTATTCATCCGGCAACCACTACACATAGTAGATTGAGTAAAGAGGAAAAACTCAAGTGTGGGATAAAGGACAATCTAATTCGCCTTTCAATTGGGTTAGAAGATGTTGAAGATATTATTCATGATTTAAAGTTAGGATTTGCTAGTTTGGTTTAGAGGTTCAAGGTTTTTCCAAATAAATATTTTAGGCTATTTCTCTTAGTGAGATTTTCTTTCCTTCATCTGATTTCTTCTGATACTGAGAAATTTGATCAAAATTCATGTATCTATATATTTCGTCGGACATTGAGTCGATATTTTTAGAAAAAGCCATGTATTCTTGAGGTGTTGGTAGCCTACCCAGGACTGCTCCCACTGACGCTAATTCAGCAGAAGTCAGATACACATCTGCCCCATCTCCTAACCGGTTTGGAAAGTTTCTCGTCGATGTAGAAAGTACCGTACTTTCTGGCTCCACGCGCGCCTGATTACCCATGCATAGAGAGCAACCAGGCATTTCCGTACGGGCTCCAGCGCGTCCATAAATATTGTAATAACCCTCTTCCATTAATTGATGTTCATCCATTTTCGTTGGAGGAACTATCCACATTCTTGTGCTAATGGTTCCATTGTGTTGTTCCAATAATTTACCAGCAGCGCGAAAGTGGCCTATATTTGTCATGCAACTTCCAATAAATACTTCATCAACGGGTTGGCCGGCCACGGATGATAGTAACCTAGCATCATCGGGATCATTTGGTGCGCAGACAATTGGTTCTAAAAGTTGATCTAGATTAATTTCAATTACCGCTGCGTACTCTGCATTCTTGTCTGCTCTCAGAAGAGTGGGCTTTTCAAGCCAAGCTTCCATATTTTTTGCTCTTCTCTCGAGTGTTCTTATGTCGCCATAGCCATCTGCTATCATCGAACGCAGTAAAACTATGTTTGATCTTAAGTATTCAGCGACCGTATCTTCATTAAGTTCGATTGCGCATCCAGCAGCAGATCTCTCAGCTGACGCATCAGACAGCTCGAAAGCTTGCTCTACTGTTAGATCAGTTAACCCTTCTATTTCGAGAATTCGACCAGAAAAGATATTCTTCTTCCCTTTCTTTTCAACAGTAAGTAAGCCTTCTTGAATAGCAAAATAGGGAATTGCATGCACTAGATCTCTCAGTGTTATTCCTGGCTGCATTTCGCCTGTGAATCTGACTAGAACAGATTCAGGCATGTCCAACGGCATTACGCCAGTTGCTGCGGCAAAAGCGACGAGCCCTGAACCTGCGGGAAAAGATATGCCTATGGGAAATCGAGTATGCGAATCACCGCCAGTACCCACGGTGTCTGGTAATAACATTCGGTTTAACCAGGAATGAATAATTCCATCTCCTGGTCTAAGCGACACACCACCTCTTGTCATTATGAAATCGGGGAGTGTATGTTGGGTTTCTATATCAATCGGTTTGGGATATGCCGCAGTATGGCAAAAAGATTGCATTGTTAAATCAGCTGAAAAACCTAAACAAGCTAGATCTTGCAGCTCGTCTCGTGTCATAGGACCCGTGGTATCTTGTGATCCCACAGTTGTCATGCGCGGTTCACAATATGTTCCAGGGCGAACCCCATCTAATTCGCAGGCAACCCCGACTATTTTTTGAGCAAGGGTAAAGCCAGCGTTTGACTCTTTAGGCTGTTCAGGTGATCTAAATAAATCGCTCTGCCCAAGAGATAGTGCTTCGCGTGCTCTTGATGTCAGACCTCTTCCAACTATAAGATTAATTCTACCTCCGGCTCTGACTTCGTCTAACAATACGTCGGATTTTAGTTTGAATTCACAAAGTACTTCACCGCCTTCACTTAAGATTTTTCCTTCGTAAGGTCGGATTTCAATTATTTCACCCATCTTCAATTCACTAACAGGAGCTTCCAAAACTAACGCTCCAGCATCTTCCATTGTGTTATAAAAAATGGGTGCTATTTTTCCACCAATACAAATTCCGCCTGATTTTTTGTTCGGCACGCCATCGATTTCAGTACCGAAAAACCATAACAAGGAATTTGTCGCCGATTTCCTAGAAGATCCGGTACCAACTACATCTCCCACAAAAGCGACTGGAAGATTTTTTGAGTTAATTTCCTCAATTTGCTTCATGGGTCCTATTTCACCATCCTGCATTGGTGTTAAACCTTCTCTTGGCATCTTATACATCGCGAGAGCATGCAATGGGATGTCTGGCCTAGACCATGCATCTTGAGCTGGGGATAAATCATCGGTGTTTGTTTCGCCTGAAACTTTAAAAACTATGGTTTTTATAGATTCTGCAACTGGTGCGCGAGTAGTAAACCATTCTGCATTGGCCCAGGAGTTTAAGACAGATTCGGCGGTTTTTACTCCCTTGGATGCAAGGTCTACCACATCATGGAAAGCGTCATAAACTAAAACAAGATTTTTAAGTTGATCGGCAGCAATTTCACCTAATTCCTCATCTTCTAGGAGAGAAATGAGTGTATCGATATTGTAGCCACCCAGCATGTTGCCGAGGAGTTTGATTGCATTTTCTCGTGATATTAAGTCACATATCTCCTCGTTTCTTGCGATAGCGGAAAGAAAGCTAGCTTTTACATATGCTGCTTCATCAACACCCGGTGGTACTCGATTGGCTAACAGTTCCATTAAAAACTCTGCCTCGCCCTCAGGAGGTTGCTTAATGAGAGATATTAACTCCGCTGTTTCCTGCGCACTGAGCGGTTTGGGCGGTATAGAGTTTTCAGCTCTTTCTAAGGCGTTTTTTCGGTATGTCTCTAACAGTGTCTTTATCCTCTGTGCAAAAAAGCATTAAACAAAAAAAGATAGATATAAAAGTTACGGAGTGACAAGTATACCGTACAGGGGCACTTTCCTGAAATATGTGAAGAAGATTTCGTTTATTCATTTCGACAATGAAATAGTTATTGTAATTCAGCCTTTAATTTAGGTTGGGACTTTTTGTATTTCCGTGTTTAATACCCGAATGGATCTTCCTAGAGTAAAAACGCCCTGTATTGGTGTCTGTTCTACCGGTATTGGAGATTTGGTTTGCAGGGGATGTAAGCGTTTTTCACATGAAGTGATTCAATGGAATGGTTATAGCGAAGAACAAAAGAGGATTGTGGATCAGCGGCTAAGCGATTTTTTATCTAAATGCGTAGGTAATTATCTAAATATAAATGATTCATCGCTAGTAAAATGGCAATTGGACGTCCAACAGATTCGGTATAATAAAAATCATGATGAAAACTGCTGGCTTTTTGCATTAGTTAAGGCTGGAGCAGGGCAGATCACTACTACTGCAGATTATGGTTTTTCTATTAGGCGCGAGCATGACCAACTTAATCTTTTCGAAATCAGAGAAATGATAGATTCGGATTTCTATAAGTTATCTGAGGCGCATTATGATCGCTATATTTCTATCCCAGATTTATTTGATTCCGTAGTATAGATCGAAGAGTGATTAGCGAGATATTAAATTTTCTTCCATGTGTAACTAACAAGAAATGGTTACAGTGCGCGAAGGACAATATCCCACTTCTTCTTATTGACCATGCAAACTGTGAAAAAAAAGCAGCTTCATCAGCTCTGCATATGACCTATCGATATGTTGACAAACCTAATGTCTTAATTAAATTTTCACGTTTGGCTCGCGAAGAGATGCATCATTTTGAGCAAGTGGTAGCTATTATGGTGGATCGTAAGGTAACTTACTCTCAGTTGTCGGCTTCACGTTATGCAGGTGATCTTAAGAAAGTTGTGCGTGCTGAAGAACCTGGTAGGTTGATAGATACCTTGCTCATCGGTGCAATTATAGAGGCTAGATCATGTGAGCGATTTAGTGCTTTAGTCCCTGTGCTCGATGAGGAGCTGAGTTCTTTTTATTCATCATTACTTAAATCTGAATCGCGACATTTTTTGGAATATTTAGAACTTGCTGAGACGGAGGCTAGTGTCGATGAGGTTCAAGAGCGATTAGAAATTTTGTTAGCAAAGGAAAAGCAACTAATTGAGAGTGAGGATCGAGTTTTTAGATTTCACAGTGGCGAGCCATGTGATAACTTAAATTCGAATCGCCTTTAGTAGTCGCTCATCATCAGTTATTTTAAGTATCCAAGCTTCTTTTTCCCATGCGCCCAGAACCCAGCGATCTCCAAAGGTTTCTTGATGATGTTGCGGTCTATGTGTATGACCGTGTATTAGCTGCGTAATATCATATAAGCCCATGAATTCGTCGACGGTGGAAGTATTCACATCCATAATGCTTTCTGCCTTATTACTGTTCGCCTCTGAACTCATTTGTCTCAGGTTTTTGGCGAGATCTCTGCGTTCCTCTAATGATTTTGAGAGAACATTTGTTTTCCAAGAAGGATCTCGACTAATTTTTCGGAACTTCTGATATTCCGTATCGTCCGTGCATAATGTGTCGCCATGCATAAGCAATGTTGGTTTAGAACCAATTATATGAACAGTAGGGTCTGTCAAGAGAGTGGCACCGACCGTGTCACAGAAAGCTTCTCCAAGTAAAAAATCTCGATTACCTGGCATAATATAAAGTTGCCCACCCGTATCGGTGAATGTTTTTAATATTATTCTGACCTCATTCGCTAGAGAGGAATCGTCGTCGTCACCCAGCCAGGCTTCAAAAAGATCGCCAAGGATGTACAATTTTAATTTTGCAGCCTCACCCGAAACAAACTTAGCGAAAGCTTTAAAGGTGTCCGGTCTATCAGATGTTAGATGAAGATCGGATATTAAATAACATGTAGAGCCCAAGTTTGTTGCTTCCTAATCAGAGATTTCCGTAATCGATTCGATTACTACAGGCTCTTCAGGAACATCGTCATGTCCACTTTTACGTGTAGTAGTGACCCCGCGTATCTTGTCTATGACATCTCTGCCCTCAACCAGTTCGCCAAAGACTGCATAGCCCCACCCGTTAGAACTTTTCTCAGAATGATTTAAGAAATCATTGTCGCTAACATTGATAAAGAATTGGGAGGTTGCAGAGTGCGGGTCGTTGGTCCTTGCCATGGCGATGGTTCCCCAATTATTTGAAAGACCGTTATCTGCTTCGTTTTCAATAGGATCACTGGTCTCCTTTTGCTCCATTTCCGCAGTGAAGCCACCACCTTGAATCATAAAGCCATCAATCACCCTATGAAATATTGTCCCATCATAAAATGAGTCGCGTACGTAACTAAGAAAATTTTCAACCGTGATAGGTGCCGCTTCTTCATTGAGTTGTAATTTGATAGTGCCGCAACTGGTTTCTAGCTTGACTGTAGCCATTTTTTCCCCCAAATATGAAGTTTCATGAGTCGTGATCTAAAGCATGTCGGTGCTTATAATATCCCAATATGGATCATCAACTACAGCGGCAATATTCCCTAAGTATGTGCGAAAGTGGTTTTGTCTCTAGGTTGGGACGGTTTAAGAAGGTAAAATATCATTTTAACAAATCCTCTCTATAGAATTATTTATGGAAAACGAGATCGGCAATAACTTCCTTCGAAGAATTATTAGAAATGATGTGGAGTCAGGCGAAGTTACTAAAGTAGTAACGAGATTTCCGCCAGAGCCTAACGGATACTTACATATCGGTCATGCCAAATCTATTCATGTGAATTTTGAGTTGGCACAAGAATTTTCCGGAGTTTGTCACCTTCGGTTCGATGACACTAATCCAGAGAAGGAATGTCAGGAATATATAGACTCGATACAGGAAGATGTTCGCTGGTTGGGGTATGAGTGGCATGGAGAGATTCGATATGCGTCTAATTATTTTGAACAGCTCTATGAATGGGCTTGTGATCTTGTAGATCAGGGGTTGGCTTACGTATGTGATTTATCTCCTGAAGAATCTCGAGAATATCGAGGCACTTTGACGCGACCTGGAGTTGATAGTCCTTATCGAAATCGATCAAGTTCAGAGAATCGAGATTTACTAGAACGTATGCGTCAGGGCGAATTTGACGAAGGAAGTCGCGTTTTACGTGCAAAAATATCGATGGCTTCTCCAAATATCAATCTACGTGATCCGGTTCTTTATCGCATACGCAAACATGAGCATCATCAGACTGGAACCAGCTGGGTTATCTATCCAAGTTACGATTTTGCACATGGTCAAGAGGATGCAATAGAAGGCATTACGCACTCTATCTGTACACTTGAATTTGAGGATCATCGACCTCTTTATGATTGGTTTCTTGATCACTTACCTATTTCAAATAGGCCTAGGCAGTTTGAGTTTGGGCGCTTGAATACAAGTTATACGATTACAAGCAAAAGAAAACTTGGTCAACTCATAGAGAAGAATATTGTTTCTGGTTGGGATGATCCTCGTATGCCTACGATAGCGGGTATGAGAAGGCGAGGTTTCACTCCAAACGCCATTAGAAAATTCTGTGAGATGATTGGTACGACCAGATCGGATGGAGTAGTCGATGTTGCCATGTTAGAACATGCGATAAGGGACGATTTAAATGAGAACGCACCAAGGGCGATGGCTGTTTTGAGACCGATTAAGCTGGTGCTAGAAAACCTTCCTGAGACTTATTGTGAAGAGTTTCAGGCTCCATGCCACCCCAATCGACCTGAGCTTGGGACTAGAAAAATTTCGTTCTCTAGAGAGCTATATATAGATGAAGATGATTTTCGTGAAGAAGCCAACAAAAAATACAAGCGCTTGGTAATTGGGAAAAGAGTGAGATTGCGTAATGCTTATATTGTTCAGGCTAATCGCGTTGAAAGAGACGCAGATGGAAATATTTCGATAGTTTACGCAGATTTGATTCCAGACACATTGGGTAGTGATCCAGCCGATGGTGTCAAGGCAAAAGGTGTTATTCACTGGGTATGCGCCAAAACGGCGAGTCGAGCCTCGGTAAGATTGTACGATCGTTTGTTTAACCATCCTTCTCCTGATAAAGGAGATCTTAATTTTCTCGATTTTATTAATGAGGAATCTATTGGAATTCTCGAAGAGGCAATGGTAGAAGCCTCTTTAACTCAGGCAACACCTGAACAAGCTTTTCAGTTTGAGCGGGAAGGGTATTTCGTTGCAGATCGTTACGATTATTCTGCTGACAATTTAGTCTTTAATCGCGTAATTGGTTTGCGAGACACCTGGCAGAAAATAGAAGAGGGCGTATGACATCTTCTTTGTTTCTTTTTAATACCTCGAGTCGTAAAAAAGAGCTATTCACTCCTAAAGACCCTGAGCGCGTCACCATGTATGTATGTGGTCCCACTGTTTATAATTATATCCATATTGGTAATGCTCGCCCCGCCGTAGTCTTTGATGTTTTGTTTCGTTTGCTAAAAAGAGAGTACGGTACCGTAATTTATGCGCGCAATATTACTGATGTTGATGACAAGATCATTGCAGCAGCTCAAGAAAACGATGAAAGCATGAGTGCGATCACTACTCGTTTCACAAAGGCCTATCGTGATGATGTCTCCGCACTTAAGACCCTAGCACCAACACTCGAACCTCTTGCAACTGAACATATCGAAGAGATGATTCAGTTGACAGAGATATTAATGAACAAAGGACATGCGTATTTAGCGGAGGCCAATGTCTTGTTTTCTGTTCAATCAATGAAAGACTATGGTGCGTTAAGCAACCGAGCAATTGAGGATATGTTGGCTGGTGCGCGTGTTGAAATTGCTCAGTATAAAAAGCATCCCGGCGACTTTGTGCTATGGAAACCATCAAAATCAGGAGAGCCAGGCTGGGATAGTCCATGGGGATTTGGGCGCCCGGGTTGGCACTTAGAATGTTCTGCCATGGCGCATTCTCATTTAGGACAGGACATTGATATACACGGTGGAGGAAGAGATCTAATTTTCCCTCATCATGAAAATGAAATAGCGCAGAGTTGCTGTGCTTATGGTGGAAATTTCGTTAATCATTGGATGCACAATGCTACCGTTGATATCGATGGAGAGAAGATGTCGAAGTCACTCGGAAATATTCGAACTGTTCGAGACTTGCTTAAAAATTATCGAGGTGATGTCTTAAAATTAGCACTCCTTTCGACTCATTATAGATCCCCATTAAATTTTTCTACGGCCCTTTTAGAACAGTCAGAGAAGACGCTCACAAGTTTCTACAATGGCTTGAGAGAAGTTGATGAAATACCAATTGATGAAGTTAATATCGCGGACACAAGCTTTTATGAGGCATTATGCGATGATCTTAATACGCCCCTTGCTATCTCAGAGCTTCACAGCATGACTAAACGCATTAATACGGGATCATTATCTGAAAAAAGAATTGCCAAGTCGCAATTATTGGCTGCGGGTTCTTTGTTGGGTCTTTTGGATTGTGAGCCTAATGCCTGGTTACAGGGTGGTTTAGATTTAATTAGCATTAGCCCAGAAGAAATAGACTCTTTAATTTTAGAAAGAGATAAAGCTAAGAAGGCGAAAAATTATGCTCGTGCTGATGAGATCAGAGGTTTGCTAACTGGTAAAGGCGTACTTCTCGAAGATTCTAGCGATGGTACGCGCTGGCGTCGTTCTTCAGATTAATTGCGAAGCGATTTTTCTCCGGAATCAACAGTCTGTTTTATCAGCGTATTAATAGTCATCGGACCAACTCCTCCAGGTACTGGTGTATACGCGGACACCTTGTCAGCTAAAGCCTTTAACTCTATATCTCCAACCCCTCCTGGATGGTAGCCGGCATCGACCACAACAGCATCACTTTTCACCCACTCAGCACGGAGGAATTCAGGCTTACCTACTGCACCTACTAGAATGTCTGCTTCGCCTACGATTTTAGGAAGATCTTTTGTACGTGAATGACAAATAGTGATCGTTGCATTTTTTTGTAGCAGCATCATTGCCATGGGTTTTCCCAGTATGGGACTTCTGCCGACGATTACGGCATGTTTACCTTCAATCGGAATCTCATAGTACTCGAGCAGTCTCATGATTCCCTGAGGTGTCGCGCAACCATAGGCGGGTTCGCCCATGGACATTCTGCCAAATCCAAGACAAGTTACGCCATCTACGTCTTTTTCCAAGGCAATATTATCGAAACAGAGCCTTTCTTCAATCTGTGAAGGCACAGGATGCTGTAAAAGGATGCCATGAACTTCACTATTATTATTTAGTTCATCGATTTTTTCGCGGAGCTGATCGGTGGTTGTAGATTTCGGAAGTTCAATAGCTAACGATTCCATGCCCACTCGACGGCAAGCATTCCCTTTCATTTTAACATAGGTCGCTGATGCAGGATCATCGCCCACCAGTATGGTTGCCAGAATTGGGGTTTTTCCCTGAGCGAGAGCTTTAAGCTCGTTAACGCGTTCAAGTAATTCGGCCTCAGTTTCTGCGGCTACGGCCTTTCCGTCCAAGATCAATGCTGGCATTGAATGTCTCCTAAAAACTTATCGAAATATGCGGATCTCAAGTGGGCGCACTATCCAATAGAAATAAGCTCTTGTCGAGTTGAAAAATATAATTAATTTGTGATTTTTGGAGTATATTTGATAGGGGTAAGAACGTTGACGCTAATGAGCGGCCTGAGTATCATTCGGCATCCTTGTTAGTATGAAATTCGGGGTATAGCGCAGTCTGGTAGCGCGCCTGCTTTGGGAGCAGGATGTCGGGAGTTCGAATCTCTCTACCCCGACCAATCTTTTGTAGATGCGGAAGATTGGTAACCTTTCTAGCGTCTTTCAATGGTGGCCGTAGCTCATCAGGTAGAGCACCGGATTGTGGCTCCGGAGGTAGTGGGTTCAAGACCCATCGGCCACCCCATTTCTACTCCGTCTCAAAGGCGGCCATCTTAGGCATGACTCGCAATCAGGCATTAGCCCTCGCCGATGTTAGTATTCGGGTTAACTCTGTATCTCCCGGCTGGACCTGATCCAATGTCATCCGTGAATTCAGCGGTGATGATCGTGCAAAAGCTAATGGTGTCGCAGGTGATTTTCATCTTATTCCCTGCGTAGTCGATGCTTCTGAAGTGGGAGATGCGGTCGCCTTCCTATGCTCGGATTCTGTTTCAGGAATTACGGGGACAGATATTGCCGTGGACGGTGGATATACCGCGATTGGAGGAGAGGGTAGGGTGGCCATGTCTCTAGACTGATGTGTTAAATCTTTATGACACAAGCTGCTTTTCCTTAGATCTGCCAGTGATCATCGAAAGCGGCTATTTAGGTTTGAACAGCAAGAGTGTGTAGCTGGACGATCAACCGTAGCATTTGATGCTGTTTGTGCGATCATAGAGGGAGTACTAGTATATAAAAATACCGCGTTTTTAATAAATACTATAGGGAGTTGGGGATGAGAGCTGTTTTTTACAATGAACACGGTGCTGCTGACGTGCTCACCTACGGTGAGTTA
>CAJXCR010000005.1 GCA_913051825.1 uncultured Halieaceae bacterium
TATTGAGGAAAGAACAATTAAACTCAAAATATAGAGATGATGTTTTGGCTTTATTATTTTGATCTGTTTTTCCATGCTGTTGCTGTTTGGATTCCATTTGAAGATGCCATATATTGCGATTCCCAAGAAAAACAACTGAAGGAGAGACATTAGATAAAGCTCTACATTCCAAAAAAGCCATAAAAAAAGCGCTCCGCTGCATAAAGTCATGTACCAGCACCAGTGATGTATTCGAATGGCCAGAAAGACGTAGGCGAGTCCAAATATTACTGCAACTAATTCAACAATTTGCTCAAGAGTGATGCTCTCTGTCGTAAACTCCACTGCGTTTCTTTCCTTTAATGCCTTACTTAAGGTTAATTTAGTTAAAATTGAAAACTAATTTCGGCGCCAAATGTCCTTGGTGCTCCTCTTTGGTAATAAGGTTCAACCGCGTACTCTTTTAATGGATTATTCCCGAAGCTTCCGAAGCCTCTCACGAAAGTTTCTTCATCAGTTATATTTCGAATCCAGATTCCCATATTCCACGGATTTCTCTCAAACACTAAGCGAGCGTGAGCCATAGTAAAAGAAGGTGCTTTTACACCATGTCTGTTAGAAAAGAAGTACTCATCCTTTCCTTCTGCTCGAATGTTGAGCCGCCATTCATTAGAGAACCTATAGTCTATTCCGATCGAATATTGGTAGCTCGGAGCTTGGGGTTGTTCTCTTTCTTGTCTAGTCACTTCATCAATTCCCAAGTAGCTGTGAACCTTTGAACGTAATAAACCTAGATTCGCGGTTAGTGATAAAGCATCATTTAATTGGAACAATGTCTCCACTTCTATCCCATAGTTGTCACCGCTCGCGGTGTTGT
This sequence comes from uncultured Halieaceae bacterium, assembly GCA_913051825.1. Taxonomy (GTDB): domain Bacteria; phylum Pseudomonadota; class Gammaproteobacteria; order Pseudomonadales; family Halieaceae; genus CABYJX01. Next base: position 857 of record CAJXCR010000005.1, read on the forward strand.
TGGTATGATCGATGAAAGCGGAACTTCCGTCGGTTCGAACTAGCACTAACGAATCCTTTACTTGTTGATTCCGCCGATCCATTTTAAAAATGGCGAGCCGTCCTGAAAAGTTGTCCTGAGGAGACTGGTATTTAATTCCTGCTTCAAAATTTGTGAGGCTTTCAGAGTCATAGAAGCCAAACTTTTTGCGATTGATCGACGAGATATCCGGACTCGACAGGACGCCAGCGTTAACGCCATCTCCTCTGTATCCTCGTCCATACGACAAATACCATAGACCATAATCCTCATTTAGATATTCGAGACTAAATCTTCCACCAGCCATATTTTTTTCGGGAGATGTTCTAACGCCATCGCTGTCCTCATAAAAGGTGTCTCTATTTTCTAGTCGCAGTCCTACACCGACTCTAAAGCTTTCGGTCAAGGCAATTTTTACATCTCCAAAAATTGCAGTGGTATCCGTGTCGTATTCACTGGAAAAATCTTTAGTTGCATATGTGTATTGTCTAACTAAGTCTTCCTGATTTCTCCTAAAATACAAGCCGACAGACCAGTCACTCATCGCTCTGCCTAATTTAAGAGGCTGTTTCGAGGTCAACCTAGCTTGAATACTATGAGCGTCTCGCTCTCTTGTATAACTATCAAAAGATTTATATTCCCATCCAGGAGCTATACCAACATAGGTCCAGTCCTCATCATAGCTATAGATGCTTTCACTATTAGAAAATGATGTCTCGAATTTTAGCCTGAAAGCTGAAAAATCTTGAGTTGCCTTGATGACTCCAGCTAGTGTCCTCAAGGTATCTTTACCAGGCTCATCAGATAAAGTATTTCGACTATTGTCCAGTGAAAAAGCGTCGAATCCATTGTCTCCATCTAGAAAGAAGAAATGCCCAGACAACTTGGTTTCGGGATTTATAGTCCATTCCAATCTGAATTTGGAAGCTATTTCCATAATGTCATTCGTGTCACTTTTATTGAGGAACCGGTTTTTTATAGATCCGTTTGACTCGTTGCTGCCTAAAGCAAATCTGTAAAGTAAGGAATCAGAGATCAATGGTCCGGTAGAGACGAACTTGAAGGAATGGTGGTCATAGTAGCCGATTCCCACGCTTATTTGATTAAAAGGATCGCTTTGAGGTTCGTTGCTTCTTACATTTATCAAGCCAGCCATAGCATTGGCACCATGAAGAGTTCCCTGAGGGCCACGAAGGATCTCAACTTGGGCGACGTCGAGCATGGTTGCTGCATTTCCAATACCCGTAAAGTCGATATCGTCAATCAGTAAGCCGACCGACGGGTTAATTGGTTCGGCATATTGACTTCGCTCTCCTATACCTCTGATTTGAAAAAATCGGGCGCGAGAGGTCCCTCCAGAAAAATTAAGGTTTGGCACTGAATTTAAAACATCCTCAAGATGTTGTGCGCTTAGCTGCTTCAAATTTTTCTCTGATAACACGGTAGTGCTTCCGCTATGATCTATCAAAGTGTTTTTTCTTAATTCGGCAGTAACAACTATCTCGCTTAGATCGTAAGTTTCGGCAATTGACTCAATCGAAAAAAGACAAAAGAGGAATGCGAAAAATCTATAGTGCATGAAGAATCTCCCTAGAATGGATATTGGTGTTTCTTCGGATCAAGTAGGGAGTTATCGACCTTATCCCTACGCCGGCATGATCCGGATCAGGTTCCAAGGGTTCACCGAAGTGTCTCAGGCTTTTAGCCACCCCTAAGGTTTTCGAAGCTATTATATTGCCCAAAGACTTTTTCGCCAAGTATGCTCACATTGGATTTCTTGGGATATAATTTGCCTTTGAGAGGAAGTATTTATTCCTATGAGAGTTTTTGTTGGGGCGCCTAGATCCTCTAATTGAATTAAGGCACTCAATTGTATTAACCATAGATAGAGCATTAGTGTTTTGGGATGTTAGGCAGCAGGGACATTTGTTGCTAATTGAGGATTTGTACTATGGTCAATAGATTGATATGTATCATCGATCTTGCCGTGCCGTGGACAAGGTCAAAAAAATGACGAATTTGATTTCACTTTTGTTCTTTATTTTTGTCGGGGTCTTTCTGATGGTTTTTCTCGTGGAACGATTTGCTGGTGATACTGATCCAGAAAAAGTAGCTCGTTTGAGTAGATGGATCATGCCATTAGTTGGATTGTTGTTGATTTTGTCTACATTTAAATTTTTTCTCGGTTAACCTTTAAGACAAGAGTCATGAGACTAAGATGATTACAGCTTCTAGTGTTTCTTCTGAATTAATAACAATCCACTCGCCTAGTGAAGTCGTCTGGAGTATTTTGATTGATTTTGAACACTACGCGTTGTGGAATGATTTTTGTCCGAAAATAGACGGTAAATTAGAACTCGGAGAGGCTGTTACGATGCAAGTAGATCTAGGGTTTGGTCTGCAAAAAAACGTGGAGTACATTACCAAGATAGAGCCATACCATACTCTGGTTTGGTCAATGGAGAATAATCCTGGAGATCCTATCCATGCCGATCGATATCAAAGTGTGGTTTCGTTGAATGAGAAGTGTTGTACATACGAGACTGTGGACTATTTTTCTGGTGATGGGGTCGCTTTAATGATCGAGCAGATGGGCCAGCAGATTGAAGCAGGGTTTAATCAATGTGCTCGAGGATTGAAGTCACGGGCAGAAGATCTCTACCTCCAAACAAACCGTGACAATATTTGATGAGTAGCTTGGAGAGGCTAGAGGACGGGAGAGCCTGGGTTAGCTTCTGTGATTCGCTAGAAAAAATTGGCCATGGATTGTTAACCGATTCTGTTCCAGATGATGGGTTGACCCAAGTGGAAGGGTATCGTTATTTAACTCGATTACTTCGCTTAAGCTTGGAAAAGCACGTTGAGTTTTCCGATTCAGATAGGCCTGAATTTTTCTCTCTTTCCCACGAAACAGCAAAGATTGGAAATGATAATCCAGATAATGTTTATTTAAATTGTTCGGTAAGTGGAGAAAAATCTTATTTGATTAGTGGGCATCGAGGCACTGTTCATTATCTAAGCATTGAATCAAAGGCGGGCGGATATGGGGATGGTGGTGAAATGGCGCCTACAGGCCATCTGGAGCTGGCTGATATTGAGATAGATAAAGAAGGCAAATTTGAAATTCACGTTTGTATGGATAAGAAGCATGGTAACTGGTTACCAATGCAATCTGGCACCGATTCAATCTTGATAAGGCAGACCTTTAGGGATCGAAGTGCAGAATTACCGGCTACTTTTTCGATAGAGCGTGTTGATAGTGGCGATGTGGTTCCGTTGGATCCGGTCAAATTCATTCAAGCGCTTGAGAATACGACACCTTTTGTGGAAGGCACCGCCGATCTTTTTCGACACTGGATGGATTTATTCCTAGCTCACGAGAATAGCTTGCCACCTAATGATCAGGTGATGTGTTTGAAGGCTGGTGGTGATCCAGAAATTCACTATCACAATAGCCGTTGGACCTTAAGTGATGATAAGGCGCTATTAATTGAATTTTATCCGCCAGTTTGTAAGGCATGGAACTTTCAAGTTTCTAATTATTGGATGGAGTCCTTAGATTATCGATTTCATCGAATCAGCGTCAATCAAGATAGTGCAGTTTTGTGTGGTGATGGGTTAGTGCAGATCCTGGTCTCTGCTTTTGATCCAGGGGATGCTTACCCAAATTGCTTGACTACAGCAGGCCACAACTGTGGTGCTATGCTTTTGCGTTATGTGGGGGCGACCAATTTCCCCGAAATAAAGACTAAGGTTGTGGACGTGTCTGAGATAGTGGATTGAGCTATTTCTATGGATGATATTTTTAATATAGATGGGTTAATGCACAGCGCTATGTCGGTAGATGGGCTGCATGATTTTGGGACGTGGCCTTTTCAGGAGGCGTTGTCCAATTTGAGCTGGTCGCTCGCCAATGAGGCTGAATTGAATGATGTTGGCAGGCAGGTAATGCAACAGCGACTTATAGAAATACTGGCGACTCGCCTGAGAGTTAATGAGTGGCTTAAAAGATATCCGGAAATTTCTGATGAGGTTTTGTTGCCGCCGGTTTTTATAGCAGGGCTACCCAGGACAGGCACTACGATGCTGCATAGAACGATCGCCGCCGATAGTCGTTTCAATGCTCCCTTATGGTATGAAGTGAGATTTCCATGTCCTCAGCTAGATTGGGATTTTTCTAATGAGAGAGATTGGAGGATTGCTACGGCTAAAGCAGAAGTGGATGCAATGTTATCAGCGAATCCAGATCTCTTGTCCATCCACCCATTAGATGCTCTTGGCGCTGATGAAGATATTATGCTGCTGGAGCAGTCATTTTTTAGCTATAACCCCCAGGCATTTGCCAATCTTCCGGCTTATGATCTTTGGCTCTCAGGCCAAGACCATACGCCGGGATACGAATATTTTCGTCTGCTTCTTAAATTCCTCCAGTGGCAAAAAAAGAAGGCGGGCGGAACTGCGGAGCGATGGGTTTTAAAAGCACCGCATCATCTCCACTTTATGGATGTCGTGTTAAAGATATTTCCAGATGCGATGGTGGTACAATCACATCGAGATCCGATTGATACCATCCCATCTCTCGCTAGTTTAATCGCTGGAGTCTGGACAATTTATTCTGATAAAGTAGACATGACTGAAGTGGGTAGACAATGGTCTTCAAAGTTTGCCTCTGGTATGAAGAAGACCATGGAAGTGCGTGAGACGAATGGTGATGATTCCTTCCTTGATCTTTGGTTCACTGATACGGTTAAAGAACCTTTAGAGGCGGTTAAGCGCGTGTATGATTTTATAGGACTTTCTTTAACGGAAAACGCGAAGAAAGAAATTGAAAATTGGCAAGAGCTCAATAAACGAGAACTTCGACCTTCTCACAATTATACTCTCAGCCAATTTGGATTGACGGAAGAAGAACTTGCCACGCAATTTCAGGATTATCGCGAGACTTTTATCTTAAACAAAACACACTAGTTTTAAGGATCAATTACTGATGACTGAACAAAAAGCCACGAACGTTCATTGGCAGGAAGGGGATATTTCTCGAGAAGAGCGAGCAAAGATTTTAGGTCATAAGGGTTGTACGATCTGGTTTACTGGTCTTTCAGGAAGTGGCAAAAGTACCGTCGCAGTAGCTTTGGAAGGGGCTTTATATGAACGAAACGTGCTTGCCTATCGTCTAGATGGAGACAATGTTCGATTGGGGATAAATAAGAATTTGGGTTTTAGCGCTGAAGATCGTGCCGAAAATATACGTCGAATAGGTGAAGCTGCCAAGCTGTTCGTTGACGCAGGACTAGTAGCACTCAGTAGTTTTATCAGTCCCTATGTGCTTGATCGTAATGGGGTTAGAGAATTGCACCAAGAGGCAGGATTGGATTTTATAGAGGTTTTTGTGGATTGTTCTTTAGAGGTTGCTGAATCAAGAGATCCGAAAGGCTTGTATAAAAAAGCGCGAGCGGGCGAGATTAAAAATTTTACAGGAATTGACGATCCTTACGAGGCACCAAGCAGTCCGGAAATTCACCTTCACTCGGATAAACAGTCATTGGATGAAGAGGTTAATATTATTCTTGCCGAGTTAGAAAGCCGCAACATACTTAACTAAAAACTTTATTGGATTGTCAGATGATTAAACCACATGGTTCGGAAGAACTTTCTCACTGTTTCGTGTCGGATGAAAAAGATCGCGATGCACTCTTAAAAGAAGCAGAGACTTTGCCATCTCTGTTGTTAAATTCGGCGGCCGCAGCAAATGCTGTGATGCTCGGTGGTGGATATTTTAATCCCTTACAAGGATTTATGGATCTTGAGGATGCATTATCCGTTGCGGAGCATATGAAGACGAGGAGCGGACTGTTTTGGCCAGTTCCGATAGTCAATTTGACCGATGAGGATTGGATAAAATCTGGGCAAAGAATTGCGCTTTGTGATCCTAATATAGAGGACAATCCCGTGTTAGCGGTGATGAATGTTGCTGATGTTGAGGAAGTGTCCTTAGAACATCATAGATTCATGGCCGAAAAGATATTTGGCACTTTGGATGAAAACCACCCAGGGGTTGCGACATTTCTTGGTTTAGGTAGAAAGATTTTATCTGGTTCGTTAGAAGTTCTGAATTTTTCTTACTTTGAGAAAGATTTCGGAGACACGTTTTTGACAGCCAGCCAAATTAGATCTGAAATTCACCGACTTGGTTGGAGTAAGGTAGTCGCTTTTCAGACTCGTAATCCAATGCATCGAGCTCATGAAGAGTTGTGTCGAATGGCAATGCAAGATTTAGAGGCTGACGGCGTTTTAATACACATGCTTTTAGGAAAGCTGAAGGAGGGTGACATACCTGCTTCGGTTCGTGATGCGGCTATCCGTAAAATGGTGGAGGTGTATTTTCCTCCTCGTACGGTGATGGTAGCAGGTTATGGTTTCGATATGCTTTACGCTGGTCCGCGTGAGGCAGTCCTGCATGCTGTATTTCGGCAAAACAGTGGTTGTACTCACCTCATAGTAGGTCGAGATCATGCGGGAGTGGGTGATTTCTACGGGGGCTTTGATGCTCAGACCATCTTTGATAACGAGGTTCCCAAAGGTGCGCTTGAAATTTCGATCTACGCAGCTGATCACACTGCCTATAGTAAGAAGCTTGATCGTGTGGTCATGATGAAAGATGTTCCGGACCATAGTCCGGATGATTTCGTGCTGCTTTCTGGAACCGCAGTCAGGAAGATGCTAGGTGATGGTGTGGCTCCGCCTCCTGAATTTTCGAGACCCGAGGTAGCAAAAATTCTTATGGACTACTATTCGAACACAGATTAAAGATTCCTTTACTTACTAAAAAATAGTATTTCTGCCCTTTTAAGCGTAATCCCGGGGATAATGTAATTATTTACATTTAGTATAAATCTAAATAATATTGATTCTCATTAATAATTTGATTTACCATTGCGCTATTAATTAAATTAGTGGGCTTGCGAGCTCGTTTTTTTGATCGGGATGTATCTTTTCATTGTTTTAGGAGTTTTAAATGACAAATTTAAGTAAATGGCTAGTAAATGTGCTGATGATGATCGCCATGGTGCTAGTCCTAGCAGCATGTGGTGGCGGCAGCGGTGGAGGTTCCTCTGTAGCAACCCCAGCGGCCCCTGCAGCGCCAGCAGACGCTGATGATGATGGCGTAGCGGATGACGATGATTCCTGTGCTGACACGCCGTCGGGAGAAGAAGTAGATTCAGAAGGTTGCTCTGCAACCCAGGCTGATGGCGATGGGGATGGAGTTGTAGATGCTAGTGACAACTGTCCAGCAGATGCCAATGCTGACCAGGCTGATAGTGATGCCAATGGTTCGGGTGATGCGTGTGATGCAATGCCTCTCGTATATAGCGCAGCCGGATACGTAGAAGAAGGCACGGACGATGGCGTCAGTTACACAGGACAGACTGCACGGCAGGTGCTTCAGCTGCGTTTAGTAGCGGCCATGGAAGCGTTGACAGAACGTTCTGGTGAGACTGCTGACATTGAGTCTGAGTTGAAATTCTTCATCAATGGTGATGGTGCGGATACTACTAACCATGGTTTCACTGTGAAAAATGGCGCGGTAGATGGTTCTGATGTTATTCCTGGTCCGACCTATGGAGATATAAGTGAGGGTAAAAACCTTGACGGTAAGATCGCCGGTGGTAACGGTGAGGGTGGTGGAGAATCAGGTAAACTTATCGGAGATGAGTTTTTCGGTTGGTCCACGGGACTTGACGATACACCTATACCCATTGAGCTAGCAAATTACTACATTACACAGATAGCCGCAGAAGCTGGAGATGGTGTAGAGCCGACTATAGCGACTGTTGATGATGCAGCGGTACCCATTGGTACACCTCAGATAGATTCTAATGGGCTGCACTATCGTCAGCTCCTTCAGAAATTTCTTTCAGTGGCGGTTAACTTTTCTCAGGGTACCAATGATTACATGATGGCTGACTTCGCCAATATGCTTGGTGAGGAGAAGCCAGGAAAAGGCTACTCCGCAGGTGCTCACGACTTCGACGAGGCCTTTGGTTATTATGGAGCTGCCAGAAATATCAACGACTTTACGGATGATGAAGCAGCAGGTAAGGGTGGTCGTGATGAGTTTGGGAATGGTTATAATGACGCGAATGGTGATGGACTCATTGACATCCGCAGTGAATATGTCTTCGGCCATTCTCAGAACTGTGCCAAGCGTGACAGGAAGAAGGATGCCAATGATGAGCCATATTATGACTTCTCAAAGACTGCTATGGACGCGTTTTTGGTTGGTAGAAGAATCCTAGAGAATGCCGAGCAGGCAGGCGAGCTAACTGCTGCTGCTTCTGATGCACTTCAGGCGCAAATACAAATCGCTTCCTTAACTTGGGAGAAGTGTATCGCGGCGACGGTTGTTCATTACATCAATGATGTCAGGGGAGATATGGATAGCTTCAGTGATGGAAAATTTGCAGATCTTTCTAACTTTACTAATCTCGCTAAGCATTGGGGCGAGATGAAAGGGTTTGCATTGGGCTTGCAGTTTAGTCCTAAATCTCCATTCCGCGATGGCTCAGTAGATGGAATTGACCTAGACAGTCTTAAGTCGGTCCTTTCCTTGATGGGAGATGCTCCAGTTTTGGCAGATGGGTCGCAAGGTGGAGTAGCGCCGACAGGCACCGCTCAGGAAGCGATCGATGCCTATGCGGCAGATCTACTTACTGCGCGAGACACTCTCGAGAAAGCATATGGTTTCAATGCAGAGGTCACCGCAGTTTGGTGATATAGCTCGTGGTATCTGAAACAAATAAGGCGCCTTACTAGGCGCCTTATTTTTCTATAAAAAAATAATTACATACCCTAGTTCTTAGTAAATGGTCTGAAACAATGTCCAAATCGTATTACAATGAGCACGAATCTAAATAATATTGATTCTTATTAATAACTTTATTTAGAAGAGAGTGAAACAATGATTCCGCATCCTTATTTATGTTTATATAGGTACTAACAATGAAGTTTCTCGCGCTTTCAACAAAATTTTGCCTGCTGTGTATTTTTTTATTTGGATTAGGTGCTTGCACCGACAGTTCAAGAGAATCCAGTGATCCAGTAATTACCCCTTCCGGCGGAGATACATCGTCTACTAATAATGATGATGGTGGTGACAGCGAAGAATTTAGCACCGCGGAGATGCTTACAAACATAGCAGACGCTATAATTATCCCTACTTATGAAGAATTGGTAACACAGACCGAATTACTTGCATCTTCAGACGGTGATCTATCAAGTTATTGTAGCGCGATCGGCAGTCCAGAAGAGTCTTCAAAGGAAGCACTTGCCAAAGATAGTTGGAAGACTTCTATGGCAGTGGTTCAGGCATCAGAGATGCTTGCTATCGGTCCGGCCACTGATAACGGATCCTCGTTTAGAAAAAAAATCCTCTCTTACAGTGAAGGTTCTTTAAATTCTTGTGGGGTTGATGAAATGGCGGTGTTGGCGGGGAGAGCTGAACTAGATGTTAGTCAGCGCGCAACTAATCAACGGGGCCTAGGTGGAGTTGAGTACTTGCTCTTCAATGAATCCCTGGACCACACCTGCCCACCTCAAGCGGCAACGACTTCGGACTGGAATGCTCTTGATGACTCGATTAGGCGACAAAATCGATGTAAGGCAGCGCTAGCGATCGCCGAAGATGTTGCTGCTGCGGCTGTGCAGCTTAGAGATGCTTGGTTGGAAACAGGCGGTGATTTCCGTTCAGAGTACATATCCGAAAGTAACGTGGGGAATAGTTTGCAGATGACTACGGACGCGATCTTTTACGTGGACACCGGAGTCAAGGATAAGAAACTTGGTATTCCCCTAGGGATTAATGATGCTTGCTCGGCATTTTCTTGCCCAGGTAGTGTCGAATCTCCATATAGCGAGACATCTTTCGCTAATATAAAAAATAATGTGGAAACTTTTTTGGAGGTTTTTCAAGGGGCTTCTGGCGTTGGTTTTGATGACTTGATTTCTGAAGAAGGTTATCCAGAGGTCTCTCAGAGGATAGTCACTAATAGTCAGGCTGTTATTGCTGCTTTAGAGGAGGTGTCCACATCCGTTATAGATCAGGTGAACTCGATCAGTGATTCTGAGGATGAATCGCAATGCAATAATGCGTTCGCGAACCCAGAGAATTCGGACTCATTGTCTGCCTGCAGTATTTATGGGCTTATTAAGCGCATTACGGATGATCTTAAAATAGATTTTGTGACCATTGTTAACGTTAATTTGCCTAGCGGCGCTCAATCGGATAACGACTAATGAAAAATAACTTTATAGCTACCTGTTCCGCGATTTATTTTTGTGCAACATGTTTTCCTACCTTCGCTCAAGAAAATAAAGATCAAACTAATTTTTCAAATATAGAAGAAGTACTAGTGATTGGAGATAAAGCGGCGGCTCAAAAGGTACCAGGCTCCGGAACTCTTATTGACAATGATGAAATGGAAAAGTTTGATCACGTTGACCTTGGCCAACTTCTGACTTTTGTCCCTGGCCTCTATTACCGAGAGGAAGATGGGTTTGGATTAAGGCCGAATATTGGCATTCGAGGTGCCGCTGGTGATAGAAGTCAGAAAATAACCATCATGGAAGACGGAGTACTCATCACGCCAGCGCCTTATGCTGCACCGGCTGCCTATTATATCCCGAATGTTAGTCGAATTGATTCTATAGAAGTTCTTAAAGGGCCTGCTGCCATCCAGCATGGACCACATACCGTGGGCGGCGCGATTAATTTCGTGACGCGTGCTATCCCAGACGCCCAATTTGCGGAGATAGATCTAAGCGCAGGCAGCGACGAATTTTATAAAGTACAGGGTGCTATCGGAGATTCTAACGAGGAATTTGGCTATCTTATTGATGGTCTGGCCTATGGCAGTGACGGTTTTAAAGAAATAGATGGGGGTGGTGATACTGGATTTGATCGATATGATATTGGTGCTAAGGTTCGCTGGACTCCCGACACGGATGCAGCACAGGTTTTTGTTTTAAAGCTGTCGTATGGAGAGGAAGATGCTGATGAAACCTACCTGGGTTTGACTGATGCCGATTTCGACTTGTCTCCAGATAGAAGATATCCAGCTTCCCAGTTGGCCAAATTTAAATCTGATCATACGAAGGTACATCTAAACTATGGTATTCAGCTTAGCGACTCTACTGACATCAATGTGAAGCTCTATAGGAACGAATTCAATCGATCTTGGAACAAGCTCGACGGATTTATTTTAGGTCCACCACTACAAAATGTTTTGAGAAGCCCAAGCCAATTTTTAACGCAATATCAAATATTGAGTGGATCAAGGAATTCCCAACCCTTAGACGACGAATTACTCGAGGTCACCGACAATGACCGAAGTTTCGAGTCAACGGGCGTTCAGTGGAGTCTTTCTCATCAAGCAAAGCTAGGTATGTTTGATATTGATACGAATGTAGGTATCCGTTATCACAAAGATGAGGTCGAACGTGATCATCAACCAATAAGTTATCTTATGGTTGATAAAAAACTTGTACCAGATGGTGTGGCAAGAGAGAGTAAAACGCTCAATAAGGCGCAGAGTGAGGCATATGCTGCCTACTTATCGAGTGCGCTGGAATATAAAGACATTATTATCACCGCAGGGGTTAGATATGAAAATATCGAGGGCGAAATAATCGACAAGAAAACTAACTTAGAGAAAAAATCATCTGAAGAAGTATTTACGCCCGGGTTAGGAGTATTTTGGCAAGCGACTGAGCATTTAGGATTCTTAGCAGGTGTATATAAAGGCTTTTCACCGCCTGGTCCCGGGTCTGATGTTGAATCCGAAGAAACTCTTAATTTCGAGTACGGATTCCGGTTCGAAAAGGACAACATTCGACTGGATGTAGTTGGATTTTTCAGTGATTACGATAACTTGATTGGTCGATGTAGGGTCAGTGATTCAGATTGTTTACCCGGCGATGAATTCAATGGCGGCGAGGTAGAAGTATCCGGCGCTGAAGTGACCGGAGGTTTGGTATGGGTGCTAAATAATTCACTGTCATTAATGGCAGATTTTACTTATACGTATACCGACGCATCCTTTGAAACGGCTTTCTTCTCAGGGTTTTCTCAATGGGGTCTTGTTCAAAAGGGTGATGCAGTACCATATATACCCGAACACTCGGGCCAGTTTCGCTTAGGACTAGCTGCTTCAAATTGGGGACTAGATGCTACCGTAAAAATGCGAGAACAAACAAGAGAAGTCCCTGGTGCGGGTAGCGTAGTTAGTGATCTTCATTCAGATGGTTACGCTATCCTAGATTTGGGTGCTAACTATCAGTTGAATGAAAGAACTCGGTTAGGACTGGTGGTGCATAACGTGACAGATGAGGCAGCGATAGTATCTCATAGGCCATTTGGTGCTAGGCCTAATCGTCCAAGATCTGTGGTCGGTAGAATAGTCTATCGATTCTAAGTAACGTCGTGTGAATTTCGAACCCTCTATATCAGCTCTGCTGGATCCTGTTTTTTATCCGCTCGATCCAGCGAAGCGAATATTCTGGTTGAGCTGTATTACGTCTCTTTTACTTGCCTCAATGGCAGTTACCATCCGCAATAAGAAGTTTGATCTAAAATATCAGCTGGCCTCTATTTTTGACGCTGGATATTGGTTTAATTCTTCTTCTTTGATTGATCTTAAGTGGTTGTTTATCAATAACTCTATTAGGGTGCTAGTTCTAGTTCCCTTGATCGGCAGTCATCTTTGGTTGACGATGAAGGTCGGTCATATGCTAAATGATTACGTTGGAGAAGCTCCGCAGTTTGCAATTCCAAGTTATTGCTCTGCAGGAATATATGCAGTGGTGTTTTTTTTAGCAGAGGACGTCTCTCGCTTTTCCTTGCACTGCTGTATGCATCGATTTTCCTTCCTCTGGCGCTTTCACAGGGTGCATCATGATGCAACGGTCCTGACACCGCTCACAGTGTTTCGCGTTCATCCAGTCGAGGGAGTGTTGTATTTCTTTCGTGGATTCCTGGTTTTTGGCATTGTAAGTGGATTCTTTGTCTGGCTTTTTGGATCTAATTTATCCACCTGGGATATTCTTGGCGTTGACCTTTTGGGTTTTATCTTTAATGCGGTCGGAGCAAATTTGCGTCATACGCATGTCTGGTTGACGTTCGGTGTCATGGAGAAATGGTTTATCAGTCCAGTCCAACACCAACTCCATCATAGTATTGAACACAGTCATCCTAATTTCGGTGTATGTCTGGCTATCTGGGATCGTCTATTTGGGACTTATCAGCCCAGTGGTCCTTATAGAAACCTTACTTTTGGTCTTAATGAACCAAAATATCTTTAATTCTATTAGACATTAGCAAATAGCATCTTAATTTAGACACTCGGCGACTTCCTTCAATGCATCTCAGAAACTTGTTGTTAAAGATACAAAAATGAGACGATTGGTTGTTTCCATTATTTTCCTAGCTGCAGTTTTTACCGCAGTGCGTTTTAACGATGCTGTTGCTGAAGAACCACTTTATATACAGAACTTGTCCCCGGCAGGTGGTATGTCTTTTCCAGCTCCAAGGTCCGCTGTTGTGTTAGAGAAAGGATCTAATATGATTCTCTTAAATACATCACTAGCAAATCACTTTGTAATACAAGAATCCGAAAATGAACGTCTTTTTTTGGATGGACAGACAACTAAAATAACCATGGAGTGGAGAAGGTCTTTGACAGATAAGCTTGATGTTTCTTTATCTATTCCAATGATCAGTCAAAATAATGGTTTTCTAGATAGCGAGATTAGCAATTGGCATAATTTTTGGGGCTTGCCTGATGGAGATAGGCAATATTTTCAAAGTGATGAACTTAGTTATTCGTATCAGACTCCTTCAATCAATTTGGATTTTTCATCGCCTAGGACCGGCGTTGGAGATATTGCTCTATTTTCTAACTATCTGGCCTATTCGAGTTCTGTTCTTAAGGCTAGTTTCTCATCCGGGATCATGTTTTCTTCGGGTGAAAGTGACAGTTTTCTTGGGGTTGGTTCGGAACAAATTTCTTTTGCAGCACATCTTTCAGGTCTCAATCAAAATATTAACGGTTTTGAATGGAATTTACATGCTGGCTACACTTATAGCACTAGTGATTGGTTTGCCATGAAAAATACCGAACGATTACGTTGGTTTTCGGGTGTGTCTTTAACTAAAAAAATCTCAGAACGGTTCTCTGCTTTAATACAACTAGATGCCCATCATCGATTAGCGAATAACGCTATTAAGCCTCTGGGTCGGCTGGCTGCGATACTGAGCTTAGGTCTTCGATATAAGGTCAGCGATAAATGGATATTTGATATAAGTTTTAGTGAAGACATAAAAGTTGAAAGCGCACCCGATATTACTTTTAACGGAACATTAAGATATAGCTGGAAATAAAATTAGAGATGTAGCGACGTGTTAAGGGTGAAATGAGAACAATTCCCATTATTGGAAGCCGGGGAGTCTTCCTTATTCGTCTGATTTTACGTATCGTGTTCTGGATAATTATAATAAGTCATTGACTTAGCTAGCTAAATTTCACCTACTTATTGTCATCAGCTCGTAATTTAAGTGAAATACTATGGATTTTACATTCAATAAAAGCGTCATTAGGCGGAAATATGCTGTCTTTTAAATTTAGAGATCTTTTTGATGGTATGAAGTTGCGGACCCTGGGTGCGGCATCAAGTCAAAAAATTTTGCCAACTTCATTATCGGCTAAAAACGTTAGGTTTATCCTCGCAGCTTTAATCTCTATATGGATCGGAGGGACCCTAGCCAAGCTCTTTTTGATGTTTCTTTCATCAGGAAATACTGAGCACTTGCCGCGAGCAGAAATTAATCCAGTCAAACCGTTGAGTGCCGTCGAATCTGCTTCGATTAATATTGATCGGCTTGTTGAGCGCGCTTTATTTGGATCTCATGGAAACCAGAAAATAGAAACAAATCCTTCAGTCTATAAACCAGAAGGAATAGAGTCATCGGCTGTTGAAACTAGATTGGATATAGAGCTACGAGGTATCGTGGCGTTTTCCGCGGATGGCTCAGGGGTTGCTATTATCGAGAATGACGACAAGCAACGACTATACTCGGTAGGAGATCGAATAACTGTTAAAAGCACTAATCGAATAATTTTAGCAAAGGTGATGCAAAACAGCGTTGTGCTAGACAATGGCGGTGCGTATGAACTGTTAACGCTATTTAAAGACAGTGAGCTTGATAAATCACAGCCTGTTGCAGTTATTTCGGAACCAGTCGATTTAATTTCGAAATCGAATCAAACTGAAACTGAAACTGTTACAAGAATTCCTAAAAATGCTGGTCGCCAGATAGCTGCATATCGTGACGCTATTTATGCTGATCCAGCAGAGATCATGAAGTCGATTCGTATCAAGCCTGTTACGCAGGAGAATAGTCTGATCGGATATCAGGTTGCCTCGTCCGCCGGTGGAACTAATGAATTGATTAAACTGCTTGGATTACGCGCTGGTGATATAATCACAGAAGTCAATGGAATAGTTTTAGATGACCCGTCGAATACGGTTTCTCTTTACCAGGAATTAAAAGATAGCTCTGCTCTTTATCTGAGTTTGCTTCGGGATGGAGATATGGTTTCGCTGAGTGTTGATTTAGAGGATGTTTAATAAGGTGAATATGGTCTTTCTTGTAAATAGACGATCTAATTTTAGCCATGTTTTGATTGGTATCTTAGGTCTATTTTTTTTGGTGCAAACAGGATTATCCCAGCCGGAATATGATGGTGATAAGGATTATACCATCAACCTCGAAAATACCGATTTACAAGAGTTAATAAGATTTGTCGCTGATGCCACCGGGAGCACCATAGTTGTGGATCCGAGCGTCAAGGGTAAAGTAAACGTGATTTCCTCTGAACCCATAACTCAGGCAGAGTTATATGACTTATTTCTCTCTATTTTGGACGTTCACAATTATACTGCTATCCGGTCTGGTAATGTGGTTCGTGTAATACAAAATAAGGAAGCTAGGACTTCTCCTGTAGGTTCGCCTGGTTCTCTGAATAATACCAGTGAAAACGAATATGTGACCCAGGTGGTGAGGCTAGAAAATATCTCCGCGGCCAAACTTATACCCGTTCTACGGCCATTAGTACCGCAGCAATCTCACTTGGCTTCATATACGCCCAGTAACTCGATTATTATTGCAGATGTAGCTTCAAATATTGATCGCATTCTTGAAATTGTTGGAAGGATGGACAGTTCGGCAGTCAAGCAATCTCATGTGGTCGCATTGAAGTATGCTGTAGCAGAAGATGTGGTTGGTATGCTTCAAGAGCTTGCCGCAAGTCAACAAAAACAAGGAGAAAGCAGCGCTTTAGAATCTATTCTGGTTGCCGATAATAGGACCAACAGTGTGCTTGTGACTGCCGATGAAATTGAAGTGGCCCGCGTTAAGCGGTTGATTTCTCATCTTGATACGCCCTTGAAGCAAAGCGGAAACGTCCAGGTAGTTTATCTCGAGTATGCTCAAGCCACAGCGATGGCTGAGGTGCTTTCTAGGGTGATGGCAAATATTAGTCGCCTCGAAGGAAAGAACGTCAAAGAGGGTAAAACTGAATTTACTATAGAGGCTGATGAAGGGACTAATGCTCTTATTATCACCGCTGAAACCGATCAGATGGCATCACTCTTAAATGTTATTCAACGCCTTGATATTCGTCGAGCCCAAGTTTTGGTGGAAGCTATTATTGTAGAGATGGACGTTGGAGAAAACGAAGATTTGGGACTTCAATGGCTTTTTGCCAATAACAAAGGCTTCTATGGTAGTAATGTCAGTGGTAATGATTCACGCTTAGGAGGTGTAGCAAGTTCGGTTCGTACCCCAGGGGACGAGACAGATTCTTCTTCAGGTTTAGGCGACGAGCTGGATATAGCGGTTCTCGGTGGGGCTCTCGTGCAGAATCCTGGTTTGTCTCTAGGTTGGGGTACCGTAGACGATGAATTAAGTATGACGGTAATTCTAAACGCGCTAGAGACAAAGACCAATGCGAATATTTTATCCACCCCAAGCCTGCTTACTCTAGATAATCAGGAAGCTTATATAACGGTAGGTCAAAAAGTCCCTTTTGTAACGGGATCTTATACAAATGCCAGTGGCGGAGATGGGGCTCGAAATCCATTTCAGACGGTACAGCGAGAAAATGTTGGTATCACCCTTACGGTTACGCCGCAAATTAATGAGGGTGATTCGGTGGTTCTAGATCTAACCCAGGAAATATCAAACTTAACAGGTGTTACGGCAGGGAATACAGGACTAATTACTAATGAACGTAAGATATCCACTAGGGTCTTGGCCGATGATGGAGAAATTGTGGTTTTAGGTGGATTGATAAAGGATGACATACAAAGTGGTAAACAAAAAGTTCCGGTTCTCGGAAGTATCCCTCTATTCGGACGACTTTTCCGCACCGATTCAATCTCTATTTCAAAAACTAACCTGCTGATCTTTATTCGACCTACAGTAATTAGAGATGCGGAGCAATTGGCAGGTGCAACTGCTGAGAAGTATCGTTATATAAAAAATGAGCAAGATCGAAGACGTCGTGAAGGCATTATGCTGGTAGAGGACGATGTAATTCCGGTACTTCCAGAATGGGAAGAGCAAATAAAGCAGTTAGAGGAGATACAGGACCTCGGGGAATCTCCTTAGTGGAAGCCAAGGCGGAATCGATATTTGATCGGGCAAAGTCTCTGGGAAATAGAGACAGACTGCCATTTGGTTTTGCACAGTCGAAGAAAGTTGTTTTGCTATCTACAGAATCAGATACACCAAAAGTGCTATCGGTTAATTGGCCTTCACTAGACCTCTATGCGGAATTAAAACGCGTAATTGGGAGGGCGTTTTTATTGGAAATCGTTAGTGAAGAAGAATTTCAGGCCCAAGTGTCAGATGCCTATCAGCGTGATAACGCAGAGGCTCATCAGGTTGCAGAAGATCTTAGTGCTGATATTGATTTGGGTCGTCTGGCAGAAGAGATTCCTGATTCTGGTGATCTGGCAGATGCTGAAGATGATGCACCGGTAATACGGCTGATAAATGCTATATTGTCTCAAGCCATAAGGGATAAGGCATCGGATGTTCATCTGGAAACCTTTGAGGATCGACTCAGTGTACGCTACAGAATTGACGGAGTCTTGACCGAAGTTTTGACGCCAAGGAAGATGCTTTCTCCTTTACTTGTTTCTCGTTTGAAGGTAATGGCTAAGTTAGATATTGCGGAGAAACGTTTGCCTCAGGACGGGAGGATATCCGTGCGCATTGCTGGACATGCCATAGATATGCGAATGTCCACCATTCCTTCGGCTCATGGTGAGAGAGTAGTGCTCCGACTACTTGATAAAGAATCTGGTAGATTGGAATTGGCTCAACTTACCATGCCTCAGCATATGCTGGACTCTTACCAAAATCTTTTATCTAGGCCTCACGGTATTATTCTTGTTACAGGACCCACGGGTTCGGGTAAAACAACAACGCTATATGCGGGATTGTCTTATCTGAATCAAGCAGTTAGAAATATTCTTACGATAGAGGATCCCATTGAATATAGTCTGCCAGGTATTGGTCAGACTCAAGTGAATCAGAAAGTGGATATGACGTTCGCCCGAGGTCTACGGGCTATATTAAGGCAAGACCCTGATGTAGTAATGGTAGGTGAAATCAGGGATGTGGAGACAGCTAAAATTGCTGTGCAAGCCTCGCTCACTGGGCATTTGGTGCTTTCTACTCTCCATACCAATACGGCTATAGGTGCTATAGGGCGATTGCGGGATATGGGGATAGAACCATTTCTCATGTCTTCAAGCTTGATTGGTGTGATGGCTCAAAGATTAGTTCGTCTTCTTTGCATCCACTGTAAAGAGTCCCGTTACGCAACGGAATCCGAATGTCATCTCTTTGATATAGATTATGCAGAACATTTGATCTTTACTGCCAAAGGGTGTGACCAGTGTCACCATTCCGGTTACAAAGGCAGAGCAGCAATTTACGAATTTATTGATATAGATCAAAACTTACAAAGTTTGATTCACGAGGGCGCAGATGATCAAACAATGCGTCGGTCTGTGGAGAATCGGTGCGCATCGATTCGAAAAGATGGCGTGCGCCGAGTTTTGGCCGGAGAAACGAGTGTCGAAGAAGTTCTCCGTGTCACTTCGGAGATATAGGTTTAGGTTTCATGTCAGCCTACCAGTATCAGGCCTTAGATCATAAAGGAAAATTGGTTCGCGGTGTTCTTGAAGCTGACTCGCCCCGTCAAGCTAGAACGCAGTTGCGGCAGAAAAAACTGAGGCCGATAAAGTTGGCGGAAGCCAATCATCAGCGAGTGACGGAAAATCAAGGTCTGCGTGCTTTTTTTCAACCGAGATTGTCCGCTTCTGAATTAACGTTGATCACAAGACAACTTTCTACATTAGTACAATCTGGTCTTCCTATAGACGAGTGTCTGCAAGCAATAGCCGATCAGAGCCGAAAAAGATCCATGAAGGCACTTATGCTTCAGGTCCGTTCTCGGGTAGTGGAAGGCCATACCCTCGCACATTCACTATCCCAGTTTTCTTCGACATTTAGTCGGATGTATTGTGCCATGATTGAAGCTGGTGAGAGATCTGGTTTTCTTGGTCAAGTGTTGGAGAGGTTGTCGGACTATATTGAGCAAAGGCAGTATGTAACTCAGAAACTGAAGACAGCTATGATCTATCCAGTCGTTCTTATTGGGGTTGCTATAGCGGTAGTGATTGCATTGATGGTGTTCGTTTTACCAGAACTGATAGGAATTTTTTCTCACAGCGAAAGGCAGCTGCCTCTTTTAACTCGTGTTCTTATTGGACTGAGTGATTTTGTTAATGAATATGGAGGCCTTGTCCTGCTCATTGCTGTAATTTTATTTTTAAGCTTTAGAAGAATGTTGAGAGTGAAGTTTTATCGATTAAAATGGCATCAATTTCTTCTCCGTATCCCAGGTATCTCTGGTCTACTTATCGCGGTAGATACGGGTCGTTTCGCATCGACACTAAGTATTCTTCTTGGAAGCGGAGTTCCTTTACTTGAGTCTTTAGGAATTTCTGCTCAGGTTTTAGGTAATGAAATAATTAAATCTCAGACAATAGAGGTAGCAGATTCTGTCAGAGAAGGGGGAAGCTTGACCCGTGCTCTATCTTCAAGCGGATATTTTCCACCGATGATGGTGTATATGGTTTCGAGTGGAGAAATTAGTGGAGAGCTGGAGAGCATGTTGTCCAAGGCTGCTAGTGCACAAGAAAGAGAGCTAGAAATTACACTGGGGACTGTCACTGCACTTTTTGAACCGTTTATGGTTGTTGTTATGGGGATAATTGTTTTATCGATTGTCCTAGCGATTTTACTCCCAATATTTGAATTAAATGCGATCGTAAGATAAGGAAAAATAATGAAATCTTATACCTCAAAGCAAAGTGGTTTTTCGTTGATCGAAATCTTGGTAGTTTTAGTGATAATGGGTTTGTTAATAAGTGTTGTTGCTCCTATGGTTCTTAATCGAGCAGATGAAGCCAGAATCCAAAAAGTGCATGCGGACTTCAAGTCCATCGAGACAGCACTCAAGATTTATCGTCTTGATAATTATAATTATCCTACTACTGAACAAGGGTTGCAGGCTCTGATTAAGCCAAGCTCACTAAGTCCGCAACCGAGAAATTTCAAGGAGGGTGGATATCTAGCAGAGGTTCCAATGGATCCTTGGGGCAGACCTTATCTTTATCTTTCACCAGGTGAAAATTCGCAAGTCGATATTTATACATTGGGCGCGGATGGAATTTCAGGAGGTGATGATCAAAATACAGATATTGGAAATTGGGAATCCGGAGCCTGAGATACTATGAGTGTCAGACCCTCAGGCTTTTCCCTTATTGAGATCTTAATAGTGCTTTTTATCGTTTCAATTATGGCGACATTAGCTTCTGTTAACATTAGTTCTGATAATTTTGAAGATAGGCTAGAGACTGAGGTAAGGCATTTGACTCGCGTTGCGGAATTTGCTCTTGATGAGGCTCAAATGAGTGGCCGTGATTACGGCTTGCTTCTGGGAATGACGAATAAAAAAAACGAAGATGTTTTTTTTTATCGGTGGTCTAAGTTAAGTAAGAATGGCTGGGCGCACCCCCAGATTGATACGGATGCGTTCGCCGATGTTTTTTTCGATCCAAGACTCCAAGTTGAGTTGAAGTTAGATGACAGTCCTCTTGAATTTGTAGATATCATTGCCTCGCAATCCCATTCAACTCCTCAAATAATCTTTTATAGCAGCGGAGAGACAAGCCCGGGCCGACTGCTCTGGAGATTAAAGGAAACAGGCGAAATTCTTTGTGAGCTAGAATGGAATATTTTTGGAAAATTTTCTTTTTCACATGAAGTTGATGATTCGGAAAGCTAAAAGAGATGATTAGAAGATCGCGCCACGGATTTACATTAGTCGAAGTGCTAGTTGCTTTGGCTGTAGTATCTATTGCTTTGAGCACATTACTAGTTACTCTCCAGCAGCAAATCGATAACTCTATGTATTTGAGAGATAAGATGTTGGCGAAATACGTAAGCACTAACAAGTTATCGGAATTTCGTCTGATCTCCAGTGCTGGACGTGAGATGTCATTAGGTACGGAATTTGGGAGTACAGAGATGGGCGGAAGAACCTGGGGATGGAAGTTAGATGTTGTAGCTACAGAGCAACCTGAAATAATCAGAGTATCGATTGCCGTTGATGATTCCAGTCGAGCAGATGAAACTCCTCTTCATACATTAGATGCATTTTTCAATGTAAAGCGTATGGCATATCTAGATGGTTGAGGTAACGGGTTTTGAAATGAGATTTTATCTCTATGCCTTCTAGAGAAAAAGCCTCGTCGAGCGGATTTACCCTAATTGAAGTGCTTGTAGCACTGAGTCTTACAGTTGTTGTTACGTTTGCTTCATACACTGGTTTGTCTGTTGCTATAGAAGGAACGGATCAGCTGCAGATTACGACAACTAGACTGTCTGAGGTTGATAGAGCCTTTGGAATGCTGACACGTGATTTAAGACAAGTGATAGATCGTCCTATTCGAGATGAATTTGGAGATGTGTTGCCGGCATTAGTTGGTGGAGATTATGCAGAATGGAATCTCAGTTTTACTAGGGCTGGTTGGCGTAATCCAGTCGGTATTTCGCGGAGTGATTTGCAACGAGTAAATTATTATCTAAGAGAAAATAATCTTTATCGAGAATCATTTTTCACGCTGGATAGAATTGATCAAGAGCTTTCTCGACAGGACGCTATTTTAGAAGGAGTTTCGGAGCTTAGAATCTTATTTCTTGAATCTACCCGAGAGCTGACAGGTAATGAAAAAATAGAGATCGATTATACTTATTGGAGAGAAAATTGGGTGCCTCTTGTTGACTCGAGCGCTAACCATCTTCCTTTACCAGCAGCAGTTGAGGTGACGCTGGTATTGGACGACATTGGTGAACTTAGACGCTTATACGAGATGCCGATACAATAAAAATGACACAATCAAAATCAAACACTCAGTCTGGCGCGGCGCTTATCCTAGCAATGCTAATTTTTACAGTTTGCGCGGCATTGCTAGTTGCTACACAAAAGTTCTACTCAATTTTTTATCAAAAGACGGCTAATGCTATTATCAGAGAGCAGGCCTATGAATATTTACTCGGTGCCGAAGAATTGGCGGCATTGGCGCTGATGCTAGATGCTCGTAAAGATTCAACTTTAGAGCAGCCAAGAGATGATCTTCGAGAATTTTGGGCTCAGGCCACCATGCCTTATACGCTTGACGAAGGTGGGGTTTTATTTGGTTCAATTGAAGATCTATCCGGTAGATTTAACTTAAACCATTTGGCGCATAATTCGATTTCCCAGGCAGGAGTAAAGAAGTTTTCTAGCCCGCAGGAACAATTTATACGATTATTGCAATGTGTCACTTCACCTCCGTTATCAGTTAGTCAGGCAATTGAGGTGACAGAGGCCATTGGTGATTGGATAGATGCTGATGATGAACCAAGATCGAGTGGAGCTGAAGACATGTGGTATGGTGGTCAGCAACCTCCATATCGTGCGGCAAACAGATCAATGGCAAGTGTCAGTGAGTTGCGTTTAGTTCGGCACATTACTCCCCAACTCTATGAACAATTGTTGCCGCTTGTAACCGTCTGGCCGAGAAAACCCGGTTTGATAAATATTCATACTATCGCACAACCTTTATTTAGGACCTTCAATGGAGACGGAAATTTAGATCCTTTATCTGAGGAGGATGCCAGGGTGTTGATTACAGAGAGACGGGACGTTGGATTTAATGATGTTGATTCCATGTTAGAAAATCCCATCTTTCATGGTAAGAGTGTTTCGGAGCTAAAATCTTTTTTAGGAACATCTACTAAGTATTTTAGATTTTCCGCCAACGTGGAATTGCAGAGTTTAGAAATGGATATGTATAGTATTTTGGAGCGTTCTGGACAGCGAGTTGGGACCTTGTCAAGAGCATCTATTCCTCTTTAAAAGAGGAAATGGGGACTTTTATGTTTAACGAAAGATTAAGTGAAGACATTATCCTGTTGCGTTATCAACAAGGTTCTTTTTTCTATACATTATCAAGTGATCCGGAGGCTGTGATGTCTCTAGAAGATCAATCGAGTGACGTGAATCTTGCAGAGTTTGAGAAACACTTAAGTGGAGTAGGTATTGTGTTTGCAGTACCGGGAGATCAAGTTCGATTGCTTCATCATAAGATAGATAAAGATGAAGTAAAGCATCTTGATGCCTCACTCCCCTTTCAACTTGAAGAAACATTTGCAGAGGATATAGATAATTTGCATTTTTCCTCGCTAAAGATTGATGAATCTGATTATTCAGTTGGAGTGTGTACACATCAGAAAATGCTGGATTGGAGCAATTTTCTCCCAGTACCAAACATGAAGACGAAATGGATACCAGAACCTTTGTTATTACCGTTTGAAGAGGGTTGCTGGACAATAGTTATTGAAGAAGATAGAGCAATAATTAGAGTGAGCACCTCGGAAGGAATGAGTAATGAGTTGGAGTACCTGGGAGATACCCTAATGGCCGCTAGTGTTGATCGGGCTCTACCAAATAAGGTTGTAGTGTATGGTATTTCTAAGGATGAAGATCTTAGCTTTATACCAGAAAAACTTAGGCTAATAACTGAGTGGAACCAAGGCACTTTAATTTCAATAGTGAGTTCCTCTAACTCTATGATTTCATCATCCCTTAATATTTTGTCAGGGGATTATCTCCCGAAGTTGCCTTATGCCAAGTGGTGGATCGAATGGAAATCCTTGGCATTCGTATTCCTCTCAGCCCTCGCTCTATATGGTTTAGTTGGATGGATAGAATACCGATATTTGTTGAAAGAAAATATTGATTTGAGAGCCGGTATAGAAAAGTCTTATCGGACTGTCATGCCTTCAGGTGCGATTGTCGATCCCGAAAAACAATTACGCCGCCAACTGGCAGCGCGAGGTAGTGTGATCGATGGCGTAGGATTTATCTCTTTTTTAGATGATGTTACAAATGCACTTTCACAAAACCCTACAATTCGTATCACCAGTATTAATTTCAGCCAACAAAATCATGAAATGAGAATTAGTTTTATCATCTCTGATTTTCAAGCGCTAGAAGGAGTAATGAACGCCATTGATAAAGCGGGATTCAATGGAGTTTTGGAGAATTCTACGGCACGTGGATCGATTGTTAATGCTCGACTTAGAATAGGTAAAAAATCATGATGAGTGCATTTTTTAAACTTAGTTATCGTGATCAAATTTTACTTCTATTTACCATGTTTATATTATTTCTATTCGTTGTTTGGTTTTTAATTCTGACACCAATATCTGATCAACGGGATGAGATGTCGCGCCGAAACGAGCTATCTAGAGCATCTTTGAGCCGTGTCGATGAAATGGTGTCTGAGCTGAGGCGATTGAATGTTACACAATCTTCAGCGTCTCAGCGAGGTAGTTCAACCGCAGGAATAAATGCTTCTGCTTTACGATATGGTTTGAAAATTTCTCGTTTAACTCCAAATAGTCTGGGTGAAATAGAATTGCGTTTAGAGAATGTTAAGTTTTCTGAGTTAATTCGTTGGATTAACTATGTAGAGTCAGAGCTCGGATTTACCACGATAGAAGCTGGATTAAGCGTCCCTAGTGGAAAGATGAAAGTCAATGCCACCTTGAGATTTGGTGGTGGATAAGAGTCTTGGAAAAGTGCTTCGACTGCCCGTTATTGCAGGATTTTTAGCCTTTATTTTACTAATATTTTTGAATTTGCCGGCATCTAGTATTCTTATCTTTCTACCAAAAAATACATTCTCTTTGGAGTGGTTTCACGGAACGCTATGGAAAGGAGGTGCAATCAGATCTTCGATATCCACTTCTAAAGGTCCACTTAATCTTGGCCATATAGAGTGGAAGCTTATACCCTTATCTTGGCTGAAGTTATCGCCAGAGGTGAAGCTTAGAGCAGAATGGGGAGAGCAGTCATTCTCTGGAATTGGAAAGTTGGGTTTTGGAGATCGTATAGAGTTTTTAGATTTATCAGGTATTGTTGACGCATCTGCACTCAATTCAATTTTTCCGCTGTCGATTGGTGGAATAATCCATTGGGAGTTAGATCACCTTTCTTTTAGCTCTAAAAGTTCAGTTTTAAATACTTCAGGAAGATTGGATTGGCGAGCGGCAAAAACTTTTGTAGAAGGAAAGAGTTTTTCACTTGGTTCTTATTCAGCGGATCTCTCCACATTGGAATTTAATATTACACGCGCCGAAATTAGAACGATTCAAGGACCAGTTTTAGTCAATGGACTCGTATCAATAGATAAGGGGAACTATTCGGTAGATTTGTCATTAGATGGTCTCCAGAAAGTCGATACGAATTCTGTAGCCTTTCGTTTTTTGCAGTTATTGCCTTTAGTGGACGGAATTCATCAAGTTAAATTAGAAGGTAATTTCCCCTAAACCAAACACCTTGTTATATTGTATCCACAGCCCAATCAAGCTTAATGGATTTTAGAGGTCTTTGATCACATGTCAGACTTTAGAAAATACGAATGTGTTATCTGTGGTTTTATATACGATGAGGAGGAAGGTCTTCCGGATGACGGGATAGCTCCGGGCACGCGCTGGGAGGATATTCCGGAGGAATGGGAATGTCCAGATTGCGGTATTTCGAAGGCGGATTTTGATCTAATTGATTAATGATCAAAGCCCAAGTTTCATATGATGCTCATTTCCATAAAAATAAAAAAATTGGTTGTTGATAGTTCTAAAACCGGAGATATGTATGGCCGCGGCTAAGTTAGAAAAAGAAGTTTGGTCATCGCGATTCGCATTTTTAATGGCCTCAGTTGGATTTGCGGTAGGGTTGGGCAATATTTGGCGATTCCCTTATGTGGCTGGTGAAAATGGCGGCGGCGCTTTTGTAGTAGTTTATTTAATATGCGTGCTTGTGATCGGTGTGCCTGTGTTAATGGCAGAGCTGCTTATTGGCAGGAGGGGTCAGAGTAGTCCGCCGATTGCTGTAGCTAATATAGCAATGGAAAATGGAAAGTCCGAGAGATGGAAGTGTGTAGGTGGCTTAGGCTTGTTAGCCGCCTACACGATTGAGATTATTTATTCAGTGATCGTTGGTTGGGTGCTCTGGTATCTGTTTAAGGCCGTAACTACGGGATTTGATGGAGTAGATGCGACGATTGCAAATGCCAATTTTGAAGGGATGCTTAGAGATAGTTCGATCATGGTTACCGCTACCTTCATCGGTCTTGCCATTACCGGGTCGGTAATCTATGCGGGAGTTCAATCTGGTATAGAGAAAGCGGTTAGATTTATGATGCCATTGCTTTTTTTATTGCTTGTTGGCTTGGCCACCTATAACTACTTTGCTACTTCTTTTTACGAGGCAATGTCTTGGCTATTCACTCCAGATTTTTCTAAGATTGATGGAAGTACACTACTTGCTGCGATAGGGCAGGCTTTCTTTTCTATTGGTGTTGCTATGGGCGGCATGATGGCTTATGGCGCCTATCTTCCGCGCTCCGTTTCTATAGGTCGATCGGCATTTATTATCGTTGCTGCCGACACTGTGGTGGCTATCTTAGCAGGTCTTGTGATCTTTCCAGCGGTTTTCAAGTACGGTTTAGATCCGGCGGCCGGTGCAGGTTTGATTTTTAAGACTTTACCGGTCGCGTTTGCACAAATGCCTAATGGACACTTATTCTCAACTTTGTTCTTCCTAATGCTGGCCGTCGCTGGTATCACCTCCATGGTCGGCTTGATTGAGAGTGTCACGGCATGGGTGGAGGAGAAGTTTAGTATCTCTCGGCAAATGAGTGCAATATTAGTTGTTGGATCACTATCTTTACTGAGTTTAGTGAGCATCTTTTCTTACAATATCTGGGCTGATTGGTCTCTCGCAGGTAAAAACTTTAATGATCTGATGGATTTTTTCTCCAACCAGATTTTGCTTCCTCTCGGTGGTTTGTTGATTGCCGTTTTCGCGGGTTGGGTAATGAATAGAGAAGGAAGTCGTCTTGAGTTAAGTGCGCTTGGTGAAGGAGTTTATTCACTCTGGTATTTCTTAATTCGCTTTATTGTGCCCCCCGTAGTTGCCGTCATTCTCATTACCGGTCTGCTCGGTTAATCTTTAGCTTTATGCCATGCGGTGGATCGATATCGCTATGTTAGCTTGGAGGAGGTGAATCTTTTGGACAATACCGGTAGATTTGAATCATCCGCGGGTGATGTTTTAGTTGATACGGAACGCGTTGAATGGATCGATGTGGGCGGAGGGAGTAAGTTTAAAGTACTCAGAACTTGTGAGAGTACAGGGAAATGGGCTCTTTACGTGAATATGCAACCGGGGGCATCCTTTCAAGCTCACAGACACGAGGGTTACGGCGAATTCTTCATCACAAAAGGAGAATTGATTTATGATGTTGGTAAGGCCCCTAAAGGCACTTACGGCTATGAACCGATCTTTGCAGAACATTTTGAAGCGCGTTGTGAAGTAGAAACAGAAATGCTGTTTTTGGGGCAGGGAGCTGTAAGTTATTTTAAGGAAGATGGTTCTCTAGATTACATCATGAATGCGATGGAATTTAAAAAACTTGCCCAGGGTGAGTAGTTAGATGCGATCACTGTGATTCGGTAAGCTCAACTTTAAATCTCTTGGTTTTCCCGGCACGATCGGTGACAACCTCGACAGTATCCCCAACCTTATGCTCCTCCATGATTGTCATGTAGTCATCGTTGTTAGAGATGGGTGCTCCGTCGATACTCTTTATAACATCACCTAACGCAATCTTTCCCTGTCTCGTTTGATACGCGCCCATCATGCCGGCCCTAGCTGCTGGTAAACCCTGAAATACTCGAACTACTGGCATCCCGTTGATTCGATAGCGTTTTATCCATCGATCGCTAGCTAGCTCTATGCCCATAATAGGACGTAATATGCGGCCGTAATTAATCAACTGCGGTACTACTTGGGAGACAGTATTCACTGGGATAGCAAAACCAATTCCAGCACTTGCTCCGCTTGGACTAAAAATGGCTGTGTTGACGCCAACCAATTGTCCGAGTGAATTTAACAGAGGACCGCCAGAATTCCCTGGGTTGATAGCCGCATCAGTTTGAACTACGCCTCTAATTTTTCGATTGCTTGGTGATTTTATTTCTTGACCTAATGCACTGACCACTCCTGTGGTTAGGGTGGTATCCAATCCAAATGGATTTCCAATAGCAAGTACTTTGCGTCCTACAGATAGCTCTGAAGAATCACCCATGGGAAGGGTTGGCAAATTTTTTGGAGGGTCGATTAAACGCAATACAGCTAGATCTTTTTCGGGTGCCACGCCAATCACCTCGGCTCGATAATCGCTTTTATCTTGCAAGGTTACGGTAAGTTTATTGGCGCCAGCAATAACATGAAAGTTGGTCACGACCAGCCCATTTTTGTTCCAAATAAATCCGGATCCAGCTCCCCGCGGAATTTCTTGTATATTTGGAGAGAACAAACTTCTGCGAAGCGCAGTATTTGTGACGAACACTACAGCAGGACTCGATTTTTGAAAAATTTCTACAGAGTTAGCTTCATCATCAGTGGCAAAGCTCAGATAATCAGTCTCTCCAATCGAATTTAATGGAATATTGACGAAAGTTAATAGTGCGAGCATTCGAAGTTTATTTAACATTTTTCTATTCTCCGTGGCCCTAAATTATCATAAGGTTTAGGCAGCACTTGCGTGTCTTAACTAGGACTGATTTCTCTTCGCTGGTGTTTGGGTTTTCTAGGTTCAGATTAACTCGAATGCTGGCTATTGGCGAGCCTTTCAGGTATTAAAAAATCATAAAAAGTTCGTTTTTTCCGGATAATTATTTGTGGTCTATAAAGACCTCTGATTTACTTGCGTCTCAAACATTTAAAACTTAACGATAGATTGGAGATAAATAAAATGGATCGCGTAGCAGGAAAGATAGCACTTATAACTGGCGCCGCTACTGGTATGGGTAGGGCAGATAGTCGTTTATTTGTGCAGGAAGGTGGAATTGTGATTGTCGCAGATCGCGATGAAGAGCGCGGAGCTGAGGTCGCGCGTGAAATTGGGGAGTCGGCAAGCTTCATGCGACTGGATGTTTCGGATGAACAGAACTGGATAGAAGTGATTTCGAAAATTCGTTCTTCGCATGGACGCCTCGATGTGCTTGTTAATAATGCTGGACTGATAAGTCTAGGAAATGTAGTTGATACCGAGCTTAGCGAGTGGAGACGAATCAATTCGGTTAATTCGGAGGGCGTTTTTCTAGGATGTAAACATGCAATACCTCTGATGGCAGAAGCGGGCGGAGGATCCATTATAAATATGTCCTCCGTTTCTGCGATGCAGGGCATGTCATTTATAGCTGCTTACAGTGCAAGTAAAGGTGCTGTTAGAGCACTGACAAAGAGTGTCGCTCTTTATTGTAAAGAACAGAAGAATGGAGTGCGGTGCAACTCTGTGCATCCTGATGGTGTGAGAACTCAGATGACCGCAAAGGTGATATCCGGCAAAGAACAGTCCAATGATGATGAAATTAAAGAAGCCACTAAGGACTTTGATATGTGCGATCCTAGCGATATCGCTAATTTAGTGATTTTTTTAGCTTCTGATGAATCAACATTTATCAATGGTGCGGAAATATCTATAGATAATGCAGCGACGGTTACACCCCCCGTCGGAATGTAGTGTAAAAAGATTAAATGTTTATGAATAAAGTAATGATCATAACTTGGAGTGATTGCGCAGAAGATGATGTTTACTTGAGTCGGTTACATCTACTTTCAGAGATAACAAAAGCTCGTAGTTCTATCAGGACTGCGCGATTGGCATTTTCTGATAGTGGAGTAAATGATGCTGTATCTCGTCAGATGGGACGAAAACCACTACCAAATCTAATGGCTTCCATTTGGAGCGAAAACTTAGATGATGCACTAGAGGTATGCGAAGCTTGGAAACAAGCATCAGATAAAAATAGTCTTTTCGGCGTGTCAGAGAAAGAACCGTTACCTAATAAAAAGTACCCGGCAGAAGTAGGGGGAAGGGTACATGGTTTTTGTCAGGTGGCTCTTCTGCAGAGACCCGAAAGGTTGATGAAAGAGGAATGGTTATCTATCTGGCAACAAAGTCATACACAGGTAGCGATTGAAACACAATCTACCTTTGGCTATAGACAAAATCTTATCGAAGATGTTTATGGAAACAATGATTATTCGTTAGATGCAATTGTTGAAGAGAATTTCCCGCCAGAGGCGATGACATCGGATCATGCTTTCTATGATGCGGAAGATGGTATTGAACTGGGAAAGCGGCAAGAGAGAATGATGACTAGTTGTGCTAGATTCATAGACTTTGATCGGATAGATGTAGTACCTATGAGTGAATATCTTGTTAAGTAGGTGTGGTCTTCTGGGGTTGAAATCAGAGGTTAGCTTAGCTAAGTAGAATATCTTTGGCTTGGTTTATTTTAGCGGCTAGATAATCGTTGCCGCCGCGATCGGGATGAAGTTTCTGCATTAAGTGTCTATGCGCGTTCACGATAGCTTCAGAATCTGGTTCTCCCTCAAGACCCAATATCGATAGTGCTTCCGCACGCTGCATTTGGGATGATGATTCAGAATAAGATTGTTGGTTATCAAAGCTTTCATCGGGAAATCGTTGTGTGAGATAACTTTCAAGAAGCCTTGCGGAATCCGGATCATTTTTAGAACAGTAGGAAAGAAGGCTTTCTAACTGTGATCGTTCCATTTCATCGAGTTCCCAGTGCTCGAATTCTCCTTCGAGCACTTGACCTGACATTTTTCCGGTTTCATGGTCGAGATTCATGCGAAGAAAACGAGATGCCACTGTCGAGGTTTTGCTAGAACTGGATCCGATGCTAGAACCACGGTAACTGAGCCATGTGGGAATAAAGCGAATAATTAGTGGCAGAAGTTGTCTAAGAAGCACGAGTGCGCCAGTTAGTGCCGCTCCAATCCAATGTAAGCGCCCCGTAACGGTAAGGAATAAAACGAACAGGACCGTCACTGTTAAGCCCAACTGCACAAAAGCTTTTTTGCGTGCCTTAGGTGGAAGTCGGTTTATTCGTCTTGTGATATAAACGAGGGTAGCGATTATCGCTACGGCTAGTATAAGTCTAGGCAAGAGATTCCTCTGTATTTAGTTCTTAAGCTGCTCTAGGAATATTTTATCACCACTTTGAGCAGACATCTCTAAAGCATTTTTACCACCCACTATATATCTGGATAAGGCGCCCAACAAACTAGCAAGAGTTGACGCACTGGATGCATCAAATGTGGTGTGTACCCCTCCACTAAGATTGGCTAGCATTCGAAATGAGTCAGTCGCATTCTTATCAGTTCCTTCCTGGAAAACAAAGATAGGCAGCTGCAGAAGGCCGCATTGACCTGCAAGGTTAGAAAGTTGATCCGGATCTTCTTCGCAAGCGTCTCCGATGAATAATAGGGCTTTAACAGCTAACTTATTGTGTTCGGTAATAGCATGTTTAAGGAGTCGAAGAATCTGCGTTTGACCACCCTGGCATGCTACTTTCGCTATTTGATATTTTAATTCTGTCTCGTTAGTTAACCAGTTGCTGACTGTGAATTCACTGAACCCGCGATAGAAGCAAAGTTGGATCGCAATATTTGAGATTTGATGTGCGGCTGTAAATAGTTCTCCCTGAGTTCTACATGCTGCATTCCATGTGGGTTGCCGACTCGCAGTGGCATCTATTCCAAATAGCAATCTAGACTGCTTTTGGCGATAAGTAGAGATCGCTTTACCTTGCTTTAGAAAGTTGGTGATCTCTTTTGAAACTTTGGTTTTGGTTGGGGTTTGAGGCACGTCTGAAGCCTTAGAAACCTAACCTAGTCGCTATTTTTATCGTTGGTGAGGAGGAATTTCTCCAGGCCACTTCGTCTGTTGGCCAACTCAGCTATCGCTGCTTCAAGTTCCTGTTCTTTCAAGCTATGTTTTTCTGAGTCGCTAATGAGTGCTCGAAGTTTTCTGCTGGAAAAAGTGCTCGGTATAAAAATTTCTGTTGATTTTGTCATTTTTTAATTACTACAAGATTAGTTTTCTGCCTGCTTAGGTGGAGGATCGTAACATTGGCTAAGGTTAATTTCTAACAACTTGATTAGTTTTTTTGAATGGAAAAGGAGGTTCTCCGTCAAAGGTTGGTTCTCTTAGCTCAGGATTTTCATTATTTTTCCAAAGTGGCACTGAAAAATGTGCTACATGTTTTTTGTCAGGTATTTGGTTAAAAGATGTGGATGGCGGTGGCATTGTTATAAATGCAATATCTATTTTCTGCGAGCTGAAGGTTGCCAATCCATAGCCATTAGAATCGCTATCGACGTATTTCAGTCCTTTATTAGCCTTATTCGGGCCAAGCCACCGAGACAGCATTTCTAATCCAGTTAAATCATAGAAAAAGGAAGCGAGTACCCCTTCGGTCATGGTCATATTCCATGTGATCTGTTCACTTCCAGATTTTTCGCTAAAAACGAGTGGTTTGAATGTTGAATGTGAGTCGTTGACTCGACTAGCAAGTGTCTTGAATAGAGGAGTGGAGCTGATGCCCGCGACGGAAAAATCAAGGCATACAGTTTTTGAGGGTTGATCTTTTTGGTTTATTGAGATTTTCCCTGCCCCATGCATATGATGATCTCCTGAGAGAGATACAATCCCGGTTGCTTTATTAGTATTAAATGCTGACGTTATTTGGTTTAGTTCATAAGGAAACCCTGACCATGGATCGATAGTAAAAAGACTATTTTCATAATCTGTCATGGGTAGATTGCCCATATCAATTTGCAGGGGAATAATTGGGATCGAATTGGCCCATATTTTCCAGGGAGCGTTGGAGGAAGAGACACTTGATATAAGCCATTCCCGCTGAGCCTTTCCTAGACATGTGCGTGGTTCACGCTTTGCGAACGGATTTGGTGTTTCTTTGTTCCCGTAGGGTAGGTTGGTCGGAGGTTTGCCATTGTTGTACTCACGTCCATAGTCCGCTATTTCAACTAGATTCGCCGTATTTAACGGTAGATCTAGTTGCTCTGCGATATTTTTGGGCAAAGAAGGTGCGCTGCGGTAACTTCTATTGTCGGTGAGAAAGATTTCTACATTACCGCCCCACCTTAATTTTCTGTAAATACAAAGACTATCACTCGCGGTATGATTTTCTGCACCTAAGTTTTTGTTCTTTGGAAGATACTCGTGCGCCGGGCTCCCCAAGGATCCGTCAAGAAGCGCTGGAATAAATTCAAACCAGGCTTGATTTGCACATCTTTTCCTATCGGGTTCGAACTTGGGTTGGTTTCCATAGGTTGAAAAACCTTGAAAACAATCGTTGCTAAATTCGTGATCATCCCAGATACAGATGAAAGGCCATCTTGCTCGGGCAGTCTGAAGCCAAGGGTCGTTTAAATACGTTTTATATAGATGTCTGTAATCGGCTAGCGAGATAGCGTAATCATACCTTGATTCGCTAATGCCCTCGGGAAATGCGGGTAATTTCCGTATCAGAGGTTCCCCTCCTTCTAACTCATGCCAAACTCTTTCGTAGATAAAGTCACCTAAATGCAGTATGAACTGTATCTGCTCGCGTTCTTCGTCATTTTTGTCGTCTTCTATCATCCTGGCCCAGGAAGAAAAAAATCCTTGCTGGTAATTTTGGCAACTGACAAAACCTAATTTCACAGATTTAAAGTCAGAGAGTGGAGGAGCAGTTCGGGTTCGACCTATTCGGGACATATTCCCGTAGAAGTCGATAAAACGATAGTAGTAAGTAGTATTGGTTTCTAGATCTCTTAGTATAGTTCTAACGGTGTAGTCTGAATCAGGGCCCGTATGAACGATTTTTCTCGCTATTAATTTCAAAAAATTTTCATCACTGGAAACTTCAACGATCAGTGATATTTCTTCAAAATAGTTAATAGGCATTGCTCTTGTCCAAAGGACAATACTGTTTGTCGTAGGATCACCAGAAGCCACTCCCTGCGGGAAAGAAATTTTAGGTCCCGTGCCGATAGCTGCTTCTAAGGTTTGCAGATTTAATCCTGCCGTTATCGTGAACGTTGAGGCAGATAAGAGTTCTAAAAGTTCGCGTCGCTTGATGCCCATAAAAAAAACCAAAAAAAGATTTAATCATGTCGAGTGTATTTGACATAGATGATATGTTTTCTATAAACCCTATATCCAGTTTTTTTTTATCCAATTACAATACTAAGATGAATATTATTAAAATCCTTAGATCAGCTGTTAATCTAGATATCAGAGAGTATTTTGGGAGCAGGAGGGAGAGAATGTCTGTTAATGCGAGCCATTACGTCCTAGAAGCATCACTCAAAGAGCCCTTTCCAGAAGATTGTCAGAAGGCAATGTTTGGTATGGGATGCTTCTGGGGTGTAGAAAAAAAATTCTGGGATTTGTCAGGTATTTATACTACTGCGGTAGGTTATGCCGCTGGAACGACTCTTAATCCTACCTACCCAGAAGTATGTACTGGAAGAACTGGTCACAATGAAGTGGTTTTAGTAGTTTATAGACCTAACTTGATTGAATACGAAGTCCTCCTTAAGGTTTTTTGGGAAAATCATGATCCCACTCAGGGTATGCGGCAGGGTAATGACATTGGTACTCAATATCGATCAGGTATTTATACTTTTGATGAAAAACAAAGCGCATTAGCATTTGCATCACGGCACCAGTATCAAGATGCACTTTCCAGTTCGGGTCATGGAGGGATAACGAGTGAAATTCTTCCAGCGCCGGAATTTTATTATGCGGAGGAATATCATCAGCAGTATCTTGCAAAAAATCCGTCGGGTTACTGTGGACTAGGTGGTACGGGAGTGGAATGTCCCCAGCCAGTTTTATCTTAACAATAAAATCCACGCGGACACGTTGATGAGTTCTGCAATCGGTGACTTCAGTAGAAAAATTATCCATATTGATGCAGATGCTTTTTATGCATCTGTTGAGATTCGTGAAAACCCTAACTACATAGGCAAGCCAATTGCTGTTGGAGGATCTGTAAGTAAGAGAGGTGTGATAGCAGCTTCTAGCTATGAAGCTCGTGCTTACGGCGTTCGCTCAGCAATGTCTTCTTCCAAAGCTATGGCGTTGTGTCCAGAACTACTGATAGTTCCTCCGAGGTTTAATCTGTATCGACGTGTTTCTAAAGAAATGCACGAGATTTTTCGAAACTATACGCAGTTAATAGAACCATTGTCTTTGGACGAAGCTTACCTCGATGTTTCAGAAGCGACGCATTTTGATGGCAGCGCTACACGAATTGCTTTTGATATACGGAGTAAGGTGAGAGATTTGCTCAGGATTACAGTGTCAGCAGGAATTGCACCCAACAAATTTTTAGCCAAAGTCGCCAGTGATTGGAATAAGCCTGATGATCAATTCACGATAACTCCTGAAGAGGTTCCAAATTTTGTTTTGGATCTTCCCGTGAAAAAGATCAATGGTGTTGGTCATGTAACTGCCAAAAAACTTGCCGAAATAGGTGTTCGAAAATGTGGAGATTTGCAAAAAATAGAGACAACGGATCTAGTAAAGCGGTTCGGCAAGTATGGGCATCGCCTAGCAAATCTCGCTATTGGTTTGGATAACAGGCCGGTTCAAGCCAGTCGACAGAGAAAATCAATAAGCGTAGAACGTACCTACCCAGAAGATTTATCTAATCATTCTGATATTGAACATGCAATGAACAAGATAGTAGAAGAATTAGATATGCGATTCAAAGTAGTAAAAGAAGATTATTTTCCAAATAAGAGATTTATTAAAATTCGATTTTCTGATTTTTTTCAAACAACCCATGAGCAAGCAATTCCTTCAAGCAGAGAAAAATGGGTGGACTTGTCTATCTTTAGACAGTTGCTCCACCAAGGATTAAAGCGCAGAGACAGACCTGTTAGGTTGCTAGGAGCAGGTTTCGGTTTACTCCCGACTTTGGCATGTGAAGAAGATCAACTGACTTTATTTAGTCACCAGGAATGATCATCTACGTTGGTGCTAAAATTGTGGGATCAGCTGTCTTCCTATGACGGTATCAATTGCCGATTCCAGTCGCAAAACGCGTGTGCCAAGAGATACAGGGGTGCAGCCAGCGTCAATTAGTTTTTCGATCTCATAGGGGATGAATCCACCTTCTGGTCCTAGAGCTATAGTAGTAGCTATGTTTGAATCTGCCGGTAGTAGTGGGT
This sequence comes from uncultured Halieaceae bacterium, assembly GCA_913051825.1. Taxonomy (GTDB): domain Bacteria; phylum Pseudomonadota; class Gammaproteobacteria; order Pseudomonadales; family Halieaceae; genus CABYJX01. The sequence goes on from CAJXCR010000005.1 coordinate 37,747, forward strand.
AATTACCGGGATGTGCTATGAAGCTTCTTTGTCCTGACAGTAAGTTTGGCAAAAAATCTTCAACAAAGGGTTTGAACTGTTGCCACAGTTTTATATCTGGAAGAATAGTGTCGCTCGCTTGTTCCAGTCCAGTTTTAAATTGTTTGTGAATATTTTCAATCTGAAGAAGGGGACTTTGCCAGTAGCTCTTTTCAACTTTTCTGGAATTTATTAAATGCAAGCTTTTGACACCAGCTGCCGCAACATTCCTAAGAATTCTTGAAAGCATTTTTGGCCGAGGCAGGCCTATTATCAAAGACAGGGGTAATTTTTCCGGTGGAGATATGTAAATGTTTAAATCGAGCTTCGCTTCGTCTTCATTGATGGAGATAATTCGGCCCTTTCCTAGTAACCCTCCTACTTTGCCTACATCTACTTGTTCATCTGTTTTTAACTTAAGTATGTTATTTAAGTGCTTTAACCTTCTTCCGGAGATTATTATTTCGTTCTCACCAGACATATCATTTGAATCAAAAAGAAGAAGGTTCATCTATAATCTCTCAGCCCAAAGATCATGTTCACCAGAGTCAATAATTCTTACCTCAGCAAAATCACCAGGTGATAATCCCTTAGAATCTCTCAAGAATACTAGTCCATCTATATTAGGAGAATCTCCTTTGGTTCTACCTGTTGCAGTTTGAGAATCAATTTCATCAATCAGGATCTTTTCCGTCACTCCAATTTTCCCCTCAAGCTTTTCTAAACTAATATCTTTTTGAAGATTCATTACGCGCTCTAGACGCTCTTCTTTAATTTCATCTGGAATATGGTCTGGAAGTTTATTTGCCGCTGCACCGGAGACAGGAGAGTATTTAAAGCAGCCAACTCTATCCAGTTGAGCTTCTTCAAGGAACACAAGTAATTCCTCAAATTCGCTCTCGGTTTCTCCTGGGTAACCGACGATAAATGTGCTTCTGATGCTCAAATCTGGACAAATTTCGCGCCATGAATTGATACGACTAAGCGTTTTTTCGGTGGCAGCCGGTCTAGCCATTCGTTTTAATACCGCAGAGCTTCCATGTTGCAGCGGAATGTCAAGATAAGGCAGGATTTTCTCCTCAGCCATCAAAGGAATTATCTTATCCACATGCGGATACGGGTACACATAGTGCAGCCTAATCCAAATCCCTAGCTGTCCAAGAGATTCACACAGTGTGTATAAATCAGATTTTAGCGGTGTTCCTTTCCAGAAGTCTGTTTTGTAACTTAAATCCACTCCATAGGCACTAGTGTCTTGGGCGATGACCAACAGTTCGCGCACACCAGAATTTACCAACCCATCCGCCTCTTTCATAACGTCGCCAATGGGGCGGCTTACTAGATCACCTCTGAGGGAAGGGATAATGCAAAATTTACAGTGATGATTGCAGCCTTCAGATATTTTTAAGTAAGCGTAGTGTCTAGGAGTTAATTTAATACCCTGCTTGGGTACCAAGCTGGTTAGTGGATCATGCTCTTTGTCAGGTGGAAGTGTTTTGTGAACAGCGGTCATTACTTCTTCATAGGCGGCTGGTCCCGTAATAGCGATCAGGTCAGGAAAATTATCCATAAGTATGTTGGCATCAGATCCCGTTCCCATACAACCTGTAACGATTACTTTTCCATTGTTATCCATAGCTTCATGAATGACGTCTATCGATTCTTTTTTCGCGTCATCAATAAAGCCGCACGTATTAACAATCACGACATTGGCCTCTGAGTACTGAGAGACTAAATCGTAGCCGTCAAATCGAAGTTGCGTCAGTATCCTCTCGGAATCAACTAGTGCTTTTGGGCATCCCAGACTTACAAATCCAACTTTATTATTATACAAAAGATCATCCTAATCGAGAGTAGTGGTCGCGAGTATATCTCTTGATTTGGATTCATCAAAACTAGGAAATTTAGATTAGAATACGACATTCTTGCGCGTTAATATTTCAATATGAATTTCAAAATAACATTTTCTCTAGCGAGAAGAGGATGATTGAATGCTAAAAACTCCATACTTAGAGTCGAATTTCTTAATTGAAGCTGAGGATGTTAACTGTGCTAAATCTATATTAATAGATGCTCGATTTTCATTATCTGATCCTGATCTAGGGAGACAACGTTATGAAGCAGGGCATATCCCTGGTGCATTTTATTTACATTTGGAGAAGGATCTTTCTGGATTTAAAGCTCAGCATGGAGGCAGGCATCCTTTACCTGACCCAAAAACGTTTGCGACTTGTTTAGCTAGATGCGGGATTTCGAAAAATTCTCAGGTTATAATCTATGATGATTTTCGAATGGCATTTGCTAGTCGATTATGGTGGATGATGAAGAGTCTGGATTATCTTCCACCCAAGATAATAAATGGTGGTTACAAAGCCTGGCTGGCTCTTGGAAATACACCTGAAAATACATTCACTCCTAGTCTTTCGTGCGAGATTCCTCAAGTTCCTAAGGAATTTCGAAATACTTGTGATATTGATATGTTGCGAGATTTGCAGTCAAAAAACCTAACCTTAGTTGATTCCAGAGAGCATAATCGATACCTTGGTCTAGAAGAACCAATTGACCCTGTAGCTGGTCACATCCCCGGCGCACTCAATCGACCCTGGGTATCCGCCACAGATGATTCTGAAAAGCTATTGTCCAACGATATGCAGAGCCAGCGCTGGGGGGATATTCTGGAATCTGAGAAAATAGTGGTCTACTGTGGATCCGGTGTGACTGCTTGCGTGAATCTCTTTTCATTACATGCTTGCGGTAGAGATGATGCTATTTTATATCCGGGGAGTTGGAGTGACTGGTGTTCCTATCTCTAGAGTTTTTTTGTTCTTAGCCATATCGGTGAACTCCAGGCGCGTTCTTGAATAGTCTTAGGAAGATCTGATCTTGGCTCCCTTCCATTTTTTATAGCGTCCCATGTTGACCATCTGCAAGAAGGATTCTCGAGAACCCGAACATAGTAAAATGCGTCGGAATTTTTTTCGAATTCAGGGTCCTTCCATAGAACCGAAAATGCTGTCGCACTAGTCCCCTGATAAGTAGAGCAGTCAGAAATATTAACTTTTGCACCGTTGTCAGGACATCTATATGTTTTTAAATCAGGTTGATTATTACCGGGACATGCGATGTCATAAATCTTCTCTGTCGGCACCCCGTTCTTTAGGTATCCCTTGATAACTTGAAGCCTCTGCAATGGTTGCGATAATGGGTCCGCGCTTGCCATGGCTAGAAAATATGGACTGATGTTCTTTGCTTTGATTTCACCACCCATTGGCTTTCCGCTGGAGTAAGCCTTGTTAATAACTTCAGTATTTTCTTCATCTCCTGGAGAGAAATTATAGCCAGCGAATAGCCTAACTTGAATTCGCGGTCCTGAAGTGGCAAATGTCTCTTTGCGTTTTAAGGCTGCATAAATCGATTCTCTAGTATTTTCCTCTGCCCAGACTCCGGCAAGTCCTGAAGCTGACCAAAATTCAAATGATGAGCCTGCCATATAGTCTTTACCGTCAACGGTTTTTATAAGGCCTGGATCGAGATATTTGATAATGCTTCCATAAGTAAATGATACAGGTATAGATCCACGTAATTCAGGAGTTCCATCCATTAGACCGGCTTTCGAGAAAAAGTTTTTCTCATCAAGTGATATCGCGCCGGTATGGGTGTCGCTAGATCCTATTAGTCCAAACCTATAAGGATCAATTCCATCACGAGCAGTAGTGGAGAGACCTCTAAGATATGCCTGCCTTACAAAACTCCCGTTGGGTTTGCTCGGTAGTTTTGTACCGACTCTAAAAGGCGCTATTTCGAAATTCGACCATTCATCATTAGGGGATAACAGTGGATGAGTATCTGAAGTTCCCTTTACTTGTGTTATTTCCACTATGGGTTCGTTTCTCAATCTTTGAACACTGTAATTTGCATTCAATGGTTTTTCTGACCAGTCCACGCGTTTAAACATTTCGCCATTTGATCCGTTCGAATTATGAGGAATGGCAAGACTCTCTATTCCCGCTTCTCGTAATTTGTCCATCCAATCCCAGAGACCTTCGGGGTTTTGAGAATTCAATCTTGAAAATGGAACGGCTGGAAGTCGATCAGTATTTTTAAAGATCACATTACGGTGTAAGTTCCCGCGATCACTAGTCGAGCTAGTGTATTCATAGCCGGCAAATGTGGTGAATTCGCCTGGTGAGTAAGCGTCATTTGCTGCACGGATAGCGCCTGCCCAAGCCTCTCTAGTTATACGTTCAACTAGTGTTCTATCAATCCTGTCCTCTAAAATCCCATTCAGCACACTCGGAATAAAGCTGGAGAATACTTCTCCTCGCTTAATCAGGCTCAATATACTCATATTTTCGGGGGAGTTTAGGTTGTGTACGAGTTCTGCTTCTGGATATTCTGACATTAAAGTAGAGCGATTGGCGGCTTCTTTAACGACCCCCATAAACATAGCGTGATCCGTGACGGCGTAGAAATCGAGTGAATTTTGCAGTTGCATTTGATATCCGGAAGGGTGTTGCAAGCTTTCCCCTCGTGCGTATCTGTATGCATCTTCTGGAGTAGCTATGGTTCCAAACGCGTAGGCATCGAAAGAATTACTTGTATGGACATGTAAATCACCAAAATAAGCTTGCTTCATTGGATTGGGGGTTTTTCTAAAAGTGACAATTTCATCCACAGGTGGTAGCAGAGTATTCTTGCTGACGAATCCAGCTAAACCGCGTGTTTCGTTGCGCTGCATTGCATCTAGATTGCTGACATTCCCGTCGTCATTACAAGCGCTTAAGCATAGGACAAGGCTAAAGTGACATAGACATCTACTGCATAGTTTTGACATATTAGGAACCTTAAGGATCTGCATGAGTAAGACTATAAGTGAGGGCCATAATTTCGTAAAGCTAGAAGTCTGGAGGGCAGTATCCTTCAAGTGGTTTCTGGGTAGATGGGTGCGTCAGATGAATCCGAGTAGCATGTAACATAAGTCGTTTTGACATTTGAAAGGCTTTTTCGTGTGCATACAGATCACATCCGATAATGGGGTGCCCTATTGCTTGCAAATGCAGACGAAGTTGGTGTGATCTTCCCGAGATTGGGTAAAGCAATAAGCGAGTTTTTCTTGGCAAACGCTGAATTGTTTTGAATTTGGTAGCAGCACTTTTTCCTCTTTGATGATCGATCACTTGTATAGGACGATTTGCCCAGTCTGGAGCTATTGGTAGAGCTATTTCACCAGTTTTTGTGTTCATTCTGCCGTAGACTTCAGCTACATACTCTTTAAAAACTTTTCTTTCCTGAAATTGTCTGCTTATGCTTGAGTGCGTTGATCTATTTAGAGGTATGATCATAATGCCTGACGTATCAAGGTCTAGTCGATGGACTATAGTTGCGGTAGGGAAGTCAGCTTGTATCCGAGTAATTAGACAGTCTTTATTTAAAGGATGTCGACCTGGAACAGAAAGCAATAGGTCTGGTTTTCTCACTAAAATTAGATCTTCATCTTGATACAATATCTTGAAAGGTTCTTGAGTATGAGGGACCAAATATGGTTTTTTATTCATCCAATTATCGTCCCATCAATGTTCTAATTAGGCAAATCTGCTTTGGGTAACCCTCATTTCTGTTTCTACTCTTAGCAATTATTAGATCTATAATTTAAAATGCTCAGATTTTGCGTAAACGCAAATGCAAACTTATGATAAATTAAACGATATCTTTGCTAATCGTATGATAATTAATGGCTATTTATAGTATTTTAGACCTATCTCGCGAATTTAATATTACTACTCGATCTAGCCGTTACTAGGAAGATATAGGGGTGTTGTTTTCTCCTCGCCAGGCATGGTTATATGATCTGTATGATGACCGGACTCTATTGAAGTTGAGTTTTGCTATAAATAATTGGAAGAAAAACCTTAATCAGAAGCTTTGATGATATTACCAATCTAATGCCTGACCTCAGGTAAGCGAAGGTTAATTATTAGGAGAAGCTTAAAATTTGTGGATCAGATTAAATTATGAATACTAGTTATCCTACTTTAGATTTTAATCTTGGATCTGACATTGATTTGCTTCGTGATGCGGTTTACCAGTTTTCACAGGCCGAGATCGCTCCGCTTGCTGAAGAGATTGATAAAAGTAATAACTTTCCAATGGAGCTGTGGCCGCTACTAGGGGAGATGGGGTTATTGGGAATTACTGTTGATGAAAAATATGGTGGTGCTGGTATGAGTTATTTGGCGCACTGTGTTGCTATGGAGGAGATTTCTAGAGCATCTGCATCAGTGGCACTATCTTATGGCGCTCACTCAAACCTGTGTGTAAACCAGTTGTATAGAAATGGGACCGAAGAGCAAAAGCAAAAATACCTGCCCTCATTATGTTCTGGCGAATGTATTGGAGCTCTTGCAATGAGTGAGCCTGGAGCGGGTTCAGATGTTGTCAGTATGAAGTTAAGCGCAAAAAAAATGGGTGATTATTATAGTCTTAATGGAAATAAAATGTGGATCACTAATGGCCCTGATGCACATACTTACATCATTTATGCTAAGACTGATATGGATGCTAAAGCAAAAGGTATTACCGCGTTTATAGTTGAGGACACATTTGAAGGATTCTCTCGTAATCAAAAGCTAGACAAATTGGGGATGCGTGGTTCGAACACCTGCGAGTTAGTATTTGAAAACTGTTTGGTGCCTGCTGAAAATATTCTTGGTCATGAAGGACAAGGAGTGACGGTACTGATGTCTGGCCTTGACTATGAGCGCACGGTCCTATCGGGTGGGCCGGTTGGAATAATGCAGGCCTGCTTGGATATTGTGCTTCCATATATCCATGAGCGGGTGCAATTTGGAAGTGCGATCGGAGAATTTCAACTTATGCAGGGTAAAATTGCCGATATGTATGCTGATTTAAATGCTTCACGTGCTTACCTCTATGCCGTGGCGAGAGCATGTGATTCCGATCAAGAATCTCGAAAGGATGCTGCTGCTGTTATTCTGTTTACGGCTGAGAAAGCCACCCAGATGGCGTTGCAAGCGATTCAAGCTTTAGGTGGAAATGGTTATATGAATGAATATCCGGTGGGACGATTACTGCGTGACGCAAAGCTTTATGAGATTGGTGCTGGAACTTCGGAAGTTCGTCGTATGCTTATAGGACGAGAACTCTTTGGTGAAAGTTCTTAATAAGGGCTTTAGATGCAGATTATAAAAACCAAAAAAAATTAATATATCCGTAATATGTTAAAAGTTAGCGATACATGAAAATTCTTTTTGAAGCTTTCAAAAATGAAGCGCTATTCTAGATGATTAATTGCTGACAACATTACAGGAAATGGATAAATCTTATGAATTAAGGATTTTTTTGTATGACCGAACAGCTTGCTCCAGTCCCATCTCCAGCGCGTCAACTGTTAAGTGGTGTCCAATTGATACTTCCAATAGATTTTCAATTCCGCAAAATTTCTGCAGGTTGTCAAGATTTAGATCGTGACCAGCATTAAGTCCTAATCCATAATTATTGGCTGCATCCGCTGCCGTTTGATAAATTTTGAATACAGATTCTAGATCTTTTTTATTGCAGAATGCTTGTGCAAATGATTCTGTATAAAGCTCTATTCTGTGAGTATTAATTTCTGCGGCAATTTTTATTTGCTTCGGATCAGGATCCATAAATAGGCTAGTGCGAATCCCCATTGATTTTAATTCGTCCACAATTGGCGCCACACGATCTGCATCTTTTATGAGATTGAACCCGTGATCTGATGTTAATTGACTATCGCTGTCGGGTACTAGGGTGCATTGAGTAGGCTTGATGTCTCTAACCAAATCCATGAAACCGGGATAGTCTGCCACTCCTTTACGATCACTTTTTCTTCCTTCAGAAAAAGGGTTGCCTTCAATATTAAATTCAACCTGAAGCATGGGGTTTAGGTCAAAGCAATCTTGCGCTCTTATATGACGCTGATCGGGACGCGGATGAACAGTGATTCCATCTGCACCGGCTGAAATGCACTTTGCAGCAAAGTCAGTAACAGAAGGAATTTCAGTATCTCTAGAATTTCTGATTAAAGCTATTTTGTTTAAGTTTACGCTGAGGGCGACCATTTTGATTAACAACTATTGAAGATCTAATTTCGATGTATATCGAGTATTTTAATCGGTACAGATGGAACATCTTCAAAATCGCCCCATTTTTTTGTTTTGGCCGTGGCTATCCAGTCAACTACGTTCATTCCTGAAATCACTTCTCCAAAAACAGTATAACCAGGAGTCCCCGGTGACCAATCTAATCTAAGATTCGTACGTTGATTTATAAAAAACTGAGCCGATGCAGAATCTGGGTTCGAAGTTCTGGCCATCGAGATTGTGCCGCGGACGTTGTGTAGACGATTTCTTGATTCATTAATTATTGGTTCTCGAGTGTCTTTTTGAATCATACCAGGACGGAATCCACCTCCTTGAATCATGAAGTTAGGAATGACTCGGTGAAAAATCGTTCCATCATAGAAATCTTCGTCTACATACTGAAGGAAATTTCTAACAGTAACGGGAGACTCCTCCTGAAATAACTTTACCTTTATTTCTCCAGCACTGGTAAGAATGGTGACGATTTTATGGTTTTCGGCAGTCTCTTCTGAAAAAGAACTAGAAGATAATAAAAATACGCATATAAGAGATATAAATTTATTCATTATCCAACTCTATTGATCTCAAAAAAAACTGGTTTAAAGACTAGACCCATCCGTTTTTGCGTCGCGAACCTGGAGAAAATTTAAGTACAATCATGCAAATAATTACTCCAAGCAGAACTGCAAATGCACCTTGAATAAAGCTCTGATTTTTCAATTTCTCGTTTAATCTGTTATTTTCAGAATCCAACGTGGCAATTTGAGCGAGAAGATTCTCTTTTTGTTTCATAAGTTCATTGTTCAATTTATCTATAGTTATAGTATTTTTTGAAATTTGTCTTAGCTGAGCTAATTCTTCAGATACCGAAAGATATTCCTTCTTTGAACTAGATACCATCAGTGAAAGGTTCTTTTGTTCAGTCTTAAAGGTGTTTACTTGACGACGTAATTTGTCATTTTCATCATTAAGCACCTCGATGCGACGTTGTGCTAATTTAAGTTCAGAGATAGAAGCTTTATTTTTTGAAATATACTGGTTTTCAATCCATCCTGACTTTTCATCATCCGTCGTAACTTTGCTCCAGAGTTTGTCATCATCGACTGAAATTATTTTTACGCGTGTTCCGGACGATATTGAAGAGTGCACGATTGGGTATTCATAACCAGCACCAGTTCGTAAAGAAAAATCTTCGGCTGGGTAAATATAGAAATCTGTCTGTGCGAAGGACAAAGGAGTTTTTAAAAGAAAGCCAAGTATCAGAGAAAGGAAAAAAATGAAATTTATTGGAAATTGGCTTTTTCTGTAAATTAAATCTATAAAATATTTCATAAGTAATAGGTTAACACATGGTCAAGGATATTTAATTTAATTAAAACTTAGTTTTTACCTCTGTAAGAACCGTTATTCGCCAGAAGTTGTATTGTTTTTATTCTCTTTAGGCAGATGAGGGCTTACTATAATCACAGTTAAGGTTGCTAGCAGTATAGTAAAGCCGATTGCTGAGTATAACTTGTATGATACCCATGATGATTCACTAAAATTGAGTGCAACAAGTATATTCAAAGTTCCTACTAGTAGGAAATTCCCTATCCACAAGAAATTAAGCTTTCTCCATGCATCGGGAGGTAAGTCGAGCTGAGAGCCAAGAGTTCTTTCTATAAGATTCTTTTCGGAGAAAAAGTGTGCTGCAAGAAAAACCAAAGCTAGTGCCCAGTTAAAGATGGTGGGCTTCCATTGAATAAAAGATGGGTCGCGAAACCACAAAGTGATTCCACCAAATATTCCTACAGCTAATAAGATCCAAATCTCTCTTCTTTCAATTCGCCCCCGCAACGCAGCACTAATTGCTACTTGAGCTGCGGTTGCTGCTATAAGAATAGTGGTAGCAGAAAAAATTCCGTCGAAATAGTATGACCAAGTTCCCAGATGTATGGTAGAACCATCATACTGGTAAGCGACGAAAAATAGTATAATCGGGACAAGTTCAAGTATCTGGGCCATAATATTCTTCTAATGATTAAGTTTCTTTATTTAGACCATCAACGTGCTGGTCTGTGACTGTCATGGAGTCTAAAGATATTGCTTGTTGATTTCCACACACATACCGATGCATCTGATGGGGAACTCAAACCGACACAATTAATTGAAAGAGCTCTCCTTTTGGGTGTTGAGCAACTTGCTATAACCGATCATGACACGCTGAATGGTTGGAGATCATTGAGAGATCGTCTGGGTGGGTCAGAATCTACGCTAAAGCTCAGAACCGGTATAGAGTTATCATCCGAGTGGCAAGGGAATTCTGTTCATGTTGTGGGTATAGATGTAGATCCTGAAAATCCTTCTCTTGTACTCCTTGAAGAAAAGCAGAAAATCACACGCTTTGAAAGAGCAGAAAAGATAAGTAGTCGGCTTAGCAAGAGAGGTGTTACGGGTGCTCTAGAAGGAGTGACTAAATTAGCAGGTGACGCTGCTTTGACGAGGCCACATTTCGCAAAATGGATGCTTAACGAAGGATATGTTTCAAGCGAATCTCAGGCTTTTAAATCCTATTTGGGTCGAGGCAAAATCGGAGATATTAACTCCCTATGGCCTCCCTTAGAAACAGTTGTAGGAATTATTAATAGTGCACAAGGCGTACCAGTGCTTGCACATCCCCTAAAATACAAATTTACAAATGCAAAGCTTGAAAGACTGATTACATGTTTTTGCGAATGTGGTGGAGATGCAATTGAAGTTATTTCTGGTAGGCAGAGTTTGGAGCAAACTGACAAGCTAAGGCAGTTGGCTTATAAGTTTTCCCTATTAGCCTCAGTTGGCAGTGACTTTCATTGCGATGGAAAGTATTTAGCTAATATTGGAATAAACGCAGGGGATTTGGGTTGTATTCCCAGTATTTGGTCAGATGTTTCTTTAGTTTAAATGAGTCAGTTCTTTAAGATTCATGAAGAAAATCCACAACGTCGATTAATTCTCAGGTTGGTGGAAATAATTACTCAGGGCGGTGTTATTGTGTATCCCACCGATTCAACGTATGCGTTAGGTTGTCAAATAGGAAATAAGATTGCCAAGAGGCGAATTCAACGTATTCGAGAATTAGATCCAAATCACAAGTTCACATTGATTTGTCCGAATCTATCTTCGGTCGCTACTTATGCAAAGGTAGATAATATTGCATATCGTATTCTTCGACGGTTAACACCGGGGCCCTATACCTTTATTCTTCCTGCTACTTCTGAGGTTCCACGGCTTCTCGTAGATCCCAAACGCAAAACTATTGGACTACGTGTCCCATCCAATTCGATTGCTCAAGCACTTTTGTCTGAATTAGAGGATCCATTAATGAGTGTAACCCTATCTTTTCCAGACAAAGAGAATCACTTAACTGACCCAAGTGACATTAGATTGGAATTAGCTAATAGTGTGGATGCGGTAGTAGATGGAGGATATTGTGGGACTTTTTACACAACAGTTATCGATTTAGTAGGGAAAGTTCCACGCCTTGTCAGGGTCGGTAAGGGAGATGTCACCCTTTTTGAGGTGTAGTCAGGTATAATAATGTCAAATTAAACTGACGGTATTGAAGTGGTCGAAAGCAATAAAAAGAACTCTGAATCAGCTATTGAAGCTTCACAGGCTGGCCAACCTCAACAAGCAGAAATGCCTTTTGCGGTCGTAATGGGTAAAGAGATAACCGAATTACCTAAAGATTTGTATATTCCCCCCATGGCTCTAGAGGTATTTCTAGAAGCATTTGAAGGCCCCTTGGATCTGTTGCTTTATCTAATTCGCCGTCAAAACTTAGATGTACTAGAGATTAATGTCGCTCTAATAACAGAGCAGTATATGGCTTACATTGAGCTTATGGATGCGATGCAATTTGAACTTGCGGCGGAATATTTATTGATGGCGTCAGTTTTAGCGGAAATTAAATCTAGAATGCTATTGCCAAGATCGATTGACGATGTGGAAGATGATGATGACCCTAGGGCAAATTTGATCAAAAGATTGCAAGAATATGAACAGTTTAAACGCGCAGCGGAAAATTTAAATGAACTGCCACGTATGGAGCGAGATAACTGGCTTGGAGGCGCTGAGCTTCCCAAGTTAGAGCGATCTATTCCAAAGCCAGATGTAGATATGCGTGAGTTACTAATAGTCTTTGGTGAAGTGCTTAAACGAGCAAATCTACAGCAGAGTCACCGTGTTCAGAGAGAAGCGTTGTCGACTCGAGAGAGGATGTCTTTCGTGCTTGACGTTCTGAAAGGGGAAGAATTTATCCCTTTTGTGGATCTTTTTTCTCCTGAGGAAGGAAGAGCAGGAGTCGTTGTGACTTTTTTAGCATTAATGGAGTTAATGAAAGATTCTTTAATAGAAATTGTACAGACTAAGAATTTTGGCGAAATTCACGTCAGATTGAGGCTAAATTAGCGCTATGGAACAAAGTAAATTGTTGCGTATTTTGGAAGGTGTATTGTTAGCAGCAGGGAGTCCTCTTTCAGTTTCGCAGATCAGAGAATTATTCGATGAGTCAGATAAGCCCGCTGCTTCTGAGATTCGAGATGCGCTCAAAGTTGTTTCATCAAAATACTCTGAGGCAGGTTTTGAGCTAAAGGAGGTGGCTAGTGGATTTCGATTCCAAATTCGAGACGAACTTAGTCCTTGGATTTCGAAGCTTTGGCAGGAGAGACCACAAAAATACTCTCGAGCATTACTAGAAACTTTATCTCTTATAGCTTATCGACAACCCATTACGAGGGGAGAGATAGAGGAGATACGAGGAGTTTCATTAAGCTCAAGTATTTTGAGGACGCTCCATGAAAGAGAGTGGGTAAGAGTTGTAGGGCATCGAGATGTCCCTGGTAGGCCATCTCTTTATGCCACTACTAGAAATTTTTTAGACTATTTTAATCTTAAAAGTCTTGATCAGCTGCCTGCTTTGGCAGATGTTTCTGAATTTGAATCTTTAACGGGTGAGTTGGAGCTTGAGCAAAAGAGTAATTCTGAATTAACTGAATCTGAGCAGGAGTCAGTCGCGCAAGTACATCAAATTGCCAATAATGACTTGGATGCAAGTGATATGGACGATATAGCGTTGCCCGTCGCTGATGAAAAAAAATCAACAGAATAGTGTCGATTTATAAGCAGGGTGCTTTAAATGTCTGTGAAGGACACACATAAAAACTTTTTGAGTGGTTTGAAAAAGTTTCCTCCCTCTGGGGAAAAACTACAGAAAGTTCTTGCCCGTAGAGGTCTAGGATCGAGAAGAGAAATCGAATCTTGGATTTCTAGCGGACGAGTACTGGTCAATGGAGAAGTTGCACGGCTTGGTGATCGTGTGGAGCTCAACGATCGTTTAACTGTTGATGGTGAGCGGTTGGGAGTAGGGATGGTCGAGCAAAAACATCGGTGTATTATTTACCACAAGCCAGTTGGTCAGATTTGCTCTAGAAAAGATCCCAAAAATAGAAAAACAGTATTCGATGAGCTACCTAAATTGAGCAACGGCCGTTGGATTTCAGTTGGCAGGTTGGATTATAACACCTCAGGAATAATTTTATTTACTACGGATGGAGATTTGGCTCATGCTTTGATGCATCCATCTTCAAAAATAGAGCGAGAATATGTTGTGCGGATTAGGGGGGATGTGAAAACAGAGCATCTTGAAAATATGACTGAGGGAATAATGCTCGATGATCGTTTGGCTTGTTTTAGTGATATCCAATATGGCAGTGGAGAGGGATCTAATAGTTGGTTCTATGTTGTCTTAATGGAGGGTCGTAATCGCGAAGTTCGAAGACTTTGGGAATCTCAGGGTCTTAGTGTGTCGAGATTAAAGCGGGTTCGCTTTGGTCCTGTATTGATCCCGTCAAAATTAAAGCAGGGGAATTGGATGGAAATTAACTCTCCAATGAGTAGAAAGCTATATGAAATGGCGAGTTTGTCTTTCGATGAGGGGAAGAGTGGTTTTAAATAAGTAAAGAAGATGAATAAATCTTTTAATAGTAGGCCTGACAAAAAGATACAAAAAAATCGCTAATTTGACTATTACAATTTTGTTTGCAAGTTGTTAGCGTGCGTCAAAAGATTTTCCCGTAATTCCGGTGCTTTTCTCTCCCATTAGATAAAGGTATGCGGACATAATTTCCTCTGGAGATGGATTTTTACCAGGATCTTCTCCTGGGTAGGCGGCGCGTCTCATTGGTGTATTAGTGGCTTTGGGATTTAGGCTGTTTACCCTAATCTTTGATGTATTTTCAAGTTCATCTGCCAGCAATTGCATCATGCCTTCGGTAGCAAATTTTGAAACCGCATATGCCCCCCAGTAGGCTCGCGCCTTCCTTCCTACGCTTGAACTAGTAAATATGATGGATGCATTTGGAGAATTTCTCAATAATGAAAGGCACGCTTTTATTAAAAGAAAACCAGAATGCATGTTCACCTGAATCACCGTATTCCAAGAGTCAAAGCTTACATTTTCTAAAGGCGATAACTGACCCAAAACTCCAGCGTTTAATACTAAGCCATCTAAACATTTAAAATTTTCTTCAAGAGTTTTTCGTAGTGTTAGGTATTGGTTTTCCTCAGGAATCGATAGGTCCATTGGTAATATTATTGGTGTTTCAAAACCCGAGCCTGTTATCTCGTCATAAACATCTTCAAGCTTTGCTTCTGTTCGCCCCAAAAGTAAGACCTGTGCACCATATTTGGCATAGGTGCAGGCAACTGCTCTACCTATACCTGATCCTGCACCTGTTATTAAGATTGTTTTATTTTGAAGCAGGTCAGATGGTGGTATGTAAGTGGCAAAATCGCTGGAATTCAAATTATCCTCTTTTA